>CAXTJP010000009.1:0-62089 GCA_964244615.1 uncultured Acetobacteraceae bacterium
CGCCGCCGTCCCGGCGCCCGTGGCGGCAGCCGCGCCGGAGGCCGCACCCCAGTCCAAGCCAGGGGAGATACGGGTGACCTACGTGCCGCAGTTCGTGCGCAAGCAGATCGCCGACGAGGTGCGCGCACAGGTCATGGACGAGACCAGGCAGGAGGGCTGGGCGGCGCCCGATGCGCTGCCGGAATGGACGAAGCGGTTCAAGCTGTACGGCGACATGCGCGTGCGCTACGAGCGCGACAGCTTCAACCAGGGCAACTACAACCAGTTCATCAACTTCGCGTCGATCAACAACGGCTCGGCCTTCGATGCCAACAACTACGGCGCCGGCAGCTTTGCCCAGGGCAGCCCGCCCTTCCTCAACACGACCGAGGACCGCGACCGTGCGCGGGTTCGCGCCCGCATCGGCGTGGAGGCGTTCATCGACGATGGATGGACCGCCGATTTCCGGATCAGCACGGGCTCCGACCAGGGGCCGGTCACGCCGAACCAGACGCTGGGCCAGCCAGGCGACTTCTCGAAGTTCGCGGCCTATATCGACCGGGCGAACCTGACCTTTACCGGGGTGCCGGGGCTGACGGTGTCGGCCGGGCGGTTCGCCGACCCGTTCTTCGCGACGGATCTGCTGTTCTACAGCGAGCTCGGCTTCGACGGCCTGGCCGCCTCGTACCAGCACGGCACCAGCGACACGACGGGGCTGTTCGTCACCGGCGGCGTGTTCCCGATCCTCAACAGCGCGTTCGACTTCTCCACCAACTCGGACGAGAAGTTCGCGAGCGACAACGGCTACATGCTCGCGGTGCAGGGCGGCGGGCAGTGGCGCACGCGCCCCGACCTGCTGGCCAAGCTCGGCGTCGGCTTCTTCGATTTCACCGGCATCCAGGGTGCAGTCTCCCGGCCATGCGACCCGCCGCTTGGGACGGGTGCGCCCTATGTCTGCAACACCGACAACACGCGACTGCTGTTCCAGCAGTTCGGCAATACGGTCTATGCGCTGCGCAACATCGTCAACGTGCCGGGCGCCACCAACCCGGTGAACCCGCAATATTACGGGCTGGCGTCCAAGTTCGCGGTGCTCGAGGTGCATCCGCGTGTGGAGATCACGTCCTACCACCCGTTCGACGTGGCCATCGAGGGCGAGTACCTGAAGAACCTCGCCTATGACCGTCGCACCATCCTGGCGCACGGGCCGGCGCAGGGGCCGATCGGGCCGGCCAACAACCTCGGCAACAACGATTTCTACCAGGGCGGCGACACCGCGTTCATGGTCAAGGCCACGGCCGGCGACCTGACGATCCACCGGCGATGGGAATGGAACGTGAGCGCCGCCTACAAGTACCTGGAAACCGACTCCACACTCGACTCGATCAATGATGCCGATTTCCACCTCGGCGGCACGAACGCGGAGGGATACATCCTGACGGGCAGCCTTGGGCTCGCCCGCGACACCTACCTGTCGCTGCGCTGGTTCAGCGCGCAGGCCGTATCCGGCCCGCGCGACGGCAACGATGTCGTGCAGCTCGACCTGCAATCGAGCTTCTGAGCATGCGCAGGGCCATCCTGCTGCTCTGCGCGGGTGTCGTGGTGCCATCTTGCGCCTTGGCCGACGGCAACGAGGACCGCCTGCGGGATGCGCTTCGGCAATCCGTGACGCAGATGCGCGCCGCCCAGGACCAGGCGGCACAGGCGCAGGCCGACCTGCAGAAGGCACAGCAGGACAAGGCGGCGCTGCAGACGCAGCTGGACGCGGCGCTCGCCAAGCCGCCCGCTCCCGTGGCGCCCGCCCCGCCACCGGCCGAACTGGGACAGCTGCGGGCGGAGCTGGCCGCCAGCCGCGCCCAGCTCGCCGCCCAGCAGCAGGCGTTGGCCAAGTTCCAGCTCGCCTATCGCGGCGTGGAGCAGCAGGCCCGCGGGCTGGACGAGGCGGGCCGTCGGGCACAGGCGGGGCGTGCCGCCGATGCCGCCGCGCTTGAGACGTGCCGGGCCGAGAACAAGCGCCTGGTCGAGGTTTCCGAAAGCATCCTGCACCTCTATGAAAGCCAGAGCTTCCGTTCGCTGCTGCTGCGCAGCTACGAGCCGCTGATCGGATCGGCGAAGGTGAAGCTGGAGAACATGGTCCAAGACTATGATGACAAGATACGCGACCAGGAATACGTACCTTCCCCCAGGCGAAACTAGGCGGTGTGCGTCCGGCTGCCGAGGGACAGGGCGGCGCCGGTCCAACCCGGGCTGGGTGGCAGCCTTGCTGGGGCTGGCGGTAGCCGGGTCCGGCCTGGCTGCGGACGATCCGGTGGTGGCGCAACGCGGTGCCGACCGCATCACTTTGAGCCAGGCCCGCGCCATGCTGGCGTCGATCGACCCCGAGGCGCGCCGCAGGTTCGACAGTCCGCAGGAGCTGGCCGGCCTGCTGCGCACGGTTCTGCTGCAGCGCGCCGTGCTGCGTCAGGCAGACGCGCAGGGATGGGACCGAAAACCCGACGTCGCAGCCCTGGCGCAGCAGGCGCGCGACCTCGCCATCGGCCAGAGCTTCCTGGCGGCCCAGGCCTCGGTGCCGGCCGGCTACCCGGCCGAGAGCGACATCCAGGCCGCCTACGAGCAGGCCAAGCCCCGCCTGATGCAGCCGCGCGCCTATCACCTGGCGCAGGTCTTCGTGCCGGCGGCACAGGCCCCCGAAGCCGCTGCGCGCCGCAGCCTGGCCGCGCTGGGGCGCGACGCCTCCCGGTCCGGAGGCTTGGCCCGCGCGGCCTCGGGCCTGCATGGGGCGGTCTACAGCGATCTCGGCTGGCTGCCCGACACGCAGATCGAGCCGGCGGTCAGGGCGGTGGTGAGCGGCCTGCAGGAGGGCGCCAGCAGCGCACCGATCTGCCTGCCGAACGGCTGCCACGTGGTGCAGCTGATCGCGACGCGGCCGGCGGGTCCGGCGCCGCTCGCCACCGTTCGCGCTGCCCTGGTGCGCGCGCTGCGGCAGCAGAAGCAGGCGGCCGGCGAGCAGGCTTACGCCAACACGCTGCTGGCCCAGGCGCCCATCCAGCTGAACGAAATCCAGCTTTCGCAGCTTGGCGCGCCGTGAGCGCGCGGGCGCAGTTGGGCGCGCCCGTGAGCGCGCGGGCCCGCGCATCGTGGGTGCTGGCGGCCGGGTTGCTGGTGTCCACGGCCGCGCGCGCCGCTGACCCGCCAGGCGGCGAGCAGCAGGCCTGCGTGGACGTGGCTGTCGGCAGTGCCCAGAGCTATGCCTGCCTGAACCAGGAGCTCGGCGCCATGGCCGCGCGGCAACCCCGCCCCTCTTCGGCGAACAGCGCCCCGGTCTCGGCGTTCTCGCCCGGCAACGTGACGGGGCAATTCAACGAAAGCGCCACGCGCAATCGCCTCGGATCGAGCTTCGGCCGGTCGGTCACGCCCGAGCGTCCGGCTTACGCGCCTCCGTCGGTGTCCGGGCCTCGATCCTAGACATGCCGGTCACTTTGCCTCACCCAATCCCTTCGCCTCACCCAATCCCTTCGCCTCACCCAATCCCTTCGCCTCACATCGTACAAGTCACGACCACGTCGTATTCCCGCGAGGGCGTCATCGGCGGCGGCGAGCGCATAGCGCTGTACATCGACGAGGCCCTCCGCCTCGCGGCGGCCAACGCCGGCCTGGCTTTGACCACCACGCTGCTGGCACTGGACGGCCGCTCGTCGGTGGGCGGCGGCAAGGACCGTTACCAAGCCATCGTCGGACAGGCGTGGGACGTCCACAGCCTCGACGCCGACGAGTTGACCGCACGGCTGCGCCCGGCCGACGCCGTCTACGTCCATCAGTGCATGACCCCGGTCGGGTTGTTCGTGGCGGCGCATGCGCGCCTGCTGGGCAAGCGGGTGTTCGGCTCGGACGCCGGCGCCGGCGAAGCGCCCATGCTGGCCTACAACCCGGACATCATGACGATCTACGACGCCATACACGCGCTCAGCACGTTCGGTGCATCGGCTTTCGAGGGGTTGCCGGTTCCGGTCCATCTCATTCGCGGACCCGTCGACACGCAGCTGCATCGGCCGCCACGGCGCGATGCGCCACCGCGGGAGCCCGGGCTGGTGGTCTCCGTCGGCCGTATCCTGCCGCACAAGGGCCACGATCGTGTCATCGCGGCACTCCCGCACGGCATGTCCTTGACCATCGTGGGCCAGCATTACGACAGCGCCTATCTTGCCTACCTGCGCGACTGCGCCAAGGGCCGCGACGTGACGTTTACCGAAGATCTCGACGATGCGGGCGTGCAATGTCTGCTTCACCGGGCTGGCACGTTCGTGCACGCGTCGACCCACACCGATTATCTGGGCCGCTACGCCCGCAAACCCGAACTGCTCGGTTTGGCGCCGCTCGAAGCGCTTGCCAGTGGTGCGCCTACGCTGGTCAGCGATGCAGCCTGCCTGCCCGAACTCGCGGTCGTACCGGGATGCGTCGTGTTCCGCAGCGCGTCCGAGCTTTCCGCCCTGCTGCGCGAGGCCGGTCGCGGCGCGCGCGCGATGATCCCCGCCGTGGAGATGCATGAAGCTGTCGACAGGCTATTTGGCCTGGCGTCGGTGGGCGGCAAGCTTCTCGGCATGATGGCGTTCGAAACCGCATGCGCATCCTGATCCTGAGCAACCTCTACCCGCCCGGCTTCATGGGCGGCTACGAACTCGGCGCCTCCGAAGTCGCATCGGGCCTGGCTCGGCGCGGCCACGAGATCCACGTTCTGACGTCGAGCTACTTCTTCGACGATTCGGGCCGCGACCTGATCGGCGAAGGCGCGCCCGTCATTCATCGCAGCCTCGACTGCGTGGAACCGAGTCGTTCACCGCACGAGGTTCACGAGCGGTGCCGGCTCGGCGCGGGTGCCATCGCCCACAATCTGCGCGACCTGGCCGGGTTCCTGCAGAGGTTCCAGCCCGATGCCGTGCTGTGCTTCAACCTTGCGGGGCTGGGCGCACCGTCCATCCTGCGATTGCTCGTGGCGAGCGGCATGTGTCCGGTGGTCTACCTCATGGACAACGTGTTCGCGACCTTGTGCGCCGATCCCAGCCGCAAGCGCGGTTTCGACCGTGTGTTCTCCACCGCGGACTGGCCAGACCTGTCACGGTTCCTGTTCATGTCGCAATCCCTGCGCGACGAGGTCGAGGACGCGCTGGGATGCGTGGTGCGCCACGGCAAGATCGTTCCCGGCTGGTTCGACGGCGCTGCCGAAGCGCCGATCGTATCACGCGAGAACGAGGTGATCCGCTTCGTGTTCGCCTCGCGCATCGCGGGTCACAAGGGCGTGGACATCATGCTCGATGCCTGCCGGCTGCTGCTTGATGGCGGCTGTGCGGCCTTTTCCGTGGACATCTACGGCGCAGGCGAAGTTGGCATGACCCTGCAAAGACTCACGGCGTTGCGGCTGCATGATCATCTGCGTTACCAGGGCGCCCCTCGGAAAGCGTTGCTGATGCCGCTCTTGCCGCAGTACGACGCGTTGCTGTTCCCCACCGCCCATCGCGAGCCGTTCGGGTTCGTGGTTCCCGAAGCCGCCATCGCCGGCTGCATCCCGGTCATGACCTTCGGCATCGGCGCGTCGGAGTGGTTCCTCGACGGCGTGGACTGTCTCAAGACGGCCCGCGACGCGGCCAGCCTGCAGGCCGCGATGCTGCGTGTCGTTTCGATGCCGTCGGCCGAACGGACGGCGATGCGCGAGCGTGCGCAGGCGACGGCGAGGCGCTTCCTCCGTTTCGAGGACGCGCTGCTGAGCATAGAGGCGACGCTGAAGGAGGCGTCCGCGCCGCCGATGCGACCTCGTTCGATGGAAGCGGCCTTGGCCGTTCTCACCGAAACCTGGAGGGCTCGCCCGCATGGCTAAAGACACCGCCCCCGCACCGCCCGAGGCGGGCGCCCGATCCGTCACCCTGGCACAGGCGGCGCTGATCGATGCCGGCTTCCGGCCCAACCGACATTCCGGACTGGTGCGGCTGATCAGGCGGCTGGTGTGGCCGTTCGTTCGGCCGTTCCACTTCCACACGCTCGAACAGGCGCAGTCGGCCGCCACGTCAGCGCTGCAGCTTCAACGCAGGGTTGATCGACTGGTCGTCGAGCAGGCCGACGGCCGCCGCCGAGACGCGTTTGCGGAGCGGTTGGACGGGCTGCAAGGGGACGCAGCCGAGTTGAAGGCCGCGTCAGCCGCCCTGACCACCGAGATCGGCATGCTCAAGGGCGAGTTGGCCGAGCTGCGCGCACAGGCCCCGGTGGCCGCCCCCGAACCTGTGGATACCACGAGGCTCGACCGGATCGAGGTCCGGCTGGATCTGCTGGAAGCGGGCGAGGACAGGCGGCAAGGACGCTTCGACGCGTTGGCCGCCGGCGCTGCCGATGTCAAACGCCTGACGCTGACCTACACGCGTGTGCGTTCCGAGTTGCTTGCCATTGGGAACAGGCATGTCTGGGTCGAGGAGCGCGCGCAAAAGACGCTCGACGAGGTGCAGGCAGCGCGTGACGCGCTCGCTGCCAGCCTGGACAGGTTGCAGGCGGCGTCCGGCGATCATCGCCGCGCCCTGGACAGCCTGATCGCCGATAACAGGACAACCGGGCTTACTTTGCTTGGGCTGGAGAACGGCATGATCGAGGCGGGCGCCCGACTGGACCGGGTGGCCGCGGACGGGCGTGACCGTGAGGCCCGGCTGGATGGCTTGCAGGCCCAACTCGGGCCCTTGCAGCACGGCCTGTTCCTGGCCCCGGTGCAGAACGCCATCCTGTTGCTGCAGGCCGGCGAGCTCATTTCCGAAACGGTGCGGCATGACGGCGTTTGGGATGCACACATCATCGGTGCCGCCGAGCGCGCGGTGACGGTGGTACGGCAGCGCAGTGCCGGACCCGCCACGCTGGCGGTCGACGTCGGCGCGCATTTCGGGCTGGTCACCGTGGCGCTTGCGGCGTTGTTCGATCGGGTGGTCAGCTTCGAACCGAACGCGTTCAACGCCACGCTGCTGCGCATCAACGTCTTGCTCAACGGGCTTTCCGAGCGGGTGGAGGTTCGTCGCGAGGCGCTGGGCGCCTCCGAGGGAACCGTCTCGCTGGCTCCCAGCGAACGGCAGGAAATACCCCTGCCGCTCGATGATGACGGTCACTTCGCGCCGAGACACGCCAGCAACCTCGGCGCCTACAGCTTCGTGCGCGATGGAACAGGTCTGAGCGAGGCGCCGATGCGGCCGCTGGACGGGTTGGAGCTCAGTGACCTGGCGTTCATCAAGGTTGACGTGCAGGGCAACGACGGAGCCGTGCTCATGGGTGGCATGAAAACGATTGCCCGCTGCCGTCCCTGGGTGGTGTTCGAGTGGGAGCAGAAGCTGAGCCAGGCGTTCGGCGTGCCGTTCCAGGACGTGGAAGCGGAGTTCCACGCCCTGGGCTACGTCGTGCGCGTCCTGCATCGTCACAATCAGAAGCAGGTGGACTACATCGCTGTTCCAGCCGACGAAGCGTTTGCGCTGACGACTGTCGACGAGGCCAGCGCCTGACGGCCACTAGAAGGAAAAACGCACTTCTTTCTTGAAAAAAGAAGCAAAAAACTTTTGGTTATGCTGTCGCGGAGGTTTTGACAGACACTTGACAGGTAAACAGAAGTTTTCTGCCTTCGGCGGCATCAATCCCCTGCGAACAGGCTGGCGCTCCACACCACTGCGCCGGATTCGATATCGGAGACCTTGATCAGCGGGTAGCCGACGTAGATCGTGTCCGAAGACCGCCAGGCATCGACGATCTCGTCACGCATTTCCTGCGCGCCGGCGGCGAGACGTGCGACCACGAACGCCTTTTGATCGGCCGTCGGCGCGGTCGTCGTCCAGGGATTGCCGTTACCCAGCGCCTTGGTCAGTTCGTAGAGCGGGATCACCTGATTGAGTGTCTGCTGCAGGTAGGACCGCACCCGCGGCTCGATCCCGGGGCAGCTCGACAGGCCCGTGACGGCCGGACAGGGTGTGTAGGGGCCGATCGCCGCGGCGATGTCGGCCTCGGTGACGAACGCCTTGACGAAGTAGCCCTCGAACGCGGCGTGGATGCCCGATGTCGTGTAGCCGTTCGGGTTCGGGTAGTTGCCCCAGCCGTTGTAGTGGATCGAGACGTGCAGCGGCTGGCTGGCATCGCCCACGAAATGCGCCCAGTAGCCGATGTCGCGCTTGGTGATGGTCTTGCGGAGCGTCAGCTCCTTCTGGAAGTACACCACGTCGGGCGCTGCGGTCTGCGGGTTGGCGATGGCGGCGCTGAAGGCACGGATGTAGGCGAAATCCTTGCGTATCTGCTGCCACTGGTCGGTCATGTTGAAGGGCAGGTAGCCGCTGTACTGCGTCGCGGCCGTGATGTTGCTGCCGTTCTGGCGCAGCAGCGTGTCGAAGTCGCGACGGCCCTGGCTGGGGGCCAGCAGGTTCGACAGCTGAAGTGCCGCGACTTCCGGGTATCCCGCGTAGGGGATCACGTAGCTGTTCTCGTCCATGTCGATGTAATGGCCGGGATCGCGCTCGAAATCGTGCACGTCGCTGCCGGGCGTGGCCGCGTCGCCCGAATCCTTCGAGACGTCGGCCTCGGCGGCCAGTTCGCCGATGTCGTAGATCGACAGGAACGAGCGTACGAAATACGGGATTTCCTTGGGTAGCGCGTTGGTGGCGGCCTGTCCGATGAAGACGTGGCCACTATGTCCCCAGGCCAGCGCCTGTTTGGCCGGCGTGGTGCCGGCGGCTAGGATCGCCGCAGCCAGGCCGGCGTTGCGCAGCGTCGAAGGTGTAATTGTCACGTCACGTCTCCCGTTTTGCGTGCGCCTTCTCTCGCCAAACACGCACCGTGGCAAAGGACGATTTGATGACAGGCCAGATCAAGACAACAACCTTGCAGACGCGATCCTTTCCGTCGCCAAGACTTCATCGATCGGTCACACGGCTGCAACCGGGCGCTGCTAGGCCTCCGCGCTCACCGGAACGGAGACCGTCGTGGGTTGGCATATCGTCTTGCGCGCAGGCGCAGTTTCTCTCGTCATGGCGGCGCCGGCGGCCGCCCGAGCCGCCGACCAGACGGTGCCGGGAGCAGGCAACCGTGCAGCGACGCAGCTCGCCCGCCACTCGCCCCTGGTGACGACGGCCCTGCAGCGCCTCAACCAGCAGATCTCGACGGTGCGCAACATCACGCTGCGCGAGCAGACGGAAGACGCGCTGTTCAACCCGGCCACCTGCGTCACGCATCGCGCCAACCTGACCGATGCGGCCAAGCAGGCGATCCTGGCCCAGCTTCTGGCCGCCGGCCTCTACAACCCCGCTGACGGGGCGTCGATCCAGGGCGGCGTCGCCGCCGGCGTCTTCCCGCCCGTACGCGACGACGGCAGCGCCTGCCCGCATCTGCCGCAGGCGTTCGGCGTGGCCCCCGGCAGCAATTTCGGCGGACACCAATCCTATCCGGGCGGCCTGTCAGTCCACGAATCCTTCAACCTGTCGAGCGCGCTCGGCTTTGCCGAGAACTACGAGCTGAACTACGGCGTCGTCGGCGGCGACAAGCTGCCGCACGTGGCGCCGCTGCCGCCTTTCAGTCCCGCCCCGGCCCCGCACGGCGACCTGGAGATCGACCACGACGCGGTGGTCGCGGCGCCGATGTGGCACGACTGGGCCAAGACGCTGGTGTTCCAGTGGAACGCGGACGGCACGGAATTCACCGAGCTGAATTTCGGCGGCAACGGTAACACGGACAATTACGGTGCGGCCGGCGACAGCCGGACCGGCGGGCATCACATCCTCAGCCTGGCCGAATCGATGGCCCGCAAGCTGCCGGCCGCCTTCATCGTCACCCAGGCTTCCGCCCACAGCGCACCCACGCTGGGCAACGAGTTCAAGGTGGTGAACTGGCTCCGCACCGCCGCCATCATCGCCCAGGTCGACCCGGTGGCGCGCGGCTACCTCGTGGCCGACAATGCCGGCCATCTGCGGTTGCCGGCGCTGCGCAGCCCCGACACGGTCGGGCTGAACGCCGCGGGGCAGACCAACCTCCTTGTCGAGTACGAGATACACAACCTGTCGGACGCGGATTTCGTGTTCAGCATCCCGGCGATCACCGAAAGCCAGGTGATCCTGGCCAAGCTTGCAGCCCAGTACGGCTACGATCCGGTGCAGACGGCCGACTACAACACCCGGTATCGCAACCCGGCGCTCACCTACCTCAGCGGCGAGCGCATCCTGATCCTCTACACGACCAAGGGCCTCGCCGCCGTGCAGGCCGAGCTGGACGTGCTGCGCGCCCGCGGCGTCATCTGACCGCCTGCGCGCACGGCCAGGCCGAACGTTTTCGGCCTGGCCGTGCGCGCACGCGAAACCCTGTCACCACCCCGGCCCGGGTGAACACGGCGGCCTGTAGACGGCCAGTCACCATGGCCGTCCGTGAAGGACCCCGATAATCAGCAGGCCAGTCGCTTCTCGCACGCAAAAAACTTGGCTGGGGGACCTGGACCCGTGCGCGGCAGGCAACATTGTATCTTCGTCAAAGACTTACGATCACGCCCTATTGCCTCTTTGTATCACCAGTTTGAACACCCAGCAACGGCGAGTTTGGTTTGTTGTTCCTGGCGTATGGGACCCTAAAGCGTTTCGACCACTCCCCTTCCCGGCTAATCGGCTCAGAGACCCGGGGTGGGGTCTCCAGGCGGCCAGATGAAATCTCCAGGGACTCCGCGCGCGATGAGCCGATTTCAGTATTAGCTTCGAGGCTTTACTCCGGGTTCTTTGAAAGGCTCTCCAGAGAATGCCGGGTGGGGTGCAGACAGGCGACGAGAAAAACGCGACGCGACGCGACGACACAGCACGACGACAACCAAACAGCGCGACGCATGACGACCACGACGACCACACGATGACCGGCGACTGCTGCATGGTGACGAGGTAGCGCAACGGTGGCGCGGTGGACGGATGGCTGGCTGGGGTCGAAGGGTGGGCGTAGTAGGCGGTGTTCCTAAATGAATAGCTTTGCCCTTCCCCCGACCAAATCCACAATCTCGTAGGTCCCCGTCATTAGGACGTTGCTGGCCACCCCGTAAAGCCAGGCGTCGTAGTCGCTGCGAGTGGACTGTGTGCCAACTGCATCGCCAACCTGGAGAGACGGCGTGCCCCCGTATTCCGGCACGAAGCCGGCTTCACGGCCCTCCCTGGGGTTAGCGCAATATCTCTCGGCTAGGGTTTCCACGTATCGCTCAAGTTCAGCGTTGGATTCAGAGGACACATTCATCAACGCTCGCATGTTCCACCTACGTTCTGCATTCCCCAACTGCTAATCGGATGCGCCGAATCCAGTCAACGCAAAACCGCTGTGTCAAAACCCTCACCGAACGTTGGAGCTATTGACACAGGCCTGATCGCCTGCCATCTTCCACTTGTCGGGGCCACTCGGGCGCCGCGCGGGACGGAGCGGGTCACATGACGGCATACGTGGGCTACTGCCGAGTGAGCACAGACGGCCAGGGTCAAAGCGGCCTTGGTCTTGAAGCCCAGGAAGCCACGATCCGGCGCCACCTGCGGCATGACGACAAGCTGCTGCTGCCCATGATGGTTGAGGTCGAGAGCGGCAAGCGCGTGGATCGTCCAGTGTTGCGCAAGGCACTGGACAGGTGCCGCGTCATGGGCGCTACGCTCCTGGTGGCCAAGCTCGACCGTCTGGCGAGAGACAGCGCCTTTGTGCGGACCCTGATGCGCGCTGGCGTGCCCGTCGAGTTTTGTGACCTCCCTGCGACCAAGGGGGCCACCGGAAGCTTCCTTCTGGGCATCATGGCTGAAGTCGCACAGTTGGAAGCCGGCTTGATCTCTGAGCGGACTAAGGCCGCGTTGGGTCAACTCAAGGCGCGTGGCGTGGCCCTGGGGGGCGATCGGGGTTTCCGCCACACTGCGGACAATGCGCGTCGCTACGGGGCTGAAGGCGGCGCCAAGCGCGCTGCACAGGCCGATGTGGTGGCGCTGTCAGCTGCCGATCTCATTGCCGAGGTTCAGGCCAAGCTTGGGGCTGCTGCGAGCCTCAACGCCGTTGCCAAGGCCCTGAACGCAGAGGGCGCACAGACCCCCCGCGGCGGCGCCTGGACCGCAACGGCCGTCAAGCGCGCGTTGGGGCGGATCGAAGCGGCAAGCGCGTGAGCAAGGCCGGGGCTGCCCTCAGGGCGATCGCGCCGGTTGTCCTTTCACCAGCACGTCTACCAGAGCAGGCCCGTTGCGGTCCCCAGGACTGCGGTTCCGCAACCTGACCACACTAGGAGCGCGCCGGCATCCCGGTTCGCGGCACCGCAGGCGACCTAGCAGGAACACCAGGGACGTATTGGACCCGAACCGTGTCACAAGGCCCGCCAAGGGCACTCTCCGGTCCTCCCCACAGCCTGAGCAGGTGCAGACAAGATGCCACGCGATCAGGTCCCCGAGGGGCAGCCGTAGCAGGGCTTCGCGGCGCCGGCTGTCGTGCGTTCCATCGGGCATGACGGCCCTTGGAGCATGGAGAACAGGACGGGAACAAGGGGCAGGCTGTAAGGACGCCGTGTGGCCTGATCGCGCCCCTTGTGTATCGTTCCGAACTTGACGGCGCCTGGAGAGGGCAATGTGGACGTTCGTAGCCTTGTGGCTGGTGGCACCTTTCGCCGTTGTCTTTCGGGGAGTAGCCCTTGCCCAGATGTGGGCTTGGTTTGTGGCGCCTCTGGGCGTGCGTCCAATTGGCATTGCCTGGGGCATAGCCCTCGCAGCTACCGCCCGATGTTTTGTGGAAAGGCAGCCGGACTACGCGAAGTTGGAACGCGAGGGGAGCGAGCGGTATGGCGTTTCTGATGGCGCTAGGTTGGTCATTACCTCACGGATGAGGCGTGACCTGGCGATGGGCATAACGGGCGCGCTTATGGGGCCGCTGATGACGCTGGCCTTTGGCGGGCTGCTGCACCAGTTCGTGGACACGTCGGGGCCGTAGGGAAGGCGCGCCGTGAGGCGAGGTTCTGAGGCCACGCTCTAGACTTTGAACGATGTTCACGGGCTATCGGCCCGCATAGACGCCCTTTTCCGTGGCCTGGGGCGATAGCCGACTTTCGGACTGACAGGCGCGCGCGAACGAACAGCCACGGGCGTTGAACCGGCCCATGGTGGGCGCGGTGATCGCGGCGGGCGTGCCCTTTGTTAGCCGAGTCATGACGACGTGATCGTGAGGCTGCGTTTAGGGATTCTCAGTGGAGTCGGTCTGTGCTTATCGTTCCGACTCCCGCGCTGTCATTGTGACGCGTGAGGAGAATGAGGAAGGCATGATGAGCGCAAACGAGTTACCGGATGGTAAGGTCGAACTGCCATTCTGCAGTGTGGAGTTCAACGGGCGGAATGGTCATCGCGACCGCGCAATGGGTTGGCTTTTCAGGCGCACCGATGATGGTCAGTGGCGTGTCGCTGAGTTTTTGACCGGCTACTATCCGCCGCTCGTCTGGCGCGCGGCGTTTCCGACACTGCCGGAAGCCTTGGAAGACGCGGCACGGCATGACCTTCCGAACTGGAAGCCGCAGCACACTATCCGGGAACTCCGCATCTGGCAGCCCTTTCCTGTCGATCCGGCGCGCCAGTCTGAGCACGATCTGGGCGGGTTGCACGGCTGGGTTGAGACTGAGGCAGGCGGGACATGGCGCGCCACGTGCGGCATGCATTCTGAGTTCGGGCCATCCCGCAACACGATGTGGGAGGCGTTGCGCGCCGCCCGTGAAGTAGCCCAACACGAACAACGACATCTTCAAGCCGCCTAACCTCCGACGACGCAGGTTGCCACACGCCTCCCTTAGAACCACCTAGGGAGACCTGCCACAGACGAGAAACCCAGCCGTCGCTCACAGGGCGCGCTGGCATACCAACACTCAGTCCGGGCCGCTGGCCAGTTCAGCAATGGGGCGACTTCGCGACACCTGACCGCCCCTCAACGTCTCCTCAGGCCCTCGCTAGGCCGATCATACGTCGTCAGCATCGCCCGTCGTTTCGACCCGAGTGTGCCGCGCGGAGCAATCGCAGCGCGCTCGTCACGGGACTGTTCGGACCGTTGAGCTTGGAGACGGTCGCAGGGGGTGCCCTGTGCTGTTGCCCATCAAGGGCAACTCCGCAACGGCCTTACCGGGACCCTCGCGAGATCGCTGGGTTGTCACTGAGGCCTAGGCGGTCGCGAGGCTGCCCGGTGCTTCTCCCTCTGTCAGCCCTTGCCCGCTCCCCTTTCCAACACTGCCCTGCACACCTGAGGAGGCCTCAGGTGTCTCTATGTATCCCAAGGGGACCCGAGGCCGCAGTAGGGGGATTTCATCACGACAGCCGTTGTGGCATGTAGCACAGGACCCGCCATGACGATCGAACCGACCAACGCAGAGTTACGAGGCGCGCGCTGGATCGCCTTGAACCGGGAGCCTGCCACTGATGCCGCGAAGGCGCTGGTGGCGGCCGTAACGAGCCTCGCGGAACCCCACAGTGTGCCCGTGCGATCAAGGGGCGCCACACCCCGCCCGATCGGTCCTGGCAAGCGTCGCCAGTTCGCATCAGAGTTCGGTGCGATCTTGGCGGGGCTGCTGCATGGCCCTGAGATCGTGTCGGCTCAGTTGGGCAAGGCTGGGGCGATGTGGCAGCAGGCGCCGATTGGCTGGGATGCTTTCTGGTCTCGCGTGAGGGCGCTTGAGGCTGCGGGCCTCGTCAAGTCGCGTAAGGGCAGCAAGGGGCTACAGACACCGGGAGCGCGCGAAGGCCACCCGACACGCCTATGGGCGGCAGAGCGGCTTCAGGAGCTTGCAGACGCCCATGGAGTCCTGGTGGACCCTGATGACCACTGGCAAATCTCCAAAGCCGCTCAGGCGTCGCCAAGGCCCGTCAAGGATGCCCACCTGGTCAGGATCGCCCCGTTTGAGGGCTGGACATCACCGATGAACGCAGGCGTGCAGGATTCGACGGTGGGGGCAATGCAGCACCATGTGAAGCGGCTCAACGATCACGTCGCGCGCGCGTCGTTTACGGGCTGTGTCTTCCCCGTTTTTCAGCGCAAGTTCAGCGGCGACATTCGCCTCGGTGGCCGTCTCTACGCCACTGGTGGAAGTGACACCTGCCAGAATATGAAGCGCGCCGCCCGTGCGGCCATGCGGATCAATGGTGAACCGGTTGCTGAAGTTGACGTGAAGGCGTCCCAGCTTTCGATCTTCCTGGCGCTCACCTGCAATGGAGCGCCCATCCCCGCCGACCCCTACATACTGCCAGACCTGCCTCGTGAGGCCGTCAAGGCTTTTTGTGTCCAGTCGTTCGGCGCCGGCCAGTTGATGAAGCAGTGGGGAGATGACACGGAGCCGGCGTTGAGGGCCATCGCGGCGCGGACCATGCGTGCGGCGTTGCTGGCCGCGTATCCGGCAATGGCAGACATTCCGGCCATCCTGCCGGCAGACTTACGAGAGAACCCGCCGCCCGAAGGCATCGAGTGGGCCGCTGGTCAGCATCTGGCATATCTGGAGAGCGTGGCCCTTGCGGCTGCCCTGGACTACGCGATCGCGCGCGGGGTGGTGGCGCTGCCGCTACATGATGCTTTGCTGGTGCCTGAGAGTGGCAGGGTGACAGCGGAGAATGCCTTGCGCGGTGCTTATTTCATCCATGCGCGCTTTGAGCCCTGCATTGAGGTCAAGCAACTGGCGGCATGTGTCAGCCGGCTTTCGCGCGCTGGCGTCGCTTGAGCACTGCGCGGCGGTTCAGGACAGCGTTGGCGCGCCTCAGGTCCTCGGCAGGCACCGCGAGAGGCTCCAGCGTGGCAGTCGGAAAGATCAGGCCGAACAGTTGCGGCTCCATGAAGCCCAGGACCAGCAAGGCGAACTCCTGAGCGTCCACCGCGAGCGTGCGTGCGAAGTCCGCTGCCCGATAGGTGGGCATCGAGCACGCCCCATTCTCTACGCGGCTGACTGCGCCCACGCTCAGGGCAAGCAGACTGCCAAGCTCCTGCTGCGTCAACGCCAGGTCCTCTCGTAATTCGCGAACGTAGCGCCCGACCCTGAGGCGGCCTTGGATCGCAACGTCACGCTCAGCGTCAGTAGGGTTCGTCAACGCGGTCCTGCCCGAAAGATGGACGCGCCATACGTGAAAACGCAACGACTTGCCACCGTCCGCAGGTAGCAGACCCCCGTTTCTAAACTCTCACCAAACCCGGACACTAATTGTCCCCTCAGTTGACCCGGAGGATTGCTCCAAGCCCAGCCGGGAAGTCCCGGACACTAAATGTCCCCTCGGATGACCCGAGGCGCTCGGTGCCTTCATGCGGTCTCGTCAAAACTCAACTCAACGCCGCCCACAACGCGGCCAAAGGACTCCTCCATGACCATCACACAACACAAACTGCCCAAGGTCCGCCGCTTCAAGTCCGACGACGGGGTGCCGGCCGTCTCCGTCGAACTCAACGGCATGCACGGGACCGGCCGGCAGGTCATCCTTGATGAGGCAGACTGGCGCACCGTCAGCGAAACCGTCTCCCCATGGTGGCAGGTTCACCGCGTTGGTGGCGTCGAGTATGTCGTCTGCACCAGCCGCATTGCCGTCGAGATCGTTCGGCGCACTGGCAACGGCACGATGTTGTTCCTGTCTCGCCTGATCACACAGCCGGCGCCTGGAATGATGGTCGGGTTTGCCAACGGAGACCGGTTTGACTGTCGCCGAGCCAATCTGATCGTCGGCACGCGTGCGGCCCTGCCGAAGGCGGCACAGGAAACCCGCAGGGAGCGTGAAAGAAGTCTGCTCGCTGCGATGGCTGCTGCGAATGCCGCTGCGGCATCCAGCCCGACTGCCTGACAATCTCTCAAGGACCACCGCGCCGCCAGTGCGCGCCGTCATGTCACCCGCCGCCACCGCGCGGCACTCTCAGGACCAACCCATGACCATTGACCATGCCGCCGCACATCAAGCGGCTGCAACTCCAGACCACGCCGAACCCACAGACCAATACGAGACCGTGCGCGTTCTGACGATCGTCCTTGAAGACGAGCAAGGCAACGAACACGCCGTGCGAATTGATGAGAACGACTGGACCGCGGCGTGCGGCCTGACGCCCGTCTGGCACGTGGAGCACCCCTACGGTAAGCCCGGGGTGGTCTCCACCGATCACCGCGCTGTCGGGCATCGCCAGCACTCATGGCGCGACTTCTCACTGTCGCTCGCGCGGTTCATCATGGAGCCACCGCGAGGGCAGACTGTGCGCTTCCTCGACGGTTCGCCCCTCAACCTGGCCCGCTCGAACCTTGTGTGCCGCCCGAAGTGGGCGCCAACCGTCCCCAAGCCGGCCACCAGCAGGCCGCCCACTGCACGGGAACGTCGGCTCGACGCGATCGTGCAAAAGTCGTGCGGACGCTATGACGAGCCGGTAGACCTGGCGTCCCAGGGGCACTCTCCCTCCAACGTCACAGCGCCAGCCACCACCACCGCCTCGCCGGCCGCCCCAACACTCCGCAAACGACGCCGCCGGCCAGGTAGGGCTCACAAGGCGCCGCAAGCCTCCACCACGGCCGCGGGAGGGCTTTCCCGATGACATCCTTCGACGTTCCCGGCGCCCTTGCAGCCGGATGGGCGCCCAGCGATGTCACGGGCTACCTTGCCCAGAACCCGCAACTGACGTTCAAGAACACGGCGCGGGGTGCTGACCCAAAGGTCTACGACGTTGCGGGCGCCCTCAAGGCGGGACTGACGCCCGAGTCAATCGTTTCTTATCTCTACCCGGCCACCCGTCCGGCGTTGGGCAGCCTGGTGGACCCAACCACATCACCGCCGTCCCCCACTGCCGCTGCAAACACCAGCACGTCAGCGACCACCGCCAGCACACCAACCGGCAACACGACACAGGACCCAGCAACGCCCAGTTACGTGCCGGCGGGCTACCGGGAGGCGCCCACGGGCGTCCTGCTGCCGATCACGCCACCGCCTGCGCCGATGGCCCCAGCGCACCTGCGGGAGGCTGTCTCGACGGCCCTGGGTTCTGGGGTCTCGCCTAGCGACATCACGACGCACCTGTCTGAGGACACCGGGCCAGTGGGCCAGCAAATGCGGACAGCGCTGCGGTGGGGCTACAGCCCTGCTGAAATCGTGGACCACCTCAACCCTCAAAACCCCGCAGGGTCCATGAGGACCGCTCAGGGCCTTCCCATCCTGGCCCCGATCATGCGGGGTGCAGCACAGGCTCAGGCGGCCGTTGCGAACCTCGCCGGGGACGTTGGGCTGTCTGGCGTCGCCAAGTCACTCCGCAGCAGCATCAATCAGGAGGACCTTACCACGCCCACGTCGGGCGCTGGCGTGGTTCAGGATATCAAGGCAGGCCATTACGGCCAAGCGCTCGCTGCGGTGCCCAGCGCGATCCTCGAAGGCGCTCCCCCGGCCGGCGCAGCAATCGCAGGCGGCATGGCGGCGGGTCCGGTGGGCGCTGCACTGGCTGGCGCTGGGATCGGTGCTGTCACGCAAGGCGACGCGATCGCCCGTGCCAGGGCTGCCAACAATGGCGAGGCGGCACCTTCAGCCTCAGACCTTGCCCTCGGCGTGGCCGGTGGTGCTGGCGTCGGGGCGCTGGGGTCTGTCGGGCTCCCCGGGGCGATCGTTGGGACGGCTGGGGCGGGCCTCAAGGGCGCCCTGATGTCCACCGCTGCACACGCCACGGCCGACGCTGTGATGCCCCAGGCGGGCGCCATGGCCGGTTCTGTGGGCACGTCGGCAGGCGCGCGGCTTGCTTCCGGTTCGGACAGCGCCGCCGCAGCGCTTGAGGGGCTCGCTGGGAGGGCTGCGATGGCGGCGCCGGGGCTCGCAGCGTCCTACACGCCGTCAGCCCGATCGGCGGCTCTTGCGTCTCGCTACGCCGCCCTGACGCCCGATGAGCAACAAATGGCACAGAACACCGTGGCGGCCCATGCGGCTCTCAACGACGCCGCTGCGGCCACCGTGGGCACTCCATCGTTCGCCAACGCCCGCCCCGCTGCCATGACGGCTTCCGACGCGATCCATGCGAACGTCGCCAGGCTGGTCGGCACGCTCAGTCAGCAAGGCATCATCGACGGCAGCGACGCTCAGGTCATCGGCCAGGCAATGCGCGCGGCGCGCTCTCCAGGCTTGGCACTGACACAGGATCATCTCGACGATATCGACGGCCTTGGCCTTCAAGACTCCGATGCGACGGCCCTCAAGAACGCCGCTGTCCAGATGAACCTGTTGGCTGACCCGGCGAGTCTTAAGGCGAGCGTGGGACCCTTCCAGGGCGTTGCCCACGTCCTCGGCGGTCATTGGGGCGGCGCCCTGGCGGGGACGCTGATTGGCGGCCCAGCGGGCGCCACAGCGGGCTACGTGGCCGGCGCCGCGATCCGTCCGATCCTCAGCGGCGCCTTGGGCTCCCTTGGCGCTGCACTGGACGGCTCCCTGGGCCTCGGTCTGTCTCCCTTGGACAGGGCTGCCACGAACAGCCGCGCGATGCTCCAGGCGGCCGGCGTCACTGTGCCCGATGCTGCTGACGACCTCCAGGCCGCCGCCAGCCAGACCCGCAACGCCATCGCGGCTCAGCGCGCTCAGATACCCGGCATGCTGTCACCAGTGATGCAGGCCGCCGCCAACAGGGCGGCCATAACGACTCAGGGAGACACGCTGGGCGGCTCAGCGGGTCCTGGCGAGTCTCCAGGCGGGGCGTCGGGAGGGCTCAACGGTGGCACCTACACGCCGGATACGTCGGGGCTCTCGCCGGCCGCCGTGGCGCAGGCGCAACGACTGCCTCAGTGGATGTTCGGGCTGGGCAGTGATCTTCAGAACGCGTTGCAGGTCTCCGGTCAGGCACGGCCGGTCAACATCGCTGCGGAGGTCAACGGCGCGTTGGACAGCCTGACGAGCCGGGGATGGTTGCCTGAGGACCTGGCGGACGGCTTGAGGGGTCATCAAGGACGGGTGGTGCCGATCATCTACCGGCTGTTGCTCAATGAGATGCTTCTCGGCCATGGGATTGACAGGACCGTGGGTGGGAGCGGCCTTGGTGGCGTCGGGCAGGATGGTGTGGCA
Source organism: uncultured Acetobacteraceae bacterium (assembly GCA_964244615.1). Lineage (GTDB taxonomy): Bacteria > Pseudomonadota > Alphaproteobacteria > Acetobacterales > Acetobacteraceae > BOG-908. Next base: position 20,016 of record CAXTJP010000009.1, read on the forward strand.
CTGGCGGCGCAGTAGAGGTATGGGCGGCTTGGCGAGAGATCGTTGGGCCGCCCGCTTTATTCCGGTAATTTCACAACCCGTCGGATCGATCCGGCGCGCGCTACGCTCCAAAGTCGAGCATCATTAGACTAAAAATAGTCTGCGGGGCCACCAGAGTAACGCTCCTCCTCAAACAAGATGATCGACGGCCCGCGGCGCGCAACACGATACCGCCAGTGTCTCGCCGCCTCCTCGATGTGTGCGGCAGTTGAACCTTTTGTTAGGCCTAGTTCCCGATCGACCTCTGAGAAGGCTATAGCTTTGCTATTGTCACCATGCGGTCTGGAACCCATCCACGATATCAGAACTGCAAGGCAGTCTTGCGGATCAGAGATCAATCCGTGTTCGGGAGGAGCATCAGGGGCCGCTTCAACTACCTGTCGAGCCTGCATCCGCCCCAGCGCGCGCACACTGCGGCGGATGCGATTGCAAGCCGGTCCAAGAGCGGCGACGAGGTTTCCATCCTGTCTGTCGGCGTCAAACTCGGCTCGCACCACGCCCAACAGATCAGTAGGAAGGTGTAACGTGGCGTGTGATCCTCTCGGGGTGATTAGAAAGCATCGCTCTATGCCAAGCCTCCCCACAAACATTCCAAGCTCAAACACCACGTTGTCCCGAACGGTTAAGCTCGTAGTATTGCGAATGGTGGAGACATCGTCTGGCGCAAAAATGAATAGGCCAAAGTCACTCGCCTGAAGCTCATAGGCGATAGACTGAAGATTTGTCAGAGAGGGGCTAAAAACTCCCTGCGTCCAGATTGTAACTTCAACATCATCCTCCAGGTCTTCCTGAGCGGCGCGCGCGAGTTCCATTCTTTCTGCCGAAGACCCAATGAACATTTTCGGTCGCACGGTCGATCGACTCCAATGCGGGTTAGGCTTCTTCCTTAGGATCACCTGTGCGCCGATTGTTCGGCGAAAGCACCTTGCCTCGAACGTGAAGCAAACGGAAGCGCTTGCAACTCTACGTAGCCCTATGTAGAGTGCCGACATGGCACGCAACGACCCCCAAATGACCACTCCGACTCTCAAGGTCCTCGCTGCAATCCTCAACGCTGACGGTGGGGAGCTTTCGGGCGTCGAGATCGGCCGTGAGGCCAAGCTGATGTCCGGCACCCTGTATCCGATCCTGATGCGGCTGGAGGCATGCGGGTGGCTTGAGAGCCGTTGGGAGACCGAGGAGCCTCAGGCGCTCGGCAGGCCACGACGGCGGTTCTACAAGGTCACGGGGATCGGCGCGACGCGTGCCAGGGCGGCCGGCAAGGAGCTTGAGGCGGTCGCAGGGAGGCTCGTATGGGTTTGATACACTCGGTGCTCGCGGACGCAGAGGCTTTGGCGAGCACGGTGGGCGTCTCAGTAACCGCTGCTCTGTTCCGTGAGGATGCTGCCGAATGGGCTGAGCGGATTAGCGTATCGTTGGTGAAACGAGCAGTTAGACGCCTGCCTGGCCAACTCCAACACCGGTATCTTGAGGAATGGACCGGGCACATCAGGGAGACCAGGGGCGTTTTGCACAAGTTGAGGGCAGCGTCTCAGATGAGATTAGTTGCTAGCCAAATCGACGCGCGCCACCGGGCTGACATGCGGGCATGGGTCAACGACCTATTAACAACCGGCGCGAACCTTCTCAGCGAGGAGCGCGCCCTCGTTGCTAGGTCGTCAGGAATGGAATTGTTTGCGATTGCGCTTGAGTGGGGGGAACTACATCGTCGCAATAACATGTGTTTAGTGGTGGCCCGTATGCCAAAGATGACCCAGGGGGAGCTTAATCGCGTAGACGCACGCAAAGATATTATCGCAATGGTCGAACGCCTGATCGCATCCGACTCTGAGATTCAAATTGTCCTAGAGTGCTCGAAACGAGCTTGGCTAAAGAGCAACGGCTGAAACTGGAACGCCAGTCCCCTTAGGACCTCCCAAAGGCCGGCTTTACCCTGACGACCACGGACGGTTGCCCTGCGTCTCCTCAAGGACCGCTCAACGACCCTCCCAAGGCGCCCTCACGGTCTCCATGTGCCGCGCCATGACCTGCAACATGGTCCCCATGCCCTCTCCGTAGCCGGCGCTCTCGTCCAGCTTGGCGCTGTGCCCTGTGAGCGCGCTACGAACCTCAGGCGGCATCACGACGCGCCGGCACGCCTCAATGAACCAGTGACGCCAGCTATGCGACGGGCTGAGTGCCGGATCGGCGATGCCCAGCCTGCGGAGCCACCGGCCGATGTGGCGAGACGCCGTGTTGCCTTTGCGACCGAAGGTGCCGTCAGGCGCCAAGTCCGGCCACAACGACGAACGCGCTGGCAGGGCCGCGATGTGCTCAAGGAAGCCTTCGGCGACCAGAGCGGGGTGTATGGGCACGCTGCGCCGACTGTCGGCATTCTTGACGCTGCGCTCCTCCCCTTCATCGTGGATGCGGAGAACATGAACGCCGTCCACGGTCTGCATGTCCGCCTTGGTGGCCTGGCACACTTCGTTGAGCCTGGCGCCAGTCATGCACAGCACCAAAGGGAGCCACCGGAGGTAGCCCTTCTCCAGCCGGGCCGCAGCGATGATGGCGGCAGCTTCTTCGTCCGTGAACGCCCGCTTGGCCTGCTTCTTCTTGACGGCCTTGGGGGGCGATATGCCTGCGAACGGGTTGCCATGCTCGGCCAGGAGGCCGTTCACCAAGCCACATTTCCAGACAGCACTCATCTCAGACAAGTCGTTGCGGATTGTCGAGGCGTGAAGGCCGGCCCGCTGCATCTCGCCCTTCCAGGCTACTGCAACGGCCTTGGTGACGCGCGATGCGTCCCGGTGCCCTAGGAAGGTCGCCAGGCGCTCAATGGTCCTGAGGCGGTCATAGAGCGGTCTGGCGACCGGCTTGGTGGTCAGGCTGTAGCCGTGGTCCAGTGCCCACCGCCCAAGCAACGCGTCCAGTGTGGTTCCTGCTTTGGGATGCGCAACGGGGCGCCTGGGTTGGTATTCCGCGAACTCGGCCGGCTTTACGCTTTCACGCCACCGGCCCGTGCTGCGCCGCTCCGCAAGGTCCATCAAGTGCTGCCTGAACAGCGGGATCAGGTAGCAGGCGAGCCGCTCACGGGACTCCTGGTCGATGTGCAGCCCCTCGACCGTAAGCATGGCCTCCATCCCGTGATCGTGCATCACTTCGAGGGCATCCTTGACCGGGTTCGGATGCTCCGGTGATCCATCGAGGCCCGCCAGGATGTCGCCGAGGTAGTCGATCTCGGTTTCGAAGTTGCTCCATGATTGCGGCACTTCGTCTCGATGCTCGGCCTGTTTGAGCGCCAACCAACGGCCGCACAGGGCTGACACTTCGCGGTCTGTGAGGGTCTGAGGGCGGTCTTCATGCTCCGCCTGGGCTGCCGCTAGCCAGCCTTGGAACTTCTCCACAACGGGCAATGCGAGCCGTTTGGCAGCAGCCGGGTCCTTGGTGCTCAGGCTCTCGATGAACTCCACACGCTTGCCGTAGCGCCGCTCAGTGATGTCCCTGAGGGCTGCCGGAATCGCCACGCGGACACGGTATACGCCTGACTTGGGGTGCTTCGTTGGGCGGGTCATCTGCAAAGCCAATGGACACCCCTTCGGATCACCGGGGGTGCCGTTTGTCGCTGATGACAGCTAAGTCGTTGCCGAGACGGGCACAAGGCCCAAAGATGGCTGGGGGACCTGGATTCGAACCAAGGCTTTCCGAGTCAGAGTCGGAAGTTCTACCGCTAAACTATCCCCCAGGAGCGCTGCCTTGCCGGACCGCGCCTGGACGGCAGGGGTTTACATGCCGTTGTTGGGGGCTGCAACCCGCAGCTCGCGGAGCGGCGTCTTGGCGTGCGCGAGGTGGCATCGTTGCGGGCGGCACAGCGGGCGCAGGTCTACGCTGTCCTACGCCGACGCGTTCGGCTGCCGCGCGGCGCGGCTGTTGGGTCTCGCTCTCGTGCTGTTCCGGACCGGGGCGGAGATCACCCGGCGCGTCCGGTCGCGTCGTTCCAGAGCGTCTGGGCGTCGGCGTCGTCGCCTCGGCCGGTCGCGATCAGGCCGAGGGCGATGGTGGCGACGATGCGGGCTTCGGTGGCGGGATCGCGAACCTGCCCGCGCCAGATGCCGGCGAAATCCGGCTCCCCGGCCTGGGACGGCGCGGCGTCCAGGGCCGGCAGGGCGCGTTCCTGCCGGCCCTCCGCCGCCGACCAGAGATGGGCCGTCATCGGGCGGGCGGGATTGCGCTCGGCCTCGCCGCCGCCGCCTTTCAGCACCAGCAGGCGGGGGCGTCCCAGCCGCTCTGCGACCGCCAGGTGGGTTTCGATGTAGGGCGGGTGGAACACGCCGTCGACACCGGCCGGCGCGCCGGCGGGGTCGAGCAGCCGGGCCACCGTGTTGATCGGCGAGCGCAAGCCGAGCAGGCGGCGCAGCCCGAGCAGTTCGGCCAGTTCGGGGCTCAGCCTGCGGATCGGCAGGTAGGCGAAGCCGGTGCTGGCAAGTTGCATTGCGGCGTCCGCCGGGCTTTCGGCCGCTGGCAGACCAAGCCGCGCCAGCGCCTGCTCCACCGTGATGCCGCCGGTGAACTCGTTGGTGCCGTGCATCAGCACGCGCACGCCGCTGGCTGCCAGCGCCAGGGCGGCCAGCAGGAACCAGGGCGCGCCGCGGGTCCGGCCGGCGCCGTAGGACGGCCAGTCGAGGTCGGCGTAGGCGCCGGGAACGCGGGTGGCAGGGCGGGCGCCCTCGACCAGGCCGGCGATCTCCTCGGGGTCCTCGCCACGGTAGCGCAGCAGCATCAGGAAAGCGCCGACCTGCAGGCGGTCCGGAACGCCGGCCAGCAGCAGCGTCATCGCGTCGGCCGCCTCGGCACGGGTCAGGGCGCGCGACCGGCCCGGGCCACGGCCGAGCGTCGCGACGTAGGTGGCGAAGCGCGCGACCCCCGCCTCGCTCATGCCGCCCGCGCCGACAGCACGCCCGCCTGGCCCGCCCAGTCGCCGGCGAGCCAGGTGCCCAGCACCTCGAGCCCTGGGGTCAGCAGCAGCAGGTCGGCGCGGCAGCCGGGTGCGATACGGCCGACCCGGTGGTCGAGGCCCAGGAACGCGGCGGGGACGGACGCGGCCATCGAGAGGGCCTGCGCCGGGGTCGCGCCGGCCAGGCGGACGAGGGTGCGCACCGCGTCGGCCAGGCAGATGTCGGCACCGGCCAGGGTGCCGTCCTCCGTGGTCAGCCGGCCGTCACGCCGCAGGATGCGCCTTCCTTGCAGCATGAACGCCGCGAGCGTCGTGCCGGTGGGCGGCATGGCGTCGGAGACCAGCATGACCCGGTCGGGCGGCCGGGTGGCCAGCAGCAGGCGCAGCATGGCGGGGTGGACGTGGAGGCCGTCGGCGATCACGCCGCACCAGGCGCCGGGCGCCAGCAGGGCCGCGGCCGCCAGGCCCGGGGCGCGGGCGGCAAGCGGCGGCATGGCGTTGAACAGGTGGGTGAAGCCGGTGACGCCGGCGGCCAGCGCCTCGACGCTTCGCTCGAAGCTGGCGGCGCTGTGACCGGCGGCCAGCACCACCCCGGCGGCGGCGAGCCGGTTCAGCACGGCGTCATCGACCGTCTCGGGCGCGAGCGTCAGCAGCACGCGGCCCTCTGCCGGCCCGGAAAGGGCAAGGGCCAGATCCTCCAGCAGAACAAGCTCGGTCTCGGCCGGCCGGCGGATCAGCGCGGCGTCATGCACCCCAGGTCGGTCGGGGCCCAGGAACGGGCCCTCGAAATGCACGCCGAGGATCGGGCTGTCCGGGCCGGCCAGCCGGCGTGCGGTGGATGCTGCCTGGCGCATGGCTTCTTCGGTGTCGGTAATCAGGGTGGGCAGGATGGCGGTGGTGCCGAGCCGGCGGTGGGCGTCGGCGATCGCCAGCGCCGCCTCGGGCGTCGGCGCGTCGTTGAACAGCACGCCGCCACCGCCGTTGACCTGGACATCGACCAGCCCCGGCGCCAGCAGGCTGCCCGGCGGCAGGCGCACCCGGTCCGCGGCGACCTCGGTCCGCTCCGGCAGCACCGCCTCGATCAGGCGGCCGCGCAGCAGGACGCCGTGGCCGGCGAGGAACCCGGCGCCGGTCAGCACGGTGGCGCCGGTCAGGAATGCCTGGCTCATGCAGGACAGTGCCGTCGGTTTACAGCCCTGGGTCCCGCCGGTAGCGTCCGCGGCCAGAACCACGGGAGACAACGCGCCATGAGCGTGACCGACATCGAGACCGCCTTTTCCGGCAGGTTGGCACAGTTCAGCGAGCTGGGCGCCAAGCTGAAGTTCGATTTCGGCGACGACCGCCTTTTCATCGACGGCACCCAGAGCCCCGCGGTGATGAGCCATGACGACGAGGACGCCGACACGACCCTGGTGGTCAGTGCCGAAGACCTGGAGAAGATCATGCATGGCCAGCTGGATGCGACGATGGCGTTCATGACCGGCAAGCTCAAGGTCAAGGGGAACACGGCCAATGCCATGAAGCTGGCCACTGTACTTAAGTAAACGTGCAAGGCAAGCGGTTCTTTTTTGAAAAAAAGAACCAAAAAACTTTCGTTCATTTGGTCGGGTTCTGTTGAACGCTCCGCGACAGCACGATTAAAAGTCTTTTGCTTCTTTTCTTCAGAAAAGAAGCCTTGCCTCACCTTTGCCAGGACACCAGCGCCGGCACGCCCACGACCGCCTCGCGCACGCGCTTGAGCACTGAAAGAGCCAGCGCCGTCTCCTCGGCGACGCCGAACAGGCCGCAGACCAGCACGAAGCCGCCCTCCTGCACGCCCACCGCCCCCGGCACGGCAAAGCCCGCGCTGTGTGCGGCCATGCCGAGGCTCTCGATCACCAGGGCGTCCAGCATGGGCACGCTGTGGCCTAGGGCGGCGAGCACCAACCATACCTCGACGCCGCCCAGCGCCCAGCTCGCCAGGTGCAGGGCGAATGCCACGGCAAGGGCGCGATGGTCGGACTGGCGCGCCATCAGCCGCTCATGCGCGCCGCGCAGCGACCAGCCGGCGAGGCCGGGCCAGCGCCCGGCGAGCCCGGCCATGGCCGTTTCGAGCCAGCGCAGCCCGCCCAGGCGCTGCAGGGCGACGAAGCCCGCCATGCTCAGCGCGGTCACCGCCAGGCCACCGCCGACCCAGGCAAGCCACACGTGGCTGCGGCTGGTGGCCAGCAGCACGCCCATGCCGCAAAGGGTGAACAGCAGCTGCGAGACGGCTTCCAGCGTCACGTCCAGAACGGTGCCGGCGGTGGCCAGCGCCGGGGCGACCCCGAGCCGGACCAGCAGCTGTGCGCCGACTACCGGGCCGCCCACCTGCGCCACCGGCAGCAGCGCGTTGATGCCCTCGCGTATCCAGCGCAGCCGCAGCATCGACGCCCGTCCAACGCCCGACGGACCGAGCGAGACCCGCCAGGCCTGCGAGGCAAGGATGAGCTGGACCAGGAACACCGACACGGTCGCCGGCAGCACCCAGCCGGCGAGAGCGACATCGTGCAGCACCAGGCCCGGCCCGACCGACCACAGCATCCAGGCCAGGGCCGCGCAGCCGACGGCAAGCGCCGCCGCGCTGCGGGGGTTCATGCCATCCCGGTCTGGGCTACGGGCGCGAGCAGGCTGCGCGGTGGAACGGCCGGCGACGCAGGGCCACGGCGGAGAGGTCCGCCGACACGAAGGCGTGGCGTATGGCGACCGGCCACGATCCGGCCAGGCGGGCGACGATGGGTGTCAGGCTGATGTCATCCACGGCGTGGAGGTAATACAGGGTGCCGGCGACCACAACCGCGGGGTCACGGCACGGCAGGGCGAGGTCGGCGGCTCGATTTGAAGGTAGCCCGCCCGTGACGGCCGGCTTGCGCGACACCGGAGCCGACGATACCGTTTTTCGACTGCAATGGTACCCGCTTCCCCACCGCGCTACAGGATGTTCGGGGCGTTCCGCTTCGGGCTGGCCATGCTGGTGCTGCTGCAGCACGGCGTGCTGCTGCTGGCGCCGGCGGATCGGGGGGTGCTCTACGACCTGGAGCTGGGGGCCGTGGCGGTGACCACGTTCTTCGCCCTGTCCGGCTTCATCGTGGCCGAGGCGGCCAGCACGTTCTATGCCGGGCGGCCGGGCGCCTTTCTGGCCAACCGGGTGCTGCGGGTGGTGCCGCCTTACCTGGCGGCGCTGGCGGTGACGGTGGCGGTGGATGGCTGGCTGTTCGGGCGTGGCTGGCTGGTGCCGCTGGACGGGCGGCTGGCGGGCTCGCCTTGGGCGCCGCGCGTGGTGCTGGGCGGGGTGCTGGAGATCCTGCCGGGGCTGACGGCGCGACGGGTCAGCGGGCAGGATTTCTCGTTCATCCCGTTCGCCTGGACGCTGCGGGTGGAGTTCGCGTTCTACCTGGCGGCGTTCGCGGCGGGGTGGGTGTTGGGTTTGCGTCCGGGGCATGCCTGGCGACGCGGCGTTCTGGCGGCGGGGCTGGCGGCGGCCTACGCGGCGTTCGGGTTGTTCGCGTGGCGCTACCGCGGCGGCGGCGGGCCGTTGCAGGTGATCTGCATCCCGTTCTTCGCGTTCGGCCTGTGCCTGTTCCTGTGGGGCGGGCGGCGGGATGCGTGGTCGGTGCTGCATCTGGGGCTGGTGTCGGGCCTGGTGCTGCTGGCGTTCCCCTATTGGGGGCAGCGGGGGCATCCGGTGCTGGCGTTCCAGCTGCCGCTTCTGTGCGGGCTGCTCGTGGTGCTGGCGGTGCTGACCCGGGTGTGCCCGCGTTCGGCCGGGGTACGACGGTGGGACCGGCGGCTGGGGGAGCTGTCCTATCCGCTGTATATCAGCCACGGTCTGGTGCTGACGCTGCTGTCCAGCGTGTGGGCGCGGCGCGGCGCCCTGCCCTACGCGGCTTCGGTGCCGTTGGCGCTGCTGCTGGCGGCGGGGCTGCACTTGGCGGTGGAGCAGCCGTTGCGTTCGGTGCGGGCGCGGCTGCGGGGCGCGGTTCTGTAGGGGGTGCGGCGTGCCGACGATCGCCATCATCGGCAACTGCCACGCCGAGAAGCTGCAGCAGATCATCGAGGCGATGGCGCCCGGCGTCACGATCCCGCGCCTGGACGGCGTGCACAAGCTGACGCCGGAACGGCGGGCGCAGTACGTGGGCGCGTGCGAGCGCGCCGACTGGATCGTGACGCAGGTGATCGATCCGGCCTACCCGATCGAGTACGTGCGGACGGCGTTCCTGCGCGAGCGTTGGCCGGGCAAGGTGGTGACGTTCACCAATTTGTTCTTCAACGGCTACGATCCCTCCTTCACGGTGCCGAAGGGGGCCGACCAGGCGCAGGTGAACGGGCCGCTGGGACCGATCCATTTCCGGCCGATCCTGACGGCCTACGCGGCCGGGCGGACGCCCGCGCAGGCGCTGGCGGCCTGGCAGGGGATGGAGGGGCTGCAGGACGAGGCGATTAGGCTGTTCGAGGGCTCGCTGGCCGAGCAGGTGCGGCGCGACGCGGCCTGCGACGTGCAATGCGCGCCCTACATCGTGGAGCGGCACCGCGATCTGTTGTTGTGCCACACGGTGAATCATCCAAGCACGGCCTACCTGCTGCACCTGGCCGAGCGGATCTGCGCGCACCTGGCGTTGGATTTCCAGAGCCTGGATGCCGACCTGGTGCCGGAGAACTACCGGTTGAGCTTCATCGGCATCGCGCCGAACGATTTCATCGTCGAGCGGTTCGGGCTGAACCTGGGGGCACGGCGGGTGTATCGCGGGCCGAGGGCGGCAGGAGCCGCCTCGGCCAGCATGCTGATGCAGGCGGAACGGCTGGTGGAGCGTTACTACGCGCTGTACGCCGAGCTCTGGGAGCGCGACGGTGCCGCGATGCTGCGCGGCGGGTGGCCGCAGGCTCGGTGATTGTGATTGCGCAGAGATAGTTCGGGCGTGCCGGAGTGCGACGTGTGGACACCGGGGTGACCCGCCCCTAGTCTGCACAGACGAAGAAAAGGCGGAGCGGATGTCAGTCATCAAGTCGCTGGCCGTGGCAGGCATCGTCGCCTCTTCAGCATCGTCGACGGTATCGGCGTATGCACAGACTTTCACGACGCTTTACACGTTCCCCGGCATCGACGCGCATGACGGTGCTTACGCCAACGGTCTGACTTACCTGCATGGGAAGCTCTACGGGACCACCTACGATGGCGGAGTGCCGTGCGAAATCGAAACGCTCGGTTGTGGTACCGGCTTCAAGATCAATGGCAGTAATGGCACGGCCACGGTCCTTCACGATTTCGGCGGAAACGGAGACGGGGCTCAGCCTGAGGGCACCCTGGCGTATGCCGGCGGCCTGTTGTTCGGCAGCGCGCAGTATGGCGGGCCGAAGGGTGAGGGCATCGTGTTTTCGTTCGACCCGGTGACCGGCGCCAAAAAGCGTGTCCATGCCTTCGATGCTTTCGATGACGGACAAAACCCGCTTGGTTCCGTGGCCGTGGTCGGTCACGAGCTGTACGGCACGACACGCCGCGGTGGCACCGGGAAATATGGTGTCATCTACAAGATAGATTTGACGACTGGAAAGGAAATCGTTGTTCGTGACCTCAGCTCGGATGGCATATCCTATTTCCCGAACGGACTGATCAGCTACGAAGGCCATGTCTATGGCTTGGGCAATGAACGCCATACCGAGGGCGCGATCTGCCGTATCGACCCGTCAACAGGGGCTGTGTCGGTACTTGCCAAATTGACGAGCGAGATCGGGCTTGGCCCCGTTTCGGCGTTGGCGCCTGGTTCGCACTACCTGTACGGCGTGGCCTATGAAGGCGGCCTGCGTTTCGGGACAGTCTATAAAGTCGATATACGAAGCGGGGCTGCCTCGGTGGTGTACACGTTCCAAGGTGGGGCCGATGGAAGTTACCCTTCCAGCATCATTTACGCGAAGGGCATGTTGTACGGATCAACCGACGACAACCAGGGGGACGCCTCGGGCTACCACGGAACGATTTTCAAGCTTGATCCGGATACTGGCAGCAAAACCATACTGTATAGCTTCAAGCTGAATGCAAGAACGTCGGCTTACCCTCGCGTGAGCTTGTACAAGGACGGAAGCCTTTACGGGCTGGATGGGAGCGCGCAGGTCCACGCTCCGCCCTTGGGTAGCTCCGTGTTCAAACTGGCACCGTAGAGTCCGCGCGGCGTTACAGCGGACAGGGCGCTCTGATTGCGCGTGGGCCTTGGGGTTCGTTTCAGCCAGCACAGTAGGGCGGAAAAGCGAAGCGTCTTCCGCCGCTAGGAGCGTGCAGGGGGAAGTTGCGCCCATAGCCGAAAGCGTCGGAGGGCCGGACGTGCCATGAACCATGTCGTGTAGCGTGTCTGTCGAGAGTCAGAGGCGGAAGGCGCTGCGCCTTCGCGCCCTACGCTTGCTGTCGAGAGCGAGACGTGGACGGAGGACCTGATGCAACGCCGCTACGCGACCGCGGACGTGTTCACAGCTGAACCGCTGGGCGGCAACCCCGTCGCGGTCGTGCTCGATGCCGAGGGTCTGACGACGGCGCAGATGCAGGCGCTCGCTGCCGAATTCAACTACGTCGAGACCACTTTCATCCTTTCTCCCGCCAACCCCAGGCACACCGCGCATGTGCGGATCTTCACCCCCGATCGCGAGGTTCCCTTCGCCGGGCACCCCAATATCGGCACGGCGTTTCTGCTTGCGCGGGAGCGGGTCATGACGGGCGAGCCGCTCCCGGAACGCTTCAGTTTCGAGCAAGCGGCGGGACTCGTGACAGTCGACTTGATGCAAGAAAATGGCAGGATAGTCGGTGCCGAGCTCCTTTCGCCGCAGCCCCTGGTGCGGCACGCCGAAGTCAAATCGGCGCTAGCGGCGGCATGCCTGAGCCTGGCGGAGCTCGACGTGCGAACGGACGCGCACGTACCCCAGGTGGTCTCGGTTGGCCTCCCCTTTCTGGTTCTCGAGCTGACCTCGCGCGAGGTGCTGCGGCGGGCGCGGCCCGATCGAGGCGCCTATGACGCCCTGTTTCCGCTCGACGGCGCCCGCGCGGTCTACGCCTATGTGCGCGATGCCGGAGACGAGGGGGCGGAACACGCCTGCGATCTACACGCGCGCATGTTCACCTGGCGCCTGGTGGAGGATCCCGCGACAGGCAGCGCGACGGCGGCGGTCACCGCGCTCCTTGCGGAACTACGCGGCACGGAGGTGCGGCTCCACGTACGTCAAGGAGAGGACATGGGACGACCGAGCACGCTGCTGACGCGCAGCGTCGCCGAGAACGGCGTGATCAAGGCGCATGTCGGCGGGCGATGCGCGGCCATGTTCAGCGGTGTGTTCGACCTCGGCTAGGTCCTCTCACCACCGTGATAAGACGTTGGCTCTCATGGAGACTGGCGCCTGCTGGCAACCCATCGAAGATGCGGGGTGTGGGGCCGCGTGGCCCGTCATGCGCAGCACGCTCTCGCGTGACGGGGTCCAGGGGCAGAGCCCCTGGCCTTGCCTGCCCTACTCCGCCGCCACCGCCCCGTACCCGATCTCCGCCTTGGTCTCCAAGAACTCCCCGAACGCCAAATCGCCCCACTCGCGCCCGTTGCCGCTCTGCTTGTAGCCGCCGAACGGGGCCATGATGTCCAGGCTGGCGCTGTTGATGTTGACCTGGCCGGCGCGGAGGCGCGAGGCCACGTGGCGGAGTTGGGCGGGGTCGCGCCCTTGCACGTAGGCGGCCAGGCCGTAGGGGGTGTCGTTGGCGATGGTCAGCGCTTCTTCCACGGTGTCGTAGCCGAGGATGGCGACGACAGGGCCGAAGATCTCCTCGCGGGCGATGGTCATGGTGTTGGTGACGCCGGCGAAGACGGTGGGGCGCACGTAGTAGCCGGTCTCCAGGCCTTCGGGGCGGCCGGGGCCGCCGGCGACGAGCTGGGCGCCTTCTTCGATGCCCTTGTTGATGAGGCCCTGGATCTTGGTCCATTGCGTTTCGCTGACGACGGGGCCGAGTTCGGCGTTGCCGCTGGGGTCGCCGACGGTTGTGGCTTCGGCGGCTTCGCGGGCGATGTGGATCACCTGGTCCATCAGCGCGTGCGGGGCGATCATGCGCGTGGGCGCGTTGCAGGACTGGCCGCTGTTCTGCATCACGTGGCGTATGCCGCTGGTGACGGCGCGCTGCAGGTCGGCGTCGGGCAGGATGATGTTGGGGGATTTGCCGCCGAGTTCCTGGTGCACGCGCTTGACGGTGGCGGCCGCGGCGCGGGCGACTTCGATGCCGGCGCGGGTGGACCCGGTGAAGCTGACGAGGTCGATGTCGGGGTGGCTGCTGATGGCCGCACCCACGCCCGGGCCGTCGCCGTTGACCAGGTTGAACACGCCGGGCGGCACGCCGGCCTCGTGCAGGATCTCGGCCAGGATCTGGCCGCTGAACGGGGCGATCTCGCTGGGCTTGAGCACCATGGTGCAGCCGGTGGCGAGCGCCGGGGCGACCTTGCAGGCGATCTGGTTGATCGGCCAGTTCCAGGGCGTGATGAAGCCGCAGACGCCGATCGGCTCGCGGGCGATCAGCGTGGTGCCGCGCATCTCCTCGAACACGTAGTTGGCGAGGATGGCCTGTGCCGCCTGGAAATGGCCGAGGCCGATGGCGGCCTGCGCGTTCTGGGCCAGCGAGACGGGGGCGCCCATCTCCTCGGTGATGGCGGCGGCCATGTCGTTGTAGCGCGCCTTGTAGACGTCGAGGATGCGGCCGAGCAGGGCCAGGCGGTCCTCGCGGGTGGTGTGGGAGAAGCTGTCGAAGGCGCGTCGGGCGGCGGCCACCGCGCGGTCCACGTCGGCGGGGCCGCCGAGGCTGATGGTGCCGCAGGGGCGCTCGGTGGCGGGGTTGATGACGTCGAGCGTGCGGGGGGTGGCGGGGTCCACCCAGGCACCGTCGATGTAGAACTTTTCGTAGTGGCGCATGGCGGAGGCTCCCCAGGGTTATTGCGCGGAAGGTAGGGTGGCGGGCGCGCAGTGGCCAGGGGGGCCGTCAATCGGGACGAAGGTTCTATCGCCCGGCACGGCCGGGAGCGGCATTGGCTAGCTGCACAGGCGTGTCCCGGCATAGGGTGCGCGCGAGGTTGGGTACCGGAGGGAATAGACCATGGACGTACGCGCAGCCGTTGCCTTCGAGGCCGGCAAGAAGCTGACCATCGAGACCGTGCAGCTGGAGGGCCCGAAGGCGGGCGAGGTGCTGGTGGAGATCAAGGCGACCGGCATCTGCCACACCGACATGTACACGCTCTCGGGTGCGGATTCAGAGGGGCTGTTTCCCTGCATCCTGGGGCATGAGGGCGCGGGCATCGTGGTCGATGTGGGGCCGGGTGTCACCACGCTGAAGAAGGGCGACCACGTCATTCCGCTGTACACGCCGGAGTGCCGGCAGTGCAAAAGCTGCCTGAGCCGCAAGACCAACCTATGCACCGCCATCCGTGCGACGCAGGGTAAGGGCGTTATGCCGGACGGCACGAGCCGGTTCAGCTTCCAGGGCAAGCCGCTGTACCACTACATGGGCTGTTCCACCTTCGCGAACTTCACCGTGCTGCCGGAGATCGCGCTGGCCAAGGTGCGCGAGGACGCGCCGTTCGAGAAGATCTGCTACATCGGCTGTGGTGTCACCACCGGCGTGGGTGCGGTGATCTACACGGCCAAGGTGGTGCCGGGCGACAAGGTCGTGGTGTTCGGGCTGGGCGGCATCGGGCTTAACTGCGTGCAGGGCGCGCGCATGGCGGGTGCCGACATGATCATCGGCGTAGACATCAACCCGGGCCGCAAGGCGCTGGCCGAGAAGTTCGGGATGACGCATTTCGTCAACCCGAAGGAGATCGAGGGCGACGTCGTTCCCCACCTCGTGAACCTGACCGATGGTGGTGCTGACCACAGCTTCGAGTGCGTGGGCAACACGACGCTGATGCGCCAGGCGCTGGAATGCGCGCATCGCGGCTGGGGCCGCAGCACCATCATCGGGGTTGCCGCGTCGGGTCAGGAGATCTCGACACGGCCGTTCCAGCTGGTGACCGGGCGGGTGTGGCAGGGCAGCGCGTTCGGTGGCGCGCGCGGGCGAACCGACACGCCGAAGATCGTCGACTGGTACATGGAGAAGAAGATCAACATCGACGACCTGATCACGCACATCCTGCCGCTGGAGAAGATCAATGACGGCTTCGACCTGATGACGCGCGGCGAGAGCATACGCAGCGTCGTCGTGTACTGAGTGCCCGTCCAAACGCGCTCCGGCAGTCGTCCGGCGCGCCGACCGCCTCACCGGACCACGTTTTGAAGGGCACTCAGGCATGGCTTTAGAGAAACGCAGCGAGAGCCGGTGTTTCGGCGGGCGCATGGGCATCTACGCCCATGCGTCGCGCGAGACCGGGACGGAGATGGTGTTCGGGGTGTACCTGCCGCCGGCGGCCGAGCACGGGCCCTGCCCGGCGCTGTACTACCTCGCCGGGCTGACCTGCACGCCGGACACGTTCACGCAGAAGGCGGGGGCGCAGCGCCTGGCCTCCGAGCTGGGGCTGATCCTGGTGGCGCCGGACACCAGTCCGCGCGGGGCTGGCATCCCGGGCGAGGATGCCGACTACGATTTCGGCACCGGGGCGGGCTTCTACCTGGACGCGACGCAGGCGCCCTGGTCGAAGAACTACCGCATGGGATCGTACGTGAACGAGGAGCTGCCGGCGCTGGTGGCGGAGAATTTTCCGGTCAAGCCCGGGGTGCAGGGCATCATGGGACATTCCATGGGCGGGCACGGGGCGATTGTCTCGGCGTTGCGTCACCCGGGCAAGTGGCGATCGGTCTCGGCGCTGTCGCCGATCTGCCATCCGGCGGACGTGCCGTGGGGGCACAAGGCGTTCGGCAGTTATCTGGGGCCGGACCAGGCGACGTGGCAGGAATACGATGCGAGCGTGCTGATGGGACGCCGTGCGTTTCCGGGGCCTGTGCTGGTGGACCAGGGCCTGTCGGACCAGTTCCTGGCGAACCAGCTGCGTCCGGAGGCGCTGGAGGCGGCGGCGGCGCGGTCTGGACAGGTGTTGGAGCTGCGGCGGCACGAGGGGTACGACCACTCTTACTGGTTCATCCAGACGGTGATGGCGGACCATTTGGGGCATCATGCGCGGGAGCTCGGCCACCTTTAGAGAACGAGGACGGCGTCCCTAATCTGCTGCCGATCGTGCGTTTGGCGGCTTGACGCAAAAATAGGACAGGCCTGCACACCTCGCCCTTTGCCTCATGTCAGCCCTGCTTTCGACCGGTCGAGGCGGCTCCGCGCTTGCGCAGCGACCGCCGCAGGCGGCTCGGCCTTGAACCGCCTCGGCCGGACGAAAGACAATCGACGGGGCAGGCAGGCGGTGTATCGCGTAACAGCGGGTGGCGCTACGGTGCCGGCTTGCCCTGCAGCACGCCGGCAAAGGTGCCCAAGCGGCGTTCCATCGCGGGCGGCGCCTCGCAGGCGTAGCGCATGGTGTGCTGGGTGTCCTGGAACGCGCGCACGTCGAAATCGCGTTCGCCCACCAGATCGTCGTGGTGCGGGTCGGTGGCGGGCACGGTGTCGATCTTGTTGCTGAGCGCGGCGATGCTGTCGCCCATGCCGCGCTGGCGTCGGCCGAGCTGTTCCAGGCGCTGGATCAGCGGGGTGCGCACGTCGTTGGTCTGGTCCACCAGGGCGGCGAACAGGGCGGACAGGCGATGCGGCCGGTCGGCCGGGGGGATGGTGGCGACGTGTTGCGTCAGCTTGGCCAGCGCGTCGGCGTCCGGCGTGTCTCGGTCGACAAGGTCGGTCACGAGGGAGAACATCGCCTCGTCGTTGCGCCAGTCCGGGTTTGGGGTGATCGGGCCGTTCCAGTAGGAGCCGGCGGACAGCGTCTCCACCAGGCGCTGCGCGCAGGGCCAGTCGGGGTTCTGGCCGGGGATCTGTGCGCGGGCCGGAAGGGCTGCGCCGGCGAGGCAGATAGCCAGCAGGGTTGCGCGTATCATTCCGTTCCTCCGCGCCGGGCCAGCAGGCCGCGCCCGGGATCGTAGCCGATGACGGCGGCCGTCATGAACAGCGCCAGGTAGCCGCACACCACCGCGGCCGAGACGGGGTTGAAGCTGTCGTAGAGGGCGAAGCGTATCAGCTCGACGGCGTGGTTGAACGGGTTGACCTGCGCCAGCCAGTAGAGCGTGAGATTGGCCTGCTGCATGCGCCAGAGCGGATAGAGCGCCGACGAGGTGAAGAACAGCGGAAAGATGACGAAGTTCATCACGCCGGCGAAGTTCTCGAGCTGCTTGATGAACGAGGACAGCACGAGGCCCAAGGCGCCGAGCATCAGGCCGGAGAGGACGAGTGCCGGCAGCACCGCGAAGTAGCCGGTGAGCGGCGGGTGGATGTCCCAGAACCAGGCAATGGCGAAGAAGATGTAGGTCTGCACGATCGAGACCGCGACGCCGGCGAGCAGCTTTGACAGCAGCAGGAACCAGCGCGGGAACGGGCTGACCATCAGGGTGCGCATGCTGCCCATCTCGCGGTCGTACACCATGGAGAGCGAGCTCTGCATGCCGTTGAACAGCTGGATCATGCCGGCGAGGCCCGGCGCGATGTAGACCTCGTAGGGGATGTAGGTACGGTAGGGCGGGCTGATCGAGACGCCGAGCACGAAGTGGAAGCCGGCGGCGAACACGATGAGCCACATCAGCGGGCGCACGAGGGCGGAGATGAAGCGACCGCGCTGGTTCGTCCATCGTAGCGCCTCGCGCAGCACGATGCCGTTCAGGCAGCGCAGGTACTGGCGCGCGGTCTGCGGCGTGGGGGCGAGGCCGGCGAGGGTCGGCATCATGCGGCGCGCCTGGTCAGGCTGTCGAAGGTGGCGCGCAGGGTGTCGGGGTGGGCCGGGCCGTCGGCCAGCACGCGGCCCTGATGCAGCACGATGACGCGGCTGTCGGCCTGCGCCTCGTCGATCAGGTGGGTGGCCCACAGCACGCCCAGGGCCCGTGTGCGGCACAGGCTGCGCACGTGCTCGATCAGGAAGGCGCGGGACTCGATGTCGAGCCCGACGGTCGGCTCGTCGAGCAGCAGCAGCGAGGGCGAGTGGACCAGGGCGCGGGCCAGTTCCACCCGGCGGCGCTGGCCGCCGGAGAGGGCGCGCACCCGGTCGCGCGCGCGGTCCGACAGGCCGATGCGGTCCAGCTCCTCGTCGATGCGCCGGCGCGCGGTGGCGCGGTCCATGCCGTGCAGGGCGGCGTGGTAGGCGAGGTTCTGCCGCACCGTCAGGTCGAGGTCGAGCGTCGCCTGCTGGAACACCACGCCGAGGCGGGCCAGGGCGGCGCGCGGGCGGCGCTCCAGGTCGTGGCCGTAGACGGCGATCTGGCCGGCCTGCGCGCTGTAGAGCCGGGTGATCAGCGCGAACAGGGTGCTCTTGCCGGCGCCGTTCAGGCCGAGCAGCACGGTGAAGTCGCCGGGGCGCACCTCGAAGCCGACATCGTGCAGCACGGTGCGCGGGCCGAAGGCGTAGGTGAGACCCGACACGGAGAGCGCCGGCGGGGCAGCGTCAAGGGGCATCGCTGGAACAGCGTTTGGTGATGTCGCTGGAACAGCGTTTGGGGAGATCGCTGGAACACCGTCAGGGCGCAACGACGACGCCCCAGGGAGACTGGCCGACCGGCACGGACTGGGTGACCTCCAGCCGGTCCACGTCGATCACCGACATGTCGTTGCTGATGCCGTTGGCGGTGTAGAGGAATTTCTGGTCGGGCGAAAAATCGCCGTGCCAGACGCGCTGGCCGACCAGCAGGTATTGCTTGACCGCGTAGGTGGCGGGATCGACGACGGCCACGCGGTTCGACGGGCCGAGGCTGACGAACGCGTATCGTCCGTCGGCGGTCAGGTTGATGCCCACCGCCTGGATCGAGGCCTTGGGCACCTCCGGCAGGTCGAAGGTGATGGTGTGCAGCAGCTTGTGGGTGGCGACGTCGATGATGGCGACCGTGCCGGCAACCTCGGACGAGACCCACACCTTCGTGCCGTCGCGGGTGAACACGGCGAAGCGCGGGCGGGTGCCGACCAGCACGCTGGCGGTCACCGCGTGGCTGGCGACGTCGATGAAATGGGCCATGCTCGTCGTCTCGGACGTGCAGAGCGCAGTGCGGTCGTCCGGGCTGACCGCCATGCCCTCGGGCTCCACCCCGACCTGGATCTCCGAGGTGATACGCGCGGCGGCCACGTCGAGCACCGAGACCTGGCTGTTGTCCTCGTTGGCGACGTAGAGGGTGCGGCCGTCGTGGCTGAGCGCCATGTATTCGGGGTCCGGGTTGCTTGGCAGGGTGCGCGTGACCTTCAGCGTGGCCAGGTCCAGCACCTCGATGTGGTCGGCGTCCGAGGTGCAGATGTAGAGGCTGCGGCCGTCACGCGAGAGCACGATGCCGCGCGGCCGGGCGCCGACCGGCACGGTCTGCACGATCTTCAGCGTGGCGCCGTCCAGCACGGTGACCGTGTTGTCCTTCTCGTTGGACACGAAGATGCGGAACGCCAGCGCGGGCCCGGCCCACAGCACGGCCAGCCCCAGCATCGCGGCCGAGATGGCGCCCCTCGCCCACGGGCGGCCGGTCAGTGCATGCGACATTCTGTCTCCGGCTGGTCCACGCCCAGCGAATCGAGGTCGTTCTTCTCGTGCAGGAAGCCCGGCTGCGGCGAGATCGATACCAGGGAACGGTCGTCGGCCAGCAACACCGGCTGGCGCAGCTGGCCATCCCACGGCCGGAAGCTCAGCTCCGGCCCCTTGTAGCCCGAAAGAGTGAAGGCGGGGTCGTGCAGGTAGGCGATGATGCGGGCGGGGTCCACGCTCGCGGTGCGGGTGGCGGCCTCGCCGACCGCGCGCACCGCCAGCCAGGCGCCGTAATCGTCCACCGCCATCGGCCGGCCCGCCAGCCGGCGGAACCGCAACTGCAGCTGGGTGCTGGCGTACTCGTCCATGACCGGCGACCACGCGACCGGCATCAGCCCGGCGGTGCCGGCCACCGGCCGTGGCGTGTCGGTGCGATAGGCCAGGTCCTGGCCGAAAGCCCCTGCCTCATCGGCGGCCACCAGCACATCGTATTTGGCACCCCGCGTGGCCTCGGCCACCTCGTCGTTGACCTGGTAGTGGCCGGTGTCGGCCTGCTGGGCGGCTGGGTTGAACGTCCATGGCTTGTCGACCGAGATGGTGAGCTGGAACTTTTCGGCAGCGTGCCGGATCGCATCGGCGTACAGCCCGTCGGCGGGGTTGCGGCCGGTCAGCAGCATGATCCGCCGCCAGTCCTTGCGCGCCAGGTACTGCATCAGCGCGTCGGCCAGCATGGCGCGGCTCGGCAGCATGTGCAGGACGTTGGCCCGGCAATCAGGCCCGCGCAGGCGATCGTCGGCGGCGGCGGTGTCCAGGATGACCGCGTCGCGGGCGCCCTTCGCGTCGGCCAGGCGAAGCAGCAGGTCGGCCGGGAGGTGGGCGATGAACAGGCGCTGCCCCGACGCCAGGGCGGCGGCGAACCCCTGCTCGACCACGGCCGCGTCGGCTGATTCCACGCGCTGCAGGATGGTGGTCTGTCCGGTGAAGCGGCCGGTGGTGTTGGTGTCGGCGACCGCGAGTTCCGCGCCACGACGCCCGGTATCGATCGGCGGCGGATCCAGCACGGCCGAGGGCGGCGGGCGGGCGTCCCGCAGGTCGAGATAGACCAGCGTCATCCGCCCGTCCGCATGGGCGACACCGCCCCAGCAGGCGAGCAGCAGGAGAAGCCGCGGCACGACACCCAACCACCCGCCACGCCGCATCGGCGATACCGCGACCAGTATCGGCGCCTACTTCAACGTGGAGAGGTAGGCGATGATGTTCTGGCGGTCGGTCTCCTCCGGCAGGCCGGCGAAGATCATCTTCACACCGGGGATCTTCTGGCGCGGCGCGATCAGGTAGTCGTCCAGGGTCGCTTGGTCCCAGGTGCGGTTGGCGTTCTTCATCGCGTCGGAATAGGTGTAGGTGGACAAGGTCCCTGCCTTGCGGCCGACGACGCCCCACAGGCTGGGGCCGATCTTGTTCTGGCCCTCTACAGGCGCGTGGCAGATGCCGCATTTTTGCGTAAACAGCGCCTTGCCCGCGGCAGCGTCGGCGGCGGCACTGGCCGGCACGGCTGCCAGCATGACTGAACCCGCCAGCGCCAGCGCGTCGATAAACCCGTGTCGCATCGATACTCCTGTCAGCACAGCCTGCCACCTTGGTCGGCGCGAGGCAGATATAGTGTCAAGCGGCACAATCCCAGGGGCCAGGCATCCGAACGTCGCGGACCTGCCGCTTCGAAGTATTGTTGCACCGCACAACAGATTTCCTGCCGATGGGCCTGTCGTCCCGGTTTGCCAACGGCGTGGCTTGCCCTATGTTAGACAGTGGCCGGCGTGTGTCTCGGGCAGCCGATGCTTGGCGGACGAAGGCCGTGCGACACTACGCCGTGCAACGAACTACGCCGTGCAACGAAAAAATTGGAGCATGTCATGAGCTGGAAGTCCCCCAAGGTCGTCGAAATCGCGCTGGGCGCGGAAATCAACGCCTACGCCTGCGCCGAAGCCAAGAAGTAGGCTGACCGAGGGGCCGCCGCACAGGCGGCTCCTCTCTCCGCCGCGCCATGCGCCGCCGTATCGCCGGGCTGGCTTTGGGATGCGCGCTCTCGCTGACAGTGGTCCGCGCGCCGGCGGCACAGCGCATGCCCGGCGCGATCGAGGTGGCGCCCGGCGACTTCGTGCGTGTCGGGCTGTGCGCCGAGGCGGACGCCACCAACCAGGACGGCATCGCCAATGTCGGGTTCGTCGTCGGCCGAGACGCCGTGGCGGTGATCGACCCGGGCGGCAGCCTGGCGGACGGGCGGGCGCTGCGGACCGTGCTGCGCGCCACAACCGGCCTGCCGATACGCTACGTGATCATGACGCACAGCCACCCCGACCACGTGTTCGGCGGCGCGGCCTTCCTGCCCGACCATCCGGTGTTCGTCGGCCATTGGCGGTTGCCGGCGGCGCTCGCCACGCGGCAGGGTTACGACCGCCAGCGGCTTGCCGCGGCGATGGGAGAGGACGCGGCGGGTGAGCCGGTGCCGCCCACCCTGCTGGTGCACGACTCGGCGACGCTCGACCTGGGCGGCCGGACGTTGGAGCTGCAGGCCTGGGGTGCCGCCCACACCGACACCGACCTGACCGTGCTGGACCGCGGCACCGCCACGCTCTGGGCCGGCGACCTGCTGTTTGTGGGCCGGGTGCCTTCGCTGGACGGCAACCTGGTCGGCTGGCTGCGCGTGCTCGACCGGCTGGCCGCCCTGCCCGCCCGTCGCGCGATCCCCGGCCACGGGCCGGCCGCTGTCCCCTGGCCGGCCGGTGCGGGCGACGAACGACGCTACCTCGACCTGCTGCTGCACGACGTGCGGGCCGACATCGCGGCTGGGCGTGGGCTCGACGCCGCCGCCGCCACGGCCGCCATCGCGGACCGCCGGCGCTGGGCGCTGTTCGACGACTATGCCGGCCGCAACGCCACCATCGCCTACAAGGAGCTGCAATGGGAATGAACGCCGCATCGACCCGGGCCGTGTTGGCGGCCGCCTGTGTGTTGGGCCTGGCTTGGGGCGCACGGGGCGAAGAGAGCGAGGCGAGCCGGGCCGCGCGCTGGCACGACGTCGCCTCGGCGGTGTTTCAGGGCCGCGCGGTGGCAGACGGGTCGTCGCTGATCACGCTCGACGCGCCGCCGCGGGCGATGGATGCGGCGCTGGTGCCGGTGTCCATCGCCGTGCAGCCCTCCGCCCAGGTGAAGGCGCTGACGCTGGTGGTGGACGACAACCCCGCCCCGGTCGCCGGCACCATCCATTTCGGCCCGCTGGCGGACCCGCATCTGCTGCGGCTGCGCGTCCGGGTGGACCAGTACACGCTGATGCACGCGGTGGCCGAGTTGCAGGACGGCAGGCTGGTGGGCGTCGCCCGCTTCATCAAGGCGGCCGGCGGCTGCTCGGCGCCCGGCACCGGCGACCCGGCCGAGGCGCTGGCGCGGCTTGGCCGGATGAAGCTGCGCGTGTTGGACGCGGCCACGGCGCCGGGTACGCAGGCTATGGAGCTGCTGATCAGCCACCCCAACGCCAACGGCATGCAGATGAACCCGGTGACGCGGCTGTACACCCCGGCGCGCTACGTGCAGACGGTGCGCGTCAGCCAGGGCGGCCAGCTGGTGTTCAGCATGGACGGCGACATCTCGCTGGCCACCGACCCGGCCATCACCTTCGCGCTGCGTACCGCCGGCACGGCACCGCTCGACGTGGAAGTGGACGACAGCGCCAGGACCGTGTTCCGCCAGAGCTTTCCGGTCGGCCAGCACGCGAGCTGAACCGAACGCCCGTCGACATGATCAAACGGCCGTCAGTGTCTCAGCCGCAGCGCAGGTTGGCTTCCGCCTGTGCGCGTTCCAGCTGCTGCAGGGACTGCTTGGCGACCGGCGTGTCGCGGAACAGGCCGCCGCGCGGGCCGACGCTGGCCTGCTGCATGGCCAGGATGGTTTCGGCGCGTTCGTAATCGTCGTAGCTCATCTGGTCGGCGATGGCGTCGATGCTGCATGCGCACCGGTCCAGCAGCTTGTGCTGGAAACCGTTTGCGGCCAGGCAGCCGATCACGTAGTCGGCCCTGACCGTCGTCGGGTAGTCGTGCCGCGGCGGACGGGTTTCCTGCGCGCGGGACACCGGCGGGAGGATGCAGGCGGCGACGACCGCCACGGCCGACGCGATGGCCGGAACACGGCGCGAGTTGCAGCGGCGTGCAGATCGGGACAGCTTTGGCAAACAACGATCCTTGGAAAGCATCATGATAGAACTGGTCATCGTATACTGTCTGGCAAGCGACACCAACAGCTGCATCGACAAGCGCGTACCCCTGGAAGATTTCGCCTCGCCCGCGGCCTGCACCACGGTGGCGCAGCAACGCGCGCAGGAGTACCTGGCCGAACATCCGAAATACACGCTGAAAAGCTGGCGCTGCGAGGTGAACGTTCCGCGTCAGGCACCCGCCTGACCGGGCGGGTCCGCCATGCGATCCTTCAGGCGGGCGCGGACAGCTTCTTGTGCGATGCACAATAAAGCCTGTTCGAGATGTTGGTAAGGCAGGCCATATGAGACGAATGTGGGGTGCGCTGCAGCATAGATTGCCTGTATGCCGTGTCCCGCAAAGCGGCTAGACTGATCCCCGGCAGAAAGTTTGGAATAAGTTGCATCGGGTTCATTGACCTTTTGCACAACACGCAAACTTCAGGTCTGTTGCAATTTGAGGCGAACCGATCCGGCAAACCGGGCGGGTCACAGGAGGGACTTCATGAAGCAATCCATACGCAGTGTTCTGACGCTATCGGCCTGCATGCTGGCAGGCACCGCCATCCTGGGCACGTCGCCCGGCTTCGCCAACGAAGAGCTGGCCAAGCTGTCCAAGGACCCGGCGCAGTGGGTCATTCCGCTCGGTAACTACGGCAGCCAGCGCTATAGCGAACTGTCGCAGATCAACACCAAGACGGCGAAGAACCTTCGCCCTGTCTGGACCTTTTCGACGGGCGTGCTGCGCGGCCACGAGGGCGGCCCGCTGGTGATCGGCAACATGATGTACATGTCGACGCCGTTCCCGAACACGGTGTTCGCGCTCGATCTGAACCAGAACGGCAAGATCGTCTGGAAGTACGAGCCCAAGCAGGATTCCAACGTCATCCCCGTGATGTGCTGCGACACCGTCAACCGCGGCGTTGCCTACACTCCGGACAATGGCGGCGTGATCTTCCTGCACCAGGCCGACACGTCGCTCGTGGCACTGGACGCCAAGAGCGGCAAGATGTTGTGGAGCATCAAGGACGGCGATCCCGGCAAGGGCGAGACGGGCACATCCGCTCCGCTCGTCGTCAAGGACAAGGTCCTGATCGGCATCAGCGGCGGCGAGTTCGGGATGCGCGGCCGCATGACGGCCTACAACATCAAGGACGGCTCGAAGGCGTGGATCGCGTACTCCGAGGGTACCGATAGCGAGATGAAGTTCGACCCGCAGTCGACCATGGCGATGGGCAAGCCGGTGGGCGTCGACAGCTCGCTGAAGACCTGGAAGGGCGATCAGTACAAGAACGGCGGCGGCGCCACCTGGGGCTGGGTGTCTTACGACCCGGCGCTGAACCTGATCTATTACGGCTCGGGCAACCCCGGCACGTGGAACCCGACGCAGCGCCCTGGCGACAACAAGTGGTCGATGACGGTGTTCGCACGCGATGCCGACACCGGCCAGGCCAAGTGGGTCTACCAGATGACCCCGCACGACCAGTGGGACTATGACGGGATCAACGAGATGATCCTCGCCGACGTGCCCGTGCACGGTAAGGCCACCAAGGCGCTGGTGCATTTCGACCGTAACGGCTTCGCCTACGTGCTGGACCGCACCAACGGCAAGCTGCTTCAGGCCGAGAAATACGACCCGGCGGTGAACTGGGCGAGCAAGATCGACCTGGCTTCGGGCAAGCCGGTGCTGGTGGACCAGTTCGGCCCCGGTGCGCAGGGTGCCGACCACAACACCAAGAACGTCTGCCCGGCGGCGCTGGGTTCGAAGGACGAGCAGCCCGCTTCCTACTCGCCCAAGAACCACATGTTCTTCGTGCCGACGAACCACGTCTGCATGGATTACGAGCCGTTCAAGGTGAGCTACACCGCCGGCCAGCCCTATGTCGGGGCGACGCTGTCGATGTATCCGCCGCAGGGTCAGAACAACCTGGGCAACTTCATCGCCTACGACGTGAACCAGGGCAAGATCGCCTGGTCGGACCCCGAGACGTTCTCGGTCTGGTCGGGCGCGCTGGCGACCGCCGGCGACGTGGTGGCTTACGGAACGCTGGACGGCAACCTGAAGGTCGTCGAGCAGAAGACCGGCAAGCTGCTCTACAAGTTCAAGACGCCGTCGGGCATCATCGGCAACATCAACACCTACACGCATGACGGCAAGCAGTACCTCGCCGTTCTGTCGGGTGTCGGTGGCTGGGCCGGCATCGGCATGGCGGCTGGGCTGAGCGAGGACAACGCAGGTCTTGGTGCCGTCGGCGCCTACAAGCAGCTGTCCAACTACACGCAGCTTGGCGGCGTGCTGACCGTGTTCGGCCTTTCCAACTAGGCCGCCCGTCGCGACCCGCCCCGCCTGCGGAGACGCAGGCGGGGCGGTGCTTTATGAGGCCCAGGCCGTGCCGCGTTGGCGTGAGTGCCCCAGGGATCGCCGTGAATGGAGACTTGGATGTCTAAGACCGGGATGTTTGAGACTGGGATGAGTTGGATCGGATCGAGGGTTCGCCCGGTCCTCGTTGGCGTGTCGGTGTCCGGGCTGTTGCTGGCCGCCGGTGCCATTGCCGTTCGCCCCGCGGCGCACGCCACCGACGCGACGCAAGCCGTCGCGACCGAGAAGAAGCCCTACGTCGTGAAAGACGGCAAGGTGGATATGACCACCTACAAGGGCTACCTGTACTACGGTGATCAATGCATGCGCTGTCACGGGCCGGATGGTGCGGGCAGCTCCTACGCCCCGAACCTGACGCAGAGCCTGAAGGTGATGACGAAGGAGCAGGTGGAGAACACCATCATAAACGGGCGCAAGCACGTGGACCAGTCCAACGACAAGGTGATGCCGGCGTTCGGCACCAACGAGGACGTGGTCGAGAACATGGACAACATCTACGCCTATCTGCTGGCCCGTTCGGACGGCGCGCTCGGCCGTGGACACCCCGAGCACCTGGAGCAGTGATCAGGCTGGTCGCCGGCATCGCGCTTTCCGCGATGCCGGCCGCTTCGGCGGCGCAGGCGCAGGTCAT
Organism: uncultured Acetobacteraceae bacterium; assembly: GCA_964244615.1. Taxonomy (GTDB): domain Bacteria; phylum Pseudomonadota; class Alphaproteobacteria; order Acetobacterales; family Acetobacteraceae; genus BOG-908. The sequence goes on from CAXTJP010000009.1 coordinate 46,836, forward strand.
GCCCGACCTCGTTTCGCAGACCGAGTTGCGCGTCTGTGCGGACCCGCACAACCTGCCGTTCTCCAACCAGCAGGGCCAAGGCTACGAAAACAAGATCGCCGAGCTGGTGGCGCGCGAGCTGAAGCTGACGCTCAGCTACACCTGGTTTCCCGACAGCCAGGGCTTCGTGCGCGGCACGCTGATGAAGCATCGCTGCGACGTCATCATCGGCACGGTCGCCGGGGTGGAGGACATGTCCACCACCGAATCCTACCTGCACACCGGCTACATGATGGTGACGCGCACCGCGGACAACATCACGACCGCCGACGTCGGCGACTGGCACATTGCCGGCCGTCGGTTCGGGCTGGTGGCCGCGACGCCGCCGACGAACCTGATCGTCGACCACAATCTGATGGACCAGACCGCGATCTACCAGCTGATGGTGGACACGCGCATCGACCAGCCGGCGCATGCAATGATCGAGGACGTTGCGGCCAAGCGGGTGGATGTGGGCCTGCTTTGGGGGCCGATCGCCGGCTTCTACACGATGCGGGAGAAGCTTCCGCTGCGTTTGACGTTCCTAGATGCGGCGCGTTCCAAGGTGCGGCTCGATTACCGCATCGCCATGGGCGTGCGGCCGGCGGACGTGGCATTCCGGCGCCGCCTGAACGAGGTGGTCGCGAAAGACGGGCCGCAGATCACGCAGATCCTGCAATCCTACGGGATTCCCATGCTGGACGAGCAGAACCACCCGGTAACGCCCGCGCCGTGAGGCGGGTGGCGGCGGGCGTGACGCTGTTGGGCGTGGCGTTCGGGGCGGCGTCGGCGGCCGTACCGGAGCCGGACGGCTATCGGATGGATCATTACCGCTCGCCGGTACCCGACACCCTGCACGGGGCGCAGGTGCTGCACACGGCAGCCCTGCAGGCGTTCATCGCGGAGCGGCATCCGGTGCTGGTCGACGTGCTCTCGTCGCCCGCGCCGCCCGTGGATTCGCGCGGTCTGCCGCGCATGCCGCTGCCGCAAGTCGGCCTTCCCGGCAGCGTGTGGCTGCCCGATGTCGGTCGCGGCGCGCTCAGCCCGGCGACGGAAGCCTGGTTCGCGCGCGAACTGGCCGCTGTCACGCACCGAAATCTCGGCACGCCCGTCGTGTTCTACTGCCTGTCGCAGTGCTGGATGAGCTGGAACGCCGCACGGCGTGCGGTCGCCCACGGCTATCGCCAGGTGGTCTGGTACCCGGACGGCGCCGACGGATGGCAGTCGGCGGGCCTGGCGACCGCGCCGCTGAAGCGGGACGACACCGGCGGGGTACCCTGACAGCGCACGCGTTTGCCTTCCTCTGCTCCCCACCCCGCAAAACGTGATACATCCGACACACGAGACCGAAGGGTCCGCGCAAGGGGGGGTCATGTCCGGCATCAGGCGAGCCATCAGCGTCGCGCCGGCGCCCGAAATGGCGGCACGCGAGCTGTTCGACGGGCTGTGGCAGCCATCCTGCTGCCTCGTCGTCGCGTTCATCTCCCCAAGGCTCGCGACCGACAGCTTTGCCGCCGCCCTGGCAGGATGCTTCGGCACCGTGACGGTCGTGGGGTGCACGACCTCGGGCGAGATCGGGCCCGGCGGTTACGCGGACCAGTCGGTGGTGGGGATCAGTCTTGCCGGCCCTGATTTTGCCGCCTCCGTCGGGCTGATCGGCTCGCTGTCCGTCATGGACGCCGCCGGCATGCAATCGGTCGTGCGCCAGGTGCGCCTGGCCATGCACGACGCGGCCCCCTGGGCGCGGCACGAAAACCTGTTCGCCGTGACGCTGATCGACGGCATGTGCGGCTGCGAGGAACTGGTGGCCAGCGCTGCCTGCGCGGCATTGGCCGGCATCCCGCTCTGCGGCGGCTCGGCCGCGGATGCGCTGCGGTTCAGCGCTACCTTCGTGCTGCAGGGCGGCACGTTCCGCACCGATTGCGCGCTGATCGTGGTGGTGGCGACGCGGCGGCGCTTCCTGGCCTTCAAGACCGAGCACTTCACCGCCGGCGCCGAGAAGCTGGTGGTCACCGGCGCCGACCCGCGTCGCCGGGTGGTGACCGAGATCAACGCCGAGCCCGCCGCCTGCGAATACGCGCGCGCCACCGGCCAGCACCTGCACCAGCTCAACCCGGCGAGCTTCGCCACGCATCCCCTGGTGGTGCAGGTGGGCGGGCAGTTCTTCGTGCGCTCGATCCAACGGGTGAACGCCGATCTGAGCCTGACCTTCCTGTGCGCGATCGACGAGGGCGTGGTGCTGACGATCGGCCGTGGCGGCGACCTGATCGGCAACCTGCGCCAGAGCTTCGCCATGATCGAGAGCGAGGTCGGCCGGCCGGAGCTGCTGATCGCGTTCGACTGTATCCTGCGCGGGCTGGAGCTGGACCAGCGTCGGCTGCGCGCCGAGGCCGGGCGGCTGATGGACGACAACAACGCCGCCGGTTTCAGCACCTATGGCGAGCAATACGAAGCGATGCACATGAACCAGACACTGTCCGGCATCGCGATCGGCGCCTCGCATGCCTGACACCGGGTGCGCCGCCACGCCGTCGGCCGCCGACGCGCTGCGCGAGAACGCCAAGCTGCGCCGGATCAACCGCGCCCTGGTGGCCGCCGTGGAGCGCGGGCCCGATGCCAATGGCAGCGCGTTCGGGCTGTTCCAGACCGCGGCGGCGCTCGGCAACCAGGTGCAGGAGCGCACCGCGGCACTGACGGCGGCGCTGGCCGAGCTGACCGAGGTGAAGGAGCAGGAGGCGCGGGCCAAGCAGCGCCTGGCCGCCGCGATCGAGGCGATCAACCAGGGCATCGTGCTGTGCGACACGGACGACCGGATCGTCGTCAGCAACGGCCGCTACCGCGAGCTGTGGGGCGGGCTGGCGGCCGAGCCGGGCACGCCGTTCATCGACATGGTGCGCGGTGCTGCGGACCGCTGCATCGCGAGCGGCCACACGGATGGCAGCTGGGAGGCGTTCCGCATGGAGCGCCATCGCGACCCGGGCGAGCCGTTCGTGATCCAGTTCCGCGACGGCACCTGGCTGCAGGTTTCCGAACGGCGCGTGCCTGGCGGCGGCACGGTGTCGCTCTACACCGACATCACGGCGGTGAAACGCGACGAGGCGCTGCGGACCGCGGCGCTGGTGCGCGCCAACGCCGAGATCTCGGCGGCCAAGGCCGAGGCGGAGATGGTGACCGCGTCGAAGACCAAGTTCTTCGCCGCCGCCAACCACGACCTTCTGCAGCCGCTGGCGGCGGCCAGGGTGTTCGCCTCCGCGCTGAGCGAGCGCCGGCTGTCGCCACCGAACCGCGAGCTGGTGCGCCATGCGCTGGCCGCACTCGATTCGGTGGACGAGATGATCACGGCGCTGCTGGACATCGCCAAGCTGGATGCGGGCGCGATGCCCCCTGCCCCGTGCAGTTTCTCGGCACGCGAGGTGATGCAGCGCGTGGGGGCGGAGTACGGGCTGATCGCGGCGGGGCGGAAGCTGCGGTTGCGTGTGTTCGCGGGCGACGCGGTGGTGCTGTCGGACCCGGGGCTGCTGGCGCGCATCCTGCGCAACCTGGTGTCGAACGCGCTGCGCTACACCGCCAGGGGTGGCGTGCTGATCGGGCACCGGCGCGTGGCGGATGGCCTGCTGTTGGGGGTGTGGGACACCGGGATCGGGGTTGCGGCGGACCAGCTGGAGGCGATCTTCGAGGAGTTCCATCGGCTGCCGCAGACGCAAGAGCGGGGCGAGCGCGGGGCGGGTCTTGGTTTGTCCATCGTGCGTCGTGTCTCCCGCATGCTGGGACATCGCCTCGTGGTGCGCTCGGTGCCCGGCCGGGGCAGCCTGTTCGGTATCGTGGTGCCGCTGTCGGACGCGCCGCCGACGAGCCTGCAACGTGCGCCGGTTGCCGGCCATTGCGGCGGCCCCTCGCTGCTGCGCGGCCGGTCCGTGCAGCTGATCGACGACGAGCCGCATATCCTGCAGGGGCTGGGCGTGCTGCTGACCGGGTGGGGCATGCGTGTCCGCGGCGCCAGCTGCGCGGTGGCGGCGCTGGAGGGATGGAGTGCCGATGCCGGGGCCGAGGGTGCGGTGCCCGACCTGATCATCGCCGATTACCGGCTGGGCCACGGCGTGACCGGGCTGGACGCGATCACCACCCTGCGCCGGCGCTGGGGCAACCTGCCGGCCATCGTGGTGACCGCCGACCATGCGCCCGAGGTGACGCAGGCGGTGAGCGCCGCCGGCCTGCACCTGCTGCACAAACCCGTCCGCCCCGCCCGCCTGCGCAGCCTGATCACGCATGTCGTGCAATCGATACAGAACAATGAATAAAAGTTCTTTGCTTCTTTCTTCCAAGAAAGAAGGCCTTTTCTTCGAGGATTTTGCAGATGCCAAGGGCAATGAATGGCCGCGAGTGGCTGTTGCTGCTGGCGCTCTCCGGGCTGTGGGGCAGCTCGTTCTTCTTCTACAAGGTGCTGGACGCGGCGTGGCCGGCCATGACCATCGTGCTCGGCCGGATCGGGCTCGCGTCGGTGGTGCTGAACCTGCTGCTGGCCGCTCGGGGCGAGCGGCTGACCAGGGCGGCGCCGTGGCGCGACCTGGCCGTGCTCGGCGTGCTGAACTGCGTCGTGCCGTTCAGCCTGTTCGCCTGGGGCGAGACGCACGTGACCAGCGGCATGGCGGCGATGCTGAACGCGACCACGCCGCTGTTTGCCGTGCTGCTGGCGCATGCGGCGGGCCAGGAGCGGCTGGGCTGGAACCGGGCCGCGGGGGTGGCGCTCGGCCTGGCGGGTGTCGCGCTGCTGATCGGGCCCGGCGCGTGGGCGGGTGCCGCGGGCAGCCTGGCCGGCGACGCCGCCTGTCTGGTGGCGGCCCTGTTCTACGCCCTGTCCGGGCAGTTCGCGCGCCGGCTGCGCCACCTGCCCTCGCTGCAGGTGGCGACGGGCCAACTCACCGCCGGCACGCTGGTGCTGCTGCCGGTGGCGGCCGTGGCGGACCGGTTCTGGACGCTGCCGATGCCCGGGATCGCGACGTGGGGCGCGCTGGCCGGCATTGCGCTGCTGGGCACCGCGCTGGCCTACATGCTGTTCTTCCGGCTGATGGCGACGGCGGGCGCCACCAACGCCATGCTGGTGACGTTCCTGCTGCCGGTGAGCGCGCTGTTGCTGGGTTGGGTGTTTTTAGGCGAGGCGGTGCCCTGGCGGGCTTACCCGGGCATGGTGCTGATCGGCGCGGGGTTGGCGGCGATCGATGGGCGGGTCTGGCGGTGGGGGGCGGGACGGGCCCGGGCGGCTTGAGCGTCAGAGCCGCTGGCGGGACTGGCCAGGACCGAACACCCGCGGCACCCGAACGTCGCCAGCGGTAGCGTTGCGGCCGGTGTCAAAAGCCACAATCTGGGCGTCATCCCTGCGGGGGACTACTGGATCGATCCGCGTAGCTCTGGACGGCGTGCTGGTTGGAGGAGGAGCTGTCTACTGCGCCCTGGGTGCGCGGCTTCGTTGAAGGCTGGGGGGGTCGGATTCTTCTCCATGATGGGTTCGCATTGGCAGCGCCGGGTGTGGCCATGTTACCGGGGCGGAATGGAACCTTTCTGGCCTAACTGAAGGAAGCTCTTGGAGGCACGCCGCCGTGCTCGGTTCAGCTCGTCGTGAAATACCCGTCAGGCGAATCCTCTCGGTCCTCGGATGGCTGGTGGCCGCCCTGTATCTCGGGATCGTGCTGGTGTCGAATTATCTCATTGTGACGGACCTGTATTACCCGGAAGGCCCCTGGCCTGGCTGGTGGCCGCTAGTCGAGGCCAACATGCTCTATGGCTGCGGCGGCATCCTGGTCGTGCTGTTGGTGCGCCTGGCTTGGCGTAGGCTGGACTTAAGCCGACAACCCAGGACCTTGAGGTCGAGGGCCTGAGGAACTCCCATCAAGGAGCTTACGAAGTCTTTTATCCGTAGCCTCGGGAGAGGGAGCAAATGCGGGATTTTGGTCCGATGTGAGAGCGCCGACTTTCAACTTGATCAACCCTTCTTAAGAATAGAAGACCTTATCACACTCCCTCGCCCGCAATATGCGCCAGCAACACCTCCAACCGATCCGCCTCCTGATACGGCTTGTCCCACCGCAGCCGCGCCACGCGCGGAAAGCGTAACGCCACGCCGGATTTGTGGCGGGTGGAGAACTGTGCGGCGTCGAAGGCGATTTCCAGGACCAGGCCGCGTTCCACCTCGCGCACCGGGCCGAACGCCTTGATCGTGTGGTTGCGTATCCAGCGGTCGAGTTTGACCAGTTCCTCGTCGGTGAAGCCGGAATACGCTTTGCCGACCGGGACCAGTTCGCCGTCGTCGCGCCACAGGCCGAAGGTGTAGTCGCTGTAGAAGCTGCTGCGTTTGCCGTGGCCGCGCTGGGCGTACATCACCACGGCGTCGATGGTCAGCGGGTCGCGTTTCCACTTCCACCACAGGCCTTTGGGGCGGCCGGGGACGTAGGGGCTGTCGAGGCGTTTGAGCATCAGGCCTTCGATGGAGGCGGCGCGCGTGCCGGCGCGTATGGCGGCCAGGTCGTCCAGCGAGGCGAAGGGGATCCGCTCTGAGAGGTCCATGCGGTCGGAGGGATGGCGCGCCAGCCAGTCTTCCAGGCGCGCGCGGCGCTGGGTGAAGGGGAGCGCGCGCACGTCCTCGGCGCCGTCGAACAGGATGTCGTAGAGGCGCACGCGCAGCGGGAAGTCGCGGACGAGTTTGGCCGAGGCGGTCTTGCGGTTGAGGCGCTGCTGCAGGTCGGCGAAGGGGGCGACCGCGCCGTCGCGCATGACCAGCAACTCGCCGTCCAGCACGGCGTCGCTGGCCAGCACGCCGTGCAGGTCGGGGAAGGCGGCGGAGACGTCCTCGGCGCCGCGCGAGAAGATGCGCTGGCCGCCCGGGGCACGGACGAGCTGCACGCGTATGCCGTCCCATTTCCACTCCGCGGCGTAGGCGGCGGGATCCAGGGCCGCGAGGTCGGGCGGCTCCAGCGGGTGGGCCAGCATGGGCGGGCGGAACACCGGCGCGCCGGCGGGGTCCGGCGCGCCGGTGCGGCCTTCCAGCCAGTCGAACAGGGGTTGGTAGGGGGGCGAGAGGCTGTGCCAAACCTCCTCGACGTCGTCGGGCGCCACGGTGCGGCCGTGGGTGGCGGCGAACTCGGCGAGTGCCGTCTTGGTGAGCCGGGCGGAGGCGCCGACCCGCAGCTCGCCGGTGATCATCTTGAGGATGGCGTAGCGGACGTTCGGGCCGGAGGTGTCGAGCCAGCCGGACAGCAGGGCGGGCAGCTCGGCCTTGGGCCGGGTGGCCAGTGCGTCCACGATCTCGGTCACGCCGGGTGGGGCGGCTTCGGTGGTGGCGGGCCAGATCAGCGAGACGGTTTCGGCCAGGTCGCCCACGAAATCGTAGGACCAGCCGAGCAGCACCGGGTCCACCCGCGCCTCGGCCACCGCGCGGATCAGCCCGGCCTTCGCCGTGGTGAAGGAGAGCTCGCCGGTGAGCGCCGCCAGCGCCCAGCCGCGGTCCGGGTCGGCTTCGGCCTCGAAGAAGCGGCGCAGCAGGGCGATCTTGGCCAGACGGCCGGGGGTCAGCGTCAGGCGGTCCAGCAGTTCGGCAAACGCGATCATGCCGCCTGCTCTTCGGCCCCGTCCTGGAGGGCATCATCGCCGTAGCCGAGCAGGCGCAACGCTCGCGCGCGCAGGCCGCGCGCCCGGGCGGCGTGGATCAGCGCCTCCTCCGCGCCGTGGGTGACCCAGATTTCCGGCGCGGCCACCTCGTCCAGCGTCGCCAGAAGTTCGGGCCAGTCGGCGTGGTCGGAGACCACCAGCGGCAGCTCCACGCCGCGGGCACGGGCGCGCTGGCGCACGCGCATCCAGCCCGAGGCCAGCACGGTGACCGGCTCGGCCAGGCGGCGGGCCCAGCGGTCGGCGATGGCGGAGGGCGGGGCGAGCACGATGGCGCCGGCCAGCTCCGCCTTGTGCGCGCCGGTGGCGGGGCGGAGGTCGCCCAAGGGGACGCCCAGCCGTTCGTAGAGCGTGCAGAGCGGAATCAGCGCTCCGTGCAGGTAGATCGGGCGGTCCCAGCCGGCCTGGCGCAGCAGCGCGATCAGGCGCTGCGCCTTGCCCAGCGCGTAGCAGCCGACGACGTGGGTGCGGTGCGGAAACAGGGCCACGCTGTCGATCAGCTTCTGCGCTTCGCCCAGCGCCGGCGGGTGGACGAAGATCGGCAGGCCGAAGGTGGCCTCGGTGACGAACACGTCGCAGGGGATCGGCACGAAGGGGGCGCAGGTTGGGTCCGACGCACGCTTGTAGTCGCCGCTGATCACGGCGCGGCTGCCGTCATGCTCCATGGCGACCTGCGCGCTGCCCAGGACATGGCCGGCCGGCTGCAGCCAGACGCGCACGCCGCCGATGGTGAGCGCTTCGCCGGCCGCCAGCGCCTGCTGCGAGACGCCGGACCGGCCCTGGCCCATGCGAACCTCCATGATGGCGAGCGTCTCGGCGGTGGCCAGCACGGCTTGGTGGCCGGGGCGGGCGTGGTCGGCATGGGCGTGGGTGATGATGGCGCGCGGCACGGGCACGACCGGGTCGATGAAGAAGTCGCCCGGCGTGCAATAAAGGCCTTCGGGGCGGATGCAGAGCCAAGTGTCGGGGTGGGGCATGATCAGGGCGCCAGATCGCCGATCCACACGACCAGGTTCTTGAACCGCGCTTGTTGTCTGGCGGCGTCGATCAGCTTGCGGTCGTCACTCACCAGCGGTGCGTTCTGCCGTTCCGCCAGGGCCAGGTACAGCGTGTCGTAGAGCGTCAGGCGAAGGTCCAGCGACAGCGCGGCGGCGGGGACGATGAGCGCCGTCAGCTGGGCGGTGACGACAGGCAGGGAGGCCAGGAAAGCGAGGCGGGGCTGAAGGTCGGCGGCGGGCAGTGTTCGATGGATGGCCACTTTGCTCCACAAGCCCGTTGCGGCTTCGGCCAGCCAATGGGCAGGCGCGTGGAGGTATGTGGCATTGTCGATCAACGCGGCCGCCTGCTCGGAGTATGGTTCCTGGAACACGTATTTGACGGCAACGGACGCATCGATGACCGCCGACTTCACGTCGGGTCATTCGTGCGCGTGTCACGGTATTGGCGGATGATTTCCGTGCCGGTCGGCCCGCCACGGCCGGCCGTCTCACTCCGGAGCCGCTTTGCGACTTGCCAGAACGGCTCGCCGTCGATCAGCAGCGCGTGTTCCAGGATGGCGCGGTGTTCGGCCTCGGCCGACCGGTTGTTGGAAGCGGCGCGCTGCCGCAACAGGCCGACCAGCACGTCGTCGAGGTCCCTGACCAGAAGCTGTGCCATGATGATTGTCCAGAGCTGCTATCATTCATGATAGCGCTGCGTGCTGCTATCATTCATGATAGCGCTACGTGCGCGGTGTTCAAGGTACACGTGCGGCCTCTACACTCCACCATGACCGGACCCCTGCCGGACCGCTTCGCCGCGTGGTTCGCCGTCCGTGGCTGGTCCCCGCGCGCGCACCAGCTTGCCATGCTGGAAGCGGCGCAGGCGCGTGAAAGCGTGCTGCTGATCGCACCCACCGGCGGCGGCAAGACGCTGTCGGGCTTCCTGCCGAGCCTGGTCGCCTTGGCCGAGCCGCGATCGGACCCTGGCCTGCACACGCTGTATGTCAGCCCGCTGAAGGCGCTGGCGGCCGACATCGCGCGCAACCTGAGCGTGCCGGTGGCCGAGATGGCGCTGCCGGTCGCAATCGGCACGCGCACCGGGGACACCTCGTCAGAACACCGTCGCCGACAGCGCGAGGCGCCGCCGGACATCCTGCTGACCACGCCGGAAAGCCTGGCCGTGCTGCTGAGCCAGGAGGGGGCGGGCGCGTTCTTCGCCCGGCTCGACACCATCGTGATCGACGAGATCCACGCGCTGGCCGGCACCAAGCGCGGCGACCAGCTGGCGCTGGGCATCGCGCGGCTGGCGGTGCTGGCGCCGCAAGCGCGCCGCGTCGGGCTGTCGGCCACCGTCGCCCACCCGGAAGCGCTGCTGGCCTATGTCGGCGCCGGCGGGCCGGCGCGGCTGATCCGGGTGCCGGACGGGGCGCCGCCGGCGCTGCGCATGATGCTGCCCGAGCAGCGCTTCGCGTGGGCCGGGCATATGGGGCTGGCCTCGGCCAGCGTGGTGCTGGACCGGATCGGGCAGGCCGGCATGACCATCGTGTTCGTCAACACCCGTGCGCAGGGCGAGATGATCTTCCAGGAGCTGTGGAAGCTGAACGAGGCGACCCTGCCGATCGCGTTGCACCACGGCAGCCTGGACCTGGCCCAGCGGCTGCGTGTGGAGGCGGCGATGGCGCGCGGCGAGCTGCGCGCCGTGGTCGCCACCTCCTCGCTGGACCTCGGGATCGACTGGGGCGGGGTGGACCAGGTGATCCAGCTGGGGGCACCCAAGGGGGTCTCGCGACTGCTGCAGCGGGTCGGGCGGTCCAACCACCGCATGGACGAGGCGAGCCAGGCGATCCTGATGCCGGCCAACCGGTTCGAGGTGCTGGAATGCCAGGCGGCCATGGCCGGCGTCGCCGCCCACGAGCTGGACGGCGACCCGCCGCGGCCGGGCGGGCTGGACGTGCTGGCCCAGCACCTGCTGCTGACCGCCTGCGGCACGCCCTACCACCCGGACGCGATGTTCGCCGAGGTGGCGCGCGCGGCGCCCTACGCCGCGCTGTCGCGGCAGACCTTCGACGACGTGCTGGAGTTCGTGGAGACCGGCGGCTACGCGCTGGCCAGCTACGAGCGCTACCGCAAGCTGTTCCGCGACTCCGAGGGCGCGGTGCACGTCATCAACGCCCGCATCGCGCGCCAGGCGCGGATGAACGTCGGCACCATCGTGGAGGCGCCGCTGCTGCAGGTGCGGCTCGGCGGCGTGCGCGGCCTGCGGCTGGGCGAGCTGGAGGAGATGTTCGCCAACACGCTGCGCCCCGGCGACACCTTCATGTTCGCCGGACGCCTGCTGCGCTTCGTGCGCATCCACGAGACCACGCTGGAATGCGCCGATGGCGGCACCGGTACCCCGGCGGTGCCAGCCTATGCCGGCACCCGCATGCCGCTGACCACCAACCTCGCCGCCCGGGTGCGCGCCATGCTGCACGACCCGGCCGCCTGGAGCGCCTACCCCGAGCCGGTGCGGGAGTGGCTGGAGCTGCAGCAGGCGCGCTCCGAGCTGCCGGGGCCGGACGACCTGCTGGTGGAGGTGTTCCCGCGCCAGGGCCGCTGGTACCTGGTCGCCTACACCTTCGAGGGCCGCAACGCGCACCAGACGCTGGGCATGCTGCTGACCAAGCGCATGGAACGCGCGGGCACGGCGCCGCTCGGCTTCGTCGCCACCGACTACGTGGTCGGCATCTGGTCCGCCAACGAGCCGGGCGACGTGGCCGGGCTGTTCGACCACGACATGCTGGGCGACGACCTGGAAGCCTGGATGGCGGAGAGCAGCATGCTGCGCCGCAGTTTTCGTAACGTGGCCGTCATCGCGGGGCTGATCGAACGCCACCAGCCCGGCGCCGAACGCAACCGCCGGCAGGTCACGGTGAACAGCGACCTGATCTACGACGTGCTGCGACGCCACCAGCCGGACCACATCCTGCTGCGCGCCACACGCGCCGACGCGGCCCACGGGCTGACCGACCTCAGCCGGATCGCTCTCCTGCTGGATCGGGCGGACGGCCACGTGCGCGTCCGGCGCCTGGACCGGGTCTCCCCCCTGGCCGTCCCGGTGCTGCTCGACATCGGGCGCGAGGTGGTGCGCACACGCGCCGACGAGGACGCGTTCCTGGAGGAGACCGAAGCGCTGATCGCCGAGGCCACCGCGCGGCAAACCATTCCTGCCCTGCCGCGCTGATGTTGCAGCACACGCGGGGTACGTTTAGCCTGCGTCGCATTGAGAGCGATTCTCATTTGGAGAGAAGCACCTTGGCAGAGATCGGGCGCCGCTGCGAGCGAGCCGTCGTTACCGCCTACCGCGAGCTGCGGCGGGGTGGAACCGACGACATGTCCGCCTTCCAGAGCTGCACCACGCTGTACCGCATCCACCACCCCGAGGCGCGGCTGAGCGAGGCGCGTGCTTTGGTATCGGAGTGGATCGATCACCACATCAACAGGGCCGACCCGGGTGCGACGTCCGGGTGCGACTGCGCGGACGATTAGGCACGGCCAGGGGCTCTGCCCCTGGACCCCGCTGGGGACTCGTCCCCAGACCCCGTTCCTCAGCGCAGTTTGCGAGGGGCGCACGCATCGTTGAGCCGTCGAGTTTCCCCTCGCAAACTGCCCTGAACAGGTTCTAAGGACTTGTCCTTAGCGGGGGTCCAGGGGGCAGAGCCCCCTGGCCTTGCCTAGCGCCCGTCCAGCTTCACGTAGTCCCGCTGGGCATGGCCGATATAGACCTGACGAGGCCGCCCGATCCGCTGCAGGGGATCCTCGATCATCTCCTTCCACTGGCTGACCCAGCCCACCGTGCGGGCGACGGCGAACAGCACGGTGAACATGCTGGTGGGGATGCCCATCGCCTTGAGGATGATGCCCGAGTAGAAATCTACGTTCGGATAAAGCTTCTTGCTGATGAAGTAGTCGTCGTGCAGCGCGATGTGTTCGAGTTCGAGCGCCAGGTCGAGCAGCGGGTCGTCCTTGATGCCGAGTTCGTCCAGCACCTCGTGGCAGGTACGTTCCATGATCTTGGCGCGCGGGTCGTAGTTCTTATAGACGCGATGGCCGAACCCCATCAGGCGCACGCCGCTGTTCTTGTCCTTCACCTTCGCGATGAAGTCGGGGATGGCGTCCTTGTGGCCGATCTCGGCCAGCATCTTCAGCACTGCCTCGTTGGCGCCGCCATGGGCGGGACCCCACAGGCTCGCGATGCCGGCGGCGATGCAGGCGAACGGGTTGGCGCCGGTCGACCCGGCCAGGCGCACCGTGCTGGTGGACGCGTTCTGCTCGTGGTCGGCGTGCAGGATCAGGATACGGTCCATGGCGCGCGCCAGCACCGGGTTCACGTGGTACGGCTCGGCCGGAACCGCGTTCATCATGTAGAGGAAGTTCTCGGCGTAGCCGAGGTCGTTCCTGGGATACATGAAGGGCTGGCCGATCGAATACTTGTAGGCCCAGGCGGCGATGGTCGGCACCTTGGCGATCAGCCGGAACGCGCTGACGCGGCGGTGGTCCGGGTTATTGATGTCCAGGCTGTCGTGGTAGAACGCGGACAGCGCGCCGACCACGCCGCAGATCACCGCCATCGGATGGGCGTCGCGCCGGAACCCGTTGTAGAACTGCCGCACCTGCTCGTGAACCATGGTGTGGGTCAGGATGCCGCGCTCGAACTCGGCCATCTCGGGCCGGGTCGGCAGTTCGCCGTTCAGCAGCAGGTGAGCTACTTCGAGGAAGGTGGATTGCTCGGCCAGCTGGTCGATCGGGTAGCCCCGATGCAGCAGGATGCCTTCGTCGCCGTCGATGTAGGTGATCCGGCTCTCGCACGCGGCGGTGCCGCCGTAGCCCGGGTCGTAGGTGAACACGCCGAGCTCCGCGTAGAGCTTGCGTATGTCGAACACCGAGGGGCCGATCGTGCCGGGGATCAAGGGCAGCTTGAGCGCTTGCTGGGTGCCGTCGAGGGTAAGGGTGACGGAGCCGTTGGCGTTTCCGCTCATTGCTGATCCTGCTGGAGTGAAGTGGCCCTGCCCTGGGGGCGGGCGGCCGGTCGTGGCCACCGCCTCACCATAAGGGCGGATTTCCGGGCAACGCAACCTTCGCACCCGCAGCATGGCGTGCGCTTGGTGATCAGGACCAGAACGGTTTCGCGCGGACGAACCGGGTCCAGGCGCGCTGCACGCGGCGGGTGCTGTCGGCGCTGCGGCCGGCGCCGAAGCCCTGCACCAGGCCGGCGGCGAAGCTGCCTGCGGTCCGATCGCCGAGCTGCTGCATCAGCACCGCCGCGACCTCGGTGTCGTTGACGGTGCCAAGGCCCGCCTGCAGCCTCTCCAGGTGCTTGAGGTATTTGCGGACCGCCTGGTCGGGGAACAGCCGGGCCATGAACTCGGCGGCGTAGCGCAGGCGCTTTGCACGCTTGCGGATGTCGTGCAGCGCCTGGGCGGACAGGCCGTCCAGGGTGGCGCCCGGTGCGACCACCTGCCGGCGCAGCCGGTGCAGGGCGCGGGCCCCGACGCCCTGCATCGGCTGCGCCAGGCGCGCCGCCCGCTCCGGCGTGGCATCGATCCGCCACGGGCGCGACATCGGCAGCAAGGCCAGGTTCAGCGCCATCGCCGTCCAGCGCGGGTCGAGCAGCGTGGCCCGCAGCCCGGCATAGGCATCGGCGCGGCGGCGCCTGGAGGCCGCCAGCAGGGCTGCGAAGCGGCGGTCCTGCGGGAAGCGGTCGCCGATCTCGGCGCCGGTCTCGGCCAGGAACACGTCCCAGTCGCGTGCCGTGCCGAGCTGCGCCGCGAGCGAACGCAGCTCGTCCTCCAGCCGATCGAGCCAGGGCGCCTGGCCGGCCTCGTCCTGCACCGCCCGGCGGAACACGGCGAGCGTCGAGCGCAGGCGACGGACGGCCACCCGCGTCTGGTGCACCGGCTCGGACGAGGCGCCGTCCGGCACCAGTGCCGCCCAATGCAGGATGGCGTCGGCCAGCCTGGCCGTGACAAAGGCCAGCGCGTCGTCCACCGACAGGCCGGGCGGGATGGACGGCGCGCCTTCGTGGCGCGGCTGCAGCGCCTGCCCGCGGGCCGCGGCGATCGCCTGGGCGGCGAAGGTCGCGCGCGGCACCGTCAGAGCGAGGCTGCCGGCCAGTTCGGCGGCCAGCGCGGCGACCGCCTCGGCCTCGCCGTGCAGGATCACGCGGCAGGTCGGGCGATCCTGCGACACGCCACGCAGCACGCCCTCCAGCACGGTCAGCCGGTCGCCGGACCGCCCGCCGCGCAGCGTCCAGCAGCGCGTCGTGCCGTGGAACGCCGCCACCGGTGCCAGGCCGGCGGGTATCGGCCGTCCCAGCCCGTCCGGCCGCTCCGCCTCGGCCAGCAGGTTCGGCAGGCTCGCGGGCAGCCACGCCGCCCGGCCGTGCGGGCGCAGCTCCTCCAGCCGCCAGAGGGGTTCGGGTTTGCCGGCCGCGCGGCTGAGCGACAGGCCGTCGCGGGCCAGCGCCAGGTCCGGCGAATCGTGCCAGACGATGTCGGCCGGCAGGAGGCGGGCGCGCCCGAGGCGGCGCCTGGCGAGCGCGGGCAGGCGAAGCAGGCGGCC
>CAXTJP010000010.1:0-59975 GCA_964244615.1 uncultured Acetobacteraceae bacterium
GCGGTCTGCCGCACCAGCCCGGCCCGCAGCATCAGGCGGTGCGACGCGATCTGCGCCTCGGCCGGCGTTTCCTTGAGGGTGGGCACGAAACTACGGGAGAGACGCATGAGATCCTGGCCGGTAGGTCGCCCGCAAGCTACAATGGCCCGGCTGGTGATGCCAGGGCGCCCCCGCGACACGTCCGATGTACGACGGACCTACGGGACAATCGTGGGCAACAATGCTGCATTGCAACAAGTAACGGGACAACAAACCTTCGATAAACAAGCATTATTGTATGATTAACTAATGACGCGGGCGTACGATCCTGCTACCAAAAGGCGGCCCTGCACACCGGCGGCGGCAGGGCCAAGTTTAGGGAGGAAACGCCAGTCACACGGCAGGAGGAGGAAGTTCTCGTCCTGCCGGTGATTATTCGGTCTCCCACCATGCCCGTCTACAGGTTTTTGCTGGTAAAATCGGCATTCCAGCCATCTTATGCCCGTAATTTGGGCAATAAGGCGGTATCATGTGTAATCGGCAGGCATTCCGAGTATGCCATGCCGGAAGCTGAGCCAGTCGCTTTCAATCAGACCTACGGCAACGGCCCAGAACACGAGGGACACCAGCGTGGTGACGACCAGCTTGCGCCCAAGCCGCGGCCGGTCTGGAACGCCACGCCACCCGGTATCGGCATCCGCGTCTGCGACCGGCCTGGTGCCAAGCGGCAGCACCGCGAACAACACGGTCCACCAGATCAGCGCATAGAGCACGCAGGCGGTGAACCAGCCCACAGCCTAGGCCGTCCAATACGAACACAAGGCACGTTCGGCCGGCTTCCCGACGCCGGGAACGCCGAACCGGCCCGGCCGACCGAGCCGGTCAGACACGCAGAAGGTGGATGTCCACCATCGGCTTCTTGCCGAGCTTACGGCCGACGAGCTTGCGCAAGGCGGCCCTTGCCGCGTCTTGCAAGGCCCCGTCATCGCGGCGCAAAGGTGCGGGCAGGTCGGCCACGGCCGCACCGAAATCCCGGCTGAGGCGCTCTGTTTCCGGATCCTCGGGCTCGAACAGCCCAGGCGCCGTCACCCTCGCACGTCCCATGACCCGGCCGGTCGCGTCCACGGCGAGACTGCCGACCACGACGCCGTTGAACAACATGCGGCGCCGCGCGGCCATCACCCCGCCCTGCAGAGGCACCACGCGGTTGCCGTCCAGCGCCAGCCGGCCGACCGGTGCGCTATCGGTGACCTGCGGGCGGCCGGGATAGAGGCTTAGTATGTCGCCGTTCTCGAGCGTCAACGGTGTCGCGCCCAGCTCCTGCGCCAGGGCCGCGTGCGCCGTCAGATGCCGCCACTCGCCATGAACCGGCACGGCGTATTGCGGCCGCACCAGCTTGTACAACTTGCGCAACTCGTCGCGGGCGGGATGGCCGCTGACATGCACCATGTGGTCGTCATCGGTCATCACGCGCACGCCGCGGCGCACGAGGTTGTCTTGTACGGCTCCGATAGCCTTTTCGTTGCCCGGGATCATGCGGCTGGAAAAGATCACGGTGTCGCCCTCGCCCAACGCGATGTTCGGGTGGGTGTCGGCGGCCACCCGCGCCAGCGCGCTGCGCGCCTCGCCCTGGCTGCCGGTGATCAGGATCAGCAGGTTGTCGTCAGGCACGTCGTTGGCCGCGTCTTCGGAGACGAATTGCGGGATGGTGCTGAGATAGCCGGTGTCGCGCGCGGCAGCCTCCAGGTTGCGCAAGGACCGCCCGACCAGGGCCACGGAGCGGCCCGCGTCACGCGCGGCGATGGCCACGCTCTCCACCCGCGCCACGTTGCTGGCGAAGCAGGTGACGGCAATACGGCCCTCGATCGACTTGATCAGGGTGCTGAGCGAACGCCGAACCTCGCCCTCCGAACCGGAATGCCCTTCCACCAGCGCGTTGGTGCTGTCGCAAACCATCGCCAGCACGCCCTCGTCGCCCAGGGCGGAGAACGCCGCCTCGTCGGTCGGCGGGCCGACCATCGGATGCGGGTCCAGCTTCCAGTCGCCGGTGTGGACGACCGTGCCGTAGGGGGTGCGGATGGCCAGTCCCTGCGCCTCCGGCGTCGAATGCGCCACGCGCAGGAATTGCAGGCGGAACGGCCCGAGCTCGAACGATCCGCCGGGCGGGATGACGTGCAGCCGCACCTCGTTGACCAGGTGCGCCTCGGTCAGCTTGCGTCGCAGGACGGCGGCAGTGAACGGTGTCGCGTAGACCGGGCAGCGCAGTTGCCGCCACAGATGGGCCACGGCACCCACATGATCCTCGTGCGCGTGGGTGATGACCAGGCCCAGCAGCTTGTCACGCCGCTCGGCGATGAAAGCCGGGTCGGGCATGATCACGTCGGCCTCGGGCAGCTCGTTGCCGCCGAACCCGATGCCGCAATCCACGGCCAGCCATTGGCCGTCGCAGCGATAGAGGTTGAGGTTCATGCCGATCTCGCCCGTCCCGCCCAGGGGCAGGAAGGCCAGGTCTCCAGTGTGTGCGTCCATCAATCGCCTTCGATCGTTCTTGTTCTGTCACGTGGTAATCTGGGGGCGGGGTTGCGCTCCGCCAACAGGCGGAGTCCGTCCAGGGTGAGATCCGGGTCGATCCGGTCGAATATTTCGGTGCCTTCGGAAAACAACGGCGCCAGACCGCCGGTCGCGACGATCTTGGCCGGCCCCTCTATCTCGTTCCGAATTCTTGTAACCAGGCCTTCGACCAGGCCGATATAGCCCCAATAGATGCCCGATTGCATGGCCGATACCGTGCCGGTGCCGATCACCGCTTGCGGCCGGCCGATGCCGATACGCGGCAGCCTGGCCGCCGCCTGGTGCAGCGCCTCAATCGACAGGTTGATGCCGGGGGCGATAGCGCCGCCCAGGTAGGCACCGTCCACGGCCACCACGTCGAAGGTGGTGGCCGTGCCGAAATCGATGACGATCAGCGCAGTGCGGAAGTGGCGATAGGCGGCCAACGCGTTCAGCAGCCGGTCGGCGCCGACATCCTCGGGGTTTTCGACACGTATGTTGAAGCCCCAGTCCAGCGACGCGCGCGCCACAAGCGGCTCCACCATGAACCAGTCCCGGCACAGACGGCGGAGGTGATACAGGGCGGCGGGCACCACCGTGCCGATCACGGCGGCGCTGACCTGATCCGGTGTCAGGCGGCTATGGGTCAGCAGCGTCAGCAGCCACACCGCGTATTCGTCGCTGGTGCGCTGCGGCTCGGTCGCGATGCGCCAGATGCCGGCCCAGCGCCGTCCGTCGTGCACGGCAAAGACGACGTTCGTGTTGCCGGCGTCGATGACGAGCAGCATCAGGGGCCGGCCCTGGGATGCGCGCTGGCCGGACCCTCTGCCACGGATGGGGCGAGGAACACCTCCGCGCTGCTGACCGGTTGCTCGACGCCCATGAGGAGCAGTTCGCCCGCTTCGTTCAGCCCGGCAAACCGGCCACGCAGGCGTCGCCGACGCGTCACCACGTCGATCTCGGTTCCGGCGGCATGCGCGCGTGACAGCCAAGCGGCTCGCATATCCAGCTCCGCGTGGCGATCCAAAGCCGCCAGGACCGCCTCGGCGACTGTCCGCGCGGAGGGCGCCGGCGCGGGTAGGCACGCAGTCTGCCGGCCTTCGACGCACGGCGCGTGCGCGAGGTTGGCACCGAAACCGATCACGACCCAGTCCAGCAGCCCGTCGGCCGCCAGGCTGCAATCGATCAGTACGCCGCCGAGCTTGCGCCCGTCGCGTAGGACATCGTTCGGCCATTTGAGCAGCAGCCCACCGGCATAGGGCGAGAGGGCATCGTAAAGCGACACGCCGGCCAACAAGGCCCAGTTGCCCGGATCGGGCCGCGCGCCCGGCGGGCGAAGCAGGACCGACAAGTTCAGGTTGCCGGCCGGCGCCGTCCAGCCGCGTCCACGACTGCCGCGCCCTGCGGTCTGTACCTCGGCCAGCACGGCGAGCCGGCCCGGGTCGCCGCGGCGGGCCGCCTCCAGCGCCACGTCCTGCGTCGAGGGCAGTTGAGGGAAAAACTGCAGCCGCCAGGAGGACGGTGCAGCCTGGCTCACTCGAACAGCGCCTTTGCCGCCTGCGCGGCCGCCCCGAGGAAGGGGGCGGGAAACACGAAGAACATCAGGGTGAACACGCCTGTTGCCAGCGCAACGAAGGACAGCGAACCGGATCGGGCGTCGAACGGGTCCTGCGAGGGGTCGAAGAACATCACCTTGATGACGCGAAGGTAGTAGAAGCAGCCGACGACGCTGGTGAGCACGCCGATGACGGCGAGCGTCCACATGCCGGCGTCGACGGCGGCCTTGAACACGAGCAGCTTGCCGAAGAACCCTGCCATCGGCGGTATGCCCGCCATGCTGAACATGAAGATGGCCATCAGCGACGCGAGCGTCAGGTCGTTCTTCGCCAGCCCGCCGAGGTCGCTGATCTTCTCGATCGCCAGCCCGCGGCGCCGCATGGCGACGATGCAGGCGAAGCTTCCGGCCGACATGACCACGTAGGTCAGCAGATAGACCAGCACGCCACGCACGCCGGTCTGCGTGCCGGCTGCCAGCCCGATCAGGGCGTATCCCATGTGGCCGATCGACGAGTAGGCCATCAGCCGCTTGATGTTGGTCTGCGCGATGGCGGCAAAGCTGCCCAGCAGCATCGAGGCGATCGCCACCAGCACGATGATCGGCTGCCACTGTATCGCGACATGGCCGAACGGGCCGAACATCACGCGCAGCAGCACGACGAACGGCGCGACCTTGGGCGCGGTGCTCATGAACGCCGTCACCGAAGTCGGCGCGCCCTCGTAGACGTCGGGCGTCCACATGTGGAACGGCACCGCGGAGAGCTTGAAGGCAAGGCCGGCGATGATGAAGGCGATCCCCACGACCAGGCCGGTGGACACGCCGGCCGGGTCGGTGGCCGCCTGTGCGATGTGGGAGAAGTCCATGGAGCCGGAGAAGCCGTAGGTGAGCGAAATGCCGTAGAGCAGCAGGCCGGATGCCAAGGCACTCAGCACGAAGTATTTCAGTCCGGCCTCGGACGAGCGGACATCGTCGCGCGCAAACGCCGCGAGCACGTAGATGGCCAGCGACTGCAGTTCGAGACCCATGTAGAGGGTCATCAGATTGTTCGCCGACGCCATCACCATCATGCCCACGGTGCTGAGCAGCATCAGCACAGGGAACTCGAACCGCGCGATACGCTGGCGGTCGTTGTAGTCGAGCGACAACACCGCACACAGCGCGGTGCCGCCCAGGATCAGGAGCTTGGCGTATTTCGCGAAGGCGTCGGTGACGAACAACCCGTCGAAGCCTGTGGCGCTGGCGGTGCCGGTGACCAGAACCGCGGTCACGGCACAGGCCGCCAGCGCCGCCATGGTGCTGATGACCGTGCTGTCTCGCTTCTGCAGCACGCCGGCAATCAGGATGGCCATGGCGCAGACCGCCAGCACGATCTCCGGCAGCGCGAGGGACCAGTTCATCGCACCATCCCCGCCAGCTGCGTGCTCGCATGGAACTGGTTCATCGCCTGCGCGTGGGTTTGCACCATGGCGCCGACAGTCGCGTCGAAGAAGCTGGTGAAGCTGCTGGGATAGATGCCAAGCCACAAAGTTAGCACAGCCAGCGGCGCGAAGATCGCCATCTCGCGTGGCGACAGGTCGAGGATGGATTTCAGGTCCGGCCGGACCAGCTTGCCGAACACCACGCGCCGATACAGATAGAGCATGTAGGCGGCGCCGAGCACCATGCCGAGGCTGCCGAGCAGCGCCAGCCACAGGCTGATCTGGAAAGCGCCGACCAGCACCAGGAACTCTCCCACGAAGCCGGACGTGCCAGGCAACCCGATGGACGCCATGGTGAACAGCATGAACACGAACGCGTAGGCCGGCATACGATCGCCCAGCCCGCCATAGCGTGCGATGTCGCGCGTGTGCATCCGGTCGTAGATCACGCCGACGCACAGGAACAAGGCTGCCGAGACGACACCATGCGAGATCATCTGGAACAACGCGCCGTCGATGCCCTGCACGTTGAAGGTGAAGATGCCGATGACCACCACGCCCATATGCGCGACCGAGGAGTAGGCGATCAGCTTCTTCATGTCCTCCTGCGCCAGCGCCACCAGCGAGGTGTAGATCACCGCGACCACGCCGAGCGTGAACATCAGCGGCGCGAAATGCTGGGCCGCGAGCGGCAGCATCGGCACCGAGAACCGCAGGAAACCATAGGCGCCCATCTTCAGCAGCACGCCGGCCAGGATCACCGAGCCGGCGGTCGGCGCCTCCACATGCGCGTCAGGCAGCCAGGTGTGCACCGGCCACATCGGCACCTTGACCGCGAAAGACGCAAAGAACGCGAGGAACAGCCAGGACTGCATGGTGGCGCTGAACGGCGTGTGCGTCAGCACCGTGATGTCCGTCGTGCCGGCCTGGTTCCACATCGCCAGCAAGGCCAGCAGCATCAGAACCGAACCCGCGAAGGTGTAGAGGAAAAACTTCAGCGAGGCGTACACGCGACGCGGTCCGCCCCAGATCCCGATGATCAGGTACATCGGAATCAGCACGCCCTCGAAAAACATGTAGAACAACAGGAAGTCGGTGGCGGAGAACATGCCCACCATCATGGTTTCCAGGATCAGGAACGCCGCCATGTACTCGCGCACGCGAACCTGCACGGATTCCCAGCTTGCCAGCACGCAGATCGGCGTCAACGCGGTAGACAGCAGGACGAACAGGACGGATATGCCGTCCACGCCCATGCGGTAGCCGATGCCGAAGCTCGGAAGCCAGTTCGCTGCCTCGACAAACTGATAGCCGGGCTCGTGCATGTCGAACCGCGTCCACAGCACGAGAGAGATCAGGAACGTGATCAGGCTGGTCCACAACGCCGTCCAGCGCGCGTTCTGCGCCACCGCCGCAGGATCGCCGCGCAACGTCATGAGGATCACGACGCCCAGCAGCGGCAGGAAGGTGACCAGGGAGAGGACCGGAAAGCCGGCTGCGTTCATGTCGGTCACTGCCTAGTGGACGAGTAGGAACAGGCTGACCATGACCACCAGGCCGATCAGCATGGTAAAGGCATAGACCGCGATCGACCCCGTCTGAATGCGAACAACCTGCATCGATCCACCCTCCGCCATGGTGGCGAGGCCGTTGGGTACGCCGTCGATTATTGTACCATCTCCGACGTGCCAAAACTCGCGAGCGAGCCAGAAGGCGGGCCGGACGAACAGGAAATCGTACAGCTCGTCGAAATACCATTTGTTGAGCAGGAACCGGTAGATCGGTGCGAAACGCGTCGCCAGCCGCACAGGCAAGGCAGGAGTTACGATGTAGAACCAGTAGGCGAGTGCGATGCCAAGCAGGCCGGTGACGGTGGGCAATATGCCGACCAGGAACGGCGTGCGCTCGATCTGCTCAAGCACGTGGTTGGCATCGGCGGTGAAGATGGCGCCTTGCCAGTAGTTCGCGTTGTGATCACCGATGAACGCCGCGTGCAGCAGCCACCCCGCGAACACCGCGCCGATGGACAACACCATCAGCGGTCCGGACATGGCGAGCGGACTCTCGTGTACATGCGCCATCACGTGCTCATCGGCGCGCGGCGCTCCGTGGAAGGTCATGAACAGCAGGCGCCAGGAATAGAACGCGGTCAGGAAGGCGGCCAGCGTGCCGCAAACGAAGCCGTACGTGCCGACCGTGGATTTGGCGGCGAAGGTGGCCTCCAGGATGGCATCCTTGGACCAGTAACCGGCGAAATAGGGAATGCCGGCAAGCGCCAGGCTGCCGAGCCACATGGTGACGTAGGTGATCGGCACCTTGCGCCAGATACCGCCCATACGCCGCATGTCCTGCTCGTCGGACATGGCGTGGATCACCGACCCAGCGCACAGGAACAGCAGCGCTTTGAAGAACGCATGGGTGATCAGGTGGAACATACTCGCCTGATAGGCACCCACACCCGCCGCCATAAACATGTAGCCGAGCTGGGAACACGTCGAATACGCGATCACCCGCTTTATGTCCGTCTGCACGCAACCGATCGTGGCGGCAAACAGGCAGGTGGTCGCACCGATGAAGGTGACGAAGGCCAGGGCGTCAGGCGCGAACTCCATCAGCGGCGACATGCGCGACATCAGGAACACGCCGGCGGTCACCATGGTGGCGGCGTGGATGAGTGCGGAGACCGGGGTCGGCCCCTCCATCGCGTCCGGCAACCAGGTGTGCAGAAGTATCTGCGCGGACTTGCCCATGGCGCCGATGAACAGCAGAAAACCCATGACCTCGTAGCTGCGCGGACTGGCGCCGAAGAACGCGTAGGTGTCGTTCATGTGCTGCGGAACGGCGGCGAAGATCGTCTGGAAATCGACGGCACCAAACTTCGCGAACACCAACGCGATACCGATCGCAAACGACAAGTCACCCACACGATTGACGACCATCGCCTTGATGGCCGCGCGGTTGGCGGACGGGCGGTCGTACCAGTAGCCGATCAGGAGGTAGCTCGCGAGGCCAACCCCTTCCCAGCCGAAGAACAGCTGCACGAGGTTGTCCGCCGTGACCAGCATGAGCATCGCAAAGGTGAAAAGCGAGAGATAGGCGAAGAAGCGCGACGTGGTGGATTGCTCGTGCGCCATGTAGCCGACGCTATAGACGTGGATCAGGGTGGCGACGCAGGTCACCATCGCAACCATCGTCACCGACAGTGAATCGTATTGCAGCGCCCAGTCCAGATGGAAATTGCCGGCGCTGATCCAGGTCGAAACCGGCACCACCCCGTTCGGCACGCCGCCCCAGATATGCTGGGTCCAGGCGAAAACCCCGCAAACCGACGCCAGAACCATGCAGGCTATGGTGATCAACTGCGCCGCCCTGTCGCCGATGCCACGGCCGGCAAAGCCGCAGGCCAGTGAACCCGCGAGTGGGGCGAAGACGGCGATGGCATACATCTCAGCCCTTCATCAGATTGACATCCTCGACCTCGATCGAGCCGCGGTTGCGGAAGTAAACGACGACGATGGCAAGCCCGATGGCGGCTTCCGCCGCTGCTACCGTCAGCACGAACATTGCCAGTATCTGGCCGGCCAGATCACCGAGCGCCGACGAAAAGGCGACGAGGTTTATGTTGACGGCAAGAAGGATCAGCTCGATCGACATCAGGATGACGATGACGTTCTTGCGGTTCAGGAATATCCCGAAGACGCCGAGCACGAGCAGGATGGCCGCTACGGTGAGGTAATGGCCGAGTCCAATAGCCAGCGCGCCTTGCGGCATCAATGCTCTCCCTGCACAGGTTCCCGCGACGGCGCACCATCATGCTCGTCGTGCCGGGCCGGCAAGGCCGGGCGTTCCGGCCTGGGGCGATAGATGCCCAGTTCGGCTACGCCGGCGCCGCTCCGCAGCGTCAGGATTTCCAGCGTGTCAGCCACGCGACGTTCCTGCTGGCGGGTGATGTTTTGATGCTTCGACGTCTGCCGCTCGCGATGGGTGAGCACGATGGCGCCGATCATGGCAACCAGCAGTATCAGCCCGGATAGCTGGAACAGCAGGATGTAGTTGGTGTAGAGTACCTGTCCGATCGCGCGGGTGTTCTGCACCTGTTCCGGCATGCGACTGAGGCGCAGCACCGGCGCGTCGGCAGACATCTGCCAGCCGAACAGCACGCTTGCGAGTTCGAAGAACAGCACGACGCCGACCGTGGCACCCACCGGGGCGTAGCGCTGAAAACCTTCTCGCAACGCCACGAAATCCACGTCCAGCATCATCACCACGAACAGGAACAGCACCGCCACCGCGCCGACATAGACGATGACCAGGATCATCGCGAGGAACTCGGCCCCGGCGATCAGGAACAACGCGGCGGCGTTGAAGAACGCCAGGATCAGGAAAAGCACTGAATGGACCGGGTTGCGGCTGGTCACCACCATGGCGGCGGAACCGAGCAGGATGGCCGAGAAGACGTAGAATGCGACGCTGGTGATCATCGATAGGGAGCGTCCAGCTCGAGCCGCTTGGCGATCTCCAACTCCCAGCGATCCCCGTTATCGAGCAGCTTGGTCTTGTTGTACAGCAACTCCTCCCGCGTCTCCGTCGAGAACTCGAAGTTCGGGCCCTCCACGATTGCGTCCACCGGGCAGGATTCCTCGCAAAGCCCGCAATAGATGCATTTTGTCATGTCGATATCGTATCGTGTCGTCCGGCGCGAGCCGTCATCGCGCGGCTCCGCCTCGATGGTAATGGCATAGGCCGGGCACACCGCCTCGCACAGCTTGCAGGCGATGCAGCGTTCCTCGCCGTTGGGGTAGCGCCGCAGAGCGTGCTCGCCTTTGAAACGCGGGCTGAGCGGGCCGCCTTCGTAGGGGTAGTTGATCGTTACCTTGGGTTTGAAAAAGTAGCGCAGCGTGACCGCCATGCCAGAGAGCAGCTCGAACATGACCAGGCGCCAGACGGATTTTCCGTTCATCTGCATGTGCAATCCCGTCAAGCGCTACCGACGGGCAGCATGCCCGTGAATTCAAGGAAACCGGCCGTCAACACAAGCCAGAGCAGGGATAATGGCAAAAAGACTTTCCAGCCGAGCCGCATCAGCTGGTCGTAGCGGTAGCGAGGGAACGTGGCACGTACCCAAAAGAAGAAGAACATGATCACGCTGATCTTGAGGATCAGCCAGAAGATGCCCGGTATGAAGGTCAGTCCGAAAGGCGCCTGCCACCCACCGAGAAAAAGCACGCTGGCGAGCGCCGACATCATGATCATGTTGGTATACTCGCCGAGGTAGAACAACGCGAACGACATCGCGCTATACTCGACGAAGAACCCCGCCACCAGCTCGCTCTCGCCCTCCGGCAAGTCGAACGGCGCCCTGTTGGTCTCTGCCAGCATGGAAATCAGGAAGATCACGAACATCGGAAAGAGCGGGGTGAAGGCGAACCAGAAATGGCTTTGCGCCCGCACGATGTCATTGAGGTTCAGACTGCCGACACAGAGCATGACGGTGACGAGCACGAAGCCGATCGAGACCTCGTAGCTGACCATCTGGGCCGCCGAACGCATGGCGCCCAGAAAGGCGTATTTCGAGTTGCTGGCCCACCCGGCAATGATGACGCCGTAGACGCCCAGCGAGCTGATCGCGAAGAGATACAGAATCCCGACGTTGATGTTTGAAACGGCCCATCCGTCGTTCACCGGGATTACCGCCCAGGCGAGACAGGCCAGGACGAAGGTCAGCATCGGAGCCAGCAGGAACAACGCGCGGCTGGCGCCCGCCGGTATGATCGTCTCCTTGGTGAACACTTTCACCGCGTCGGCAAAGGGCTGCCACAGCCCGAAAGGGCCCACCCGATTCGGGCCGCGCCGCAACTGGAACGCCGCCAGCGCCTTGCGCTCGAAATACGTCGAGTAAGCCATGCTCATCAGCACCGGCACCAAAATGGCCAGCGTCTCGGCCACCGTCAGGAGCAGAACGCCAACGCCGGTCTCATGAAAGAAATGATCCATCGCCTACTCTGCCGCGATCGCCAGGGGATGTGTGGCCAAGGCAGGAGGTGCCAGCCGCGAACACTCCGCCATCGTCGAGCTCGCACGAGAGATCGGGTTTGTCAGGTAGTAATCCGACACGGAAGCGGAGAAGGGCTGTCCGGACATGGCCTTGAGCGGCTGGCCAACGTCAGGGCCGGCCAACTCGCCGGCACCGAAACGCGCCAGACCCTGCCGGGCGAAAACCGGGTTGACCTGCTCCATGCGGCTTCGCAGGGCTTCGATGTCGTCGTACGGCAGGGTGCGGCCGATGGTCGCGCTGAACGCACGCAGGATGCGCCAGTCCTCACGCGCATCGCCCGGCGCGAACAAGGCACGGTAGCCACGCTGCACACGGCCCTCGGTGTTCACGTAAGTGCCATTCTTCTCCGTGTAGGCCGAACCCGGCAGGATGACGTCGGCACGCTCCGCTCCGCGGTCGCCATGGTGGCCCTGATAGACGACAAACGTTTCGCGGCCGATACGTGCCGTGTCGAACTCGTCGGCGCCCAGCAACCAGAGCAGGTCAACCCCGCCGTCGAGCATGGACGCGAAATCCCGCGCGCCAGGACCTGGCAGGAAGCCCAGATCCAACGCCCCCACGCGCGCGGCCGCGGTGTGCAGCACGTTGAAGCCGTGCCAGTCCGATGTCAGCGCCCCAACCGACGCAGCCAGTTCCCACAGTGCCGCGAGCACCGCGTCGCCGTCCGGCCGGCTCAAGGCACCCTGGCCAAGGATGATCATCGGTCGTTTGGCCGCTCGCAGCACCTGGGCGAAGTCGTGCGTACCATCGCGCAGCGCCGACAACAGCGAGGGCTCGTCGCCTAGATGCGACGCTTTATAGGTCAAATCCGTCGCAGGCCCGACAAGCCCGATCGGCATGCGTCCGGCGGTGGCCATCCATCGTTTGCGCAGACGCGCGTTCAAGATGGGGGCCTCACGCCGCGGGTTGCTACCCACGATCAGGAGGGCATCGGCCGCATCGATACCGGCAATCGTCGTGTTGAACAGGTAGAACTCGCGCCTGCTGGCGTCGAGCCTGGCACCATCCTGCCGGCAATCCAGGTTGTGCGAGCCGAGGGACGCCATCAGGTCCTTCAGGGCCAACATGCTTTCGACATCGCAAAGATCGCCGGCGATGGCGCCGATCCGATCCCCTGCGAGGTCGTGGAGCTTGCCGGCAATCGCGCCGAACGCGTCGGGCCAACTGGCGGGCCTGAGCTTGCCGTTCTCCCTGATCCAGGGCCGGTCCAGCCGCCGTCGCTTCAAGCCATCGAACGAAAAGCGAGACTTGTCCGCCAGCCACTCATCATTGATCTCGTCGTTCACGCGCGGAAGGATACGGAGCACCTCCGGCCCGCGTGCATCCACGCGTATCGGGGTGCCGACCGCATCCAGCACGTCGACGCTGTCCGTCTTGTTCAACTCCCACGGCCGCGCGACAAAGGCGTAGGGCTTGCTGGTGAGTGCGCCGACCGGACAGATGTCGATCAGATTGCCTGACAGCTCGCTCGTCAACGCGTGTTCGACGTAGGTGCCGACCTCCATGTTCTCACCGCGGGCAGTGGCGCCAAGCTCCGGGACACCGGCGATCTCGGTCGCGAACCGGATGCAACGCGTGCACTGGATGCACCGCGTCATGACCGTCTTGACCAGCGGGCCAAGATACTTGTCCTTGACCGCCCGTTTGCTCTCCGCATAGCGCGAGTGGTCCATGCCGTAGGCGTAAGACTGGTCCTGCAGGTCGCACTCGCCGCCCTGGTCGCAGATCGGGCAGTCGAGCGGGTGATTGATGAGCAAGAATTCCATCACGCCACGGCGCGCCTGCCGCACCATCGGCGTGTCGGTATGCACCACCATGCCCTCGGCAATCGGGTAGGCGCAGCTTGCAATCGGCTTCGGCGCCTTTTCGACCTCGACCAGGCACATACGGCAATTGCCGGCGACGGAGAGGCGTTCGTGGTAGCAGAAGCGTGGTATCTCGCGCCCGGCATGTTCACACGCCTGCAGTACCGACGAGCCGGCCTCCATCTCGATCTCTGTGCCGTCAACGACGAGCTTGACCATGGGATATCCTCAAGAACGGCCGGAACTCAGCTCCGGACACGCAGGCGCCGATTGGCGCCAGACCTCATTCGGCGGCTAACGGCAAGTTCACAGGCGTCACAACGCGTGGGCCTGCACGGTACGAAGCGATACGGTCTTCGATCACCGGACGAAAGTGACGGATCAGTCCCTGGATCGGCCAGGCGGCGGCGTCGCCGAGCGCGCAGATCGTGTGACCCTCAACCTGCCGCGTGACCTGCTCCAGCATGTCGATCTCGGCCGACTCTGCGCGGCCTTCCACCAGACGATACATCACGCGCATCATCCAGCCGGTACCTTCACGACAGGGCGTGCACTGGCCACAGCTTTCGTGCTTGTAGAACTTCGCAAGCCTCGCGATTGCGCGGATCACGTCAGTCGACTTGTCCATCACGATGACGCCGGCCGTTCCCAGCCCGGACTTCACGTCGCGCAGGCTGTCGAAATCCATCAGCACCGTATCGCACGTCTCTTTTGGCATCAGCGGCACGGACGACCCGCCAGGAATGACCGCAAGCAGGTTGTCCCAACCGCCACGCACACCACCGGCATATTTCTCCAGCAGCTCACGCAGCGGGATGCCGAGTTCTTCCTCCACGTTGCACGGCTTGTTCACGTGACCGGAGATGCAGAAAATCTTGGTGCCGGCGTTCTTCGGCCGGCCCAGAGCCGAAAACCAGCCGCCGCCGCGACGCAGGATCGTGGGCGCGACCGCGATCGTCTCGACGTTGTTCACCGTCGTGGGGCAGCCGTACAGACCGACGGCGGCCGGAAACGGCGGCTTCAGTCGAGGCATTCCCTTTTTGCCCTCAAGGCTCTCCAGCAAGGCCGTTTCCTCGCCGCAGATATACGCGCCGGCACCCCGATGCAGGAAAACGTCAAAATCCCAGCCGCTGCCGCAGGCGTTCACGCCGATCAGTCCGGCCTCGTAGGCCTCGTCGATCGCCGCCTGAAGGTTCAACGCCTCGTTGTAGTACTCGCCGCGGATGTAGATGTAGGTCGCATGCGCGCCCATCGCGAAGCTTGCGATCAAGCAGCCCTCGATCAGCTTGTGCGGGTCGTGGCGCATGATGTCGCGATCCTTGCACGTGCCTGGCTCGCTCTCATCGGCGTTGACCACCAAATAGGCTGGGCGTCCGTCCGAAACCTTGGGCATGAACGACCATTTCATGCCGGTGGGGAAACCCGCCCCGCCACGCCCGCGCAGACCAGACGCCTTCATTTCGTCGATGATTGCGTCACGGCCGCGCAGCAAGATCGCGGCCGTGCCGTCCCAATCGCCCCGCGCGCGTGCACCGGCCAGGCGCCAATCATGCTGGCCATACAGGTTGGTGAAGATGCGATCCCGATCATTCAGCATCGCGCTACTCCGCCGTGGTCAGGGTATTGGGGCCACCCTCAGGGGCCGACGTCAGACGGCCGATCATCGAACCAGGTTGCGGACGTTGCTCGCCGCGCTTCAGCGCCTGCAAAAGCCGCTCCGTCGATTGACCGTCCATGTCCTCGTAGTAATCATTGTCGATTTGCAGGATCGGCGCGTTCACGCAGGCGCCGACACATTCGACCTCGGACATCGTGAAAAGGCCGTCGGCACTCGTCTCGTGCCAGCCCTTGATACCAGTGACCTTCCTGCAAGCCGCCACCACGTCGTCCGATCCACGCAGCCAGCACGGCGTGGTTGTGCAAAGCTGCAAGTGGTACTTGCCAATCGGGCTCGTGTTGAACATCAGGTAGAAGGTGGCGACCTCGTAGACGCGGATCGGCGGCATCTCGAGGCGTTCCGCCACGACGTCCATGGCGATGCGCGGCACCCAACCGCTGCCGGTCTGCCGACGCATCTGATCCTGCACGAGGTAGAGCAGCGGCAAAACGCCACTTGCCTGCTTGCCTGAAGGATACCTGGCGAGAATCTTGGTGATCTCGACATCGCTGTCCGCGTCGAACACGAACTGCTCTGGATCCACGCGGTTATGCGCGGCGGTCGAGCCGTCACCGATGTCCTCGGACGAGAACGTGCCCGACATCACCGATCAACCTCGCCGAACACCAGGTCGATGGAGCCAATCACGGCCACTGCGTCGGCCAGCATGTGCCCCTTGCTCATGACCTCAACCGCCTGCAGATGCGAGAACCCGGTAGGCCGTATCTTGCAGCGATAGGGTTTGTTGGTGCCGTCCGAGACCAGGTAGACCCCGAACTCGCCTTTCGGACTTTCGATCGCGGTGTAGGTCGCGCCGGCCGGCACATGGAAGCCTTCGGTGAACAGCTTGAAATGGTGGATCAGCGCCTCCATAGAGCGCTTCATCTCCTCGCGCCGCGGCGGGGTGAACTTTCGGTCCTGGATCTTGACCGGTCCCGGCTTGATGTTTTCGATGCATTGCCGGATTATCTTGACGCTTTCGCGCATCTCGATCATACGCACCAGATAGCGATCGTAGCAGTCCCCGTTGCGCGCGATCGGCACGTCGAACGCGACGCGATCGTACATCGCGTAGGGCTGCGATTTGCGCAGATCCCACGG
Organism: uncultured Acetobacteraceae bacterium; assembly: GCA_964244615.1. Taxonomy (GTDB): domain Bacteria; phylum Pseudomonadota; class Alphaproteobacteria; order Acetobacterales; family Acetobacteraceae; genus BOG-908. Next base: position 16,124 of record CAXTJP010000010.1, read on the forward strand.
CACGCCGCTGGCGCGCAGGTTTGGTCCGGTGAAACCCCAGGCCATCGCCTGCTCGGCGTTCATCACGCCGATGTCGACCGTCCGCTGCTTCCAGATCCTGTTATCGGTCAGCAAGTTCCAGAGATCGTCGATGAACTTCGGAAATTCCTCAGTCCAGGACCATATCCGGTCGGTCAGCCCCGCGGGCAAGTCTCGGCTGACACCACCCGGGCGGTAGTAATTGGCATGCAGGCGTGCACCCGACGCTGCCTCGTAGAACTCCATCAACTTCTCGCGCTCCTCATAGCCCCAGAGCGGGGGCGTGAGCGCGCCGACATCCATCGCGAACGAGGTCAGGTTCAGCAGATGGTTCAGGATACGCGTGATCTCGTCGTACATCGTGCGTATCCACAGCGCACGTTCCGGCGCGGTGATCGACAGCAGCTTCTCCGTCGCCAGCACGAAAGCGTGCTCCATGCACATCGGCGAGACGTAGTCCAGGCGGTCGAAATACGGCACGTTCTGCAGGTATGTGCGGCTTTCGATCAGCTTTTCGGTGCCACGATGCAGCAGCCCGACATGCGGGTCTGCACGGTCGACAACCTCGCCGTCCATCTCGAGTACCAGACGCAAAACACCATGCGCGGCCGGATGCTGCGGTCCGAAATTGATCGCATGACTGTCGATCTGCACCGTCTTGGCGGTGGAGGCGACCGCCTGATCGACGGGCACAGCGGTGCGCCCGATATCCTCGAACTCTACCAAGTTGTTCATGGCTTCTCTTCACTCGCACCGTGCGACAAGGCCAGACGCGTGACGTGTGCCTTCTCGTCACCCGGAAGTGTCGTCATGCCTTCCCAGGGTGACAAGAACCGAAAATCCCTGAAATCCTGCGTAAGCTTCACAGCTTCGTATACAACCTGCTTGCGATCCTCGTCGTAGCGAACCTCGACGTAGCCTGTGAGCGGAAAATCCTTCCGAAGCGGATGTCCCTCGAAGCCGTAATCGGTCAGGATGCGACGATGATCCGCCAGGCCTGCAAACGTCACGCCGTAGAGGTCCCAGCACTCACGCTCCCACCAGGTCGCGCACGGCCAGATGTTGGAGACGGACGGGACCGGCGTTGTCTCGTCGGTCGTGACGACAACGCGCACCCGATGGTTGAGCGAGACGCTGAGCAGGTTATAGACCACGTCAAACCGTTCGGGGCGCATCGGCCAATCGACGCCGCACAAATCTATCAGCTGTTCGAACAGGAAGCGCGGGTCATCCCGCAACGTCGTCATCACCTGCAACAATCCATCGCGCGAAACATGCGCCACCAGTTCGCCGCCTTCCAACCCAGCGCGGGATACGCCGGCCAGGGATGTCGACATGGTCAGGGCCAGTGCCGATCCGCGTGCGGCAACGGTCAGATCAGCCACGCAGAATGGTCCCGGTACGGCGTATCTTCTTCTGCAGCTGCATGATGCCGTAGACCAGCGCTTCCGCGGTCGGCGGGCAGCCCGGAACGTAGATGTCCACGGGCACGATCCTGTCGCAACCGCGCACCACCGAGTAGGAATAGTGGTAATACCCGCCGCCGTTCGCACAGCTGCCCATGCTGATCACCCAGCGTGGCTCGGGCATCTGATCGTATACGCGCCGCAAAGCCGGCGCCATCTTGTTTGTCAGCGTGCCCGCCACGATCATCACGTCGCTTTGCCGCGGCGACCCGCGCGGGAAGATGCCAAAACGATCGAGGTCGTAGCGCGGCATGTAGGCGTGAATCATTTCAACGGCGCAACAGGCCAGGCCGAAAGTCATCGGCCACAGGCTTCCGGTCCGACCCCAATTGATCAGCTTGTCCAACTGAGCGACGACGAAGCCCTTGTCGGTGATCTCACCGGTGATGCCGCGTATCACGGCGTCCTGCGACTCGCCCGGTGGCAACAGGTCGCGGTTCCAGGCGATCTGTTCGCCCGTCGCCACATCGGTGGCGGTAACACTCATCGCCCTACTCCCACTCCAGTGCGCCTTTGCACCACTCGTAGATGAAGCCGACGGTCAGAACAGCAAGGAAGCCGATCATCGACCAGAAACCAAGCAAACCGATATGTGAAAGGCTGACGGCCCAGGGGAACAGGAACGCCACCTCCAGGTCGAAGATGATGAAAAGGATCGCGACCAGGTAGAACCTTACATCGAAGCGGCGGCGCGCATCATCGAACGGCTCGAACCCGCATTCATAGGCGGACAGCTTCTCGGCGTAGGGTTTCTGACGTGCGGCGAGGATCGAACCACCGACCATGGCCAGCGCGATGCCCGAAGCAATGCCGAGGAACACGAGAATGGGAAAATAGTTGGCGAGTATCGGCTGCATGGCGTTCCCAACAGCAAAAGGCGGTGCTCGTTCGCGCACCGCACTGCAACATTTGGGACCATAGACCCGTGCTGCAATGCCGCCAAGAGGACTGGCGCGAGTGACGGGGCTCGAACCCGCGACCTCCGGCGTGACAGGCCGGCGCTCTAACCAACTGAGCTACACCCGCTTTCCAGGTAGGCGCCGCTTCTACGGGCGGCCCCGACGGCCGTCAAGCGGCGCCCCAAGCTACGTGGTGGGCGGTGACGGGATCGAACCGCCGGCCAACTCGGTGTAAACGAGCCGCTCTACCGCTGAGCTAACCGCCCCCGCGCCTGGATATCAGACCGGCGTTTCGGCGACCATCTCGCGAAGCCCCTTGCCGGCACGGAACCGGACGGACTTGCTCTGCGGCACGTCGATTTCCGTGCCGGTGCGCGGATCGCGTCCCTTGCCGGCCTTGCGCTCGCTGACGCTGAAGGCGCCGAAGCCCAGCACACGCACTTCGAGGCCGCCCTTGAGCGAGTGGCTCATCGCCTCGAACACCGCTTCGACCGCGGCCAGTGCCTTTGCACGCGGCAGGCCGGTCTTCTCGGTCACCGCGGCTACGAGCTTCTGGCGGTTGAACACCTTGTCAGACCCGGGCTTACCCTCGCCCTTCTCGGAATCCGAATCGTCCTCGAGGCCGTGGAGATGCTCCTTGATGTCGTCCATAACTGTGTCCTTCCGAAGTCGTTCAGCCTTGTGCGATCACGTCCTTAGGCGGCCGCGCCCGCACGCGGCGGACACTACGCAGCACGCTGCGAGCCAGTCAAGAAAAAGCCCGGAAAACCGCCATTTTCGCGGGGTTCCGGGCGTGTCACGGGGGCTGCGCGCCTAATGCGGCAGGGATGCGCCGGCCGGTTCGACCGCTGGTTTGGCGATCGGCTCGGGCGGCTCCTCCCATTCGATCGCCTCCGGACGCCGCACCAGCGCCTGGCCGATCACGTCGTCCACATGGCTGACCGGGATCAGGGTGAGCGCCTTTTTCACGTTCTCCGGGATGTCGGCCAGGTCCTTCTCGTTGTCCTTGGGGAAGAACACGGTGGCGATCCCGGCACGCAACGCCGCCAGCAGCTTCTCCTTGAGGCCGCCGATCGGCAGGACGCGGCCACGCAGGGTGATCTCTCCGGTCATCGCCACGTCGCGACGGACCGGGATACCGGTCAGCACGCTGACGATGCTCGTCGCCATCGCGACGCCCGCCGACGGCCCATCCTTCGGCGTGGCACCCTCCGGCACGTGCACGTGAATGTCGCGCTTCTCGAACAGCGTCGGCTTGATGCCGAAGCTGATGGACCGGCTGCGCACGTAGGACAGTGCCGCGGTCACGCTCTCCTGCATCACGTCGCCGAGCTTGCCGGTGTGCTGTATCTTGCCGCGGCCCGGCACGATGACGCTCTCGATCGTCAGGATCTCGCCGCCAACCTCGGTCCAGGCCAGGCCGGTGACGACGCCGACCATGTCCTCGCTCTCGGTCTCGCCATAGCGGAACCGGCGTATGCCGGCGTATTTCTCCAGGTTCTTGAGGTTGATCACGACCTTCTTGGATTTCTTGGTCACGATCTCCTTGACCGACTTGCGGGCCAGGTTGGCCAGCTCGCGCTCCAGGTTCCGAACGCCGGCCTCACGCGTGTAGGTGCGTATCAGGTCGCGCAGCGCGTCGTCGCTGATGGACCACTCCTCCGGCTTGAGGCCGTGTGCCTCGCCCTGCTTGGCAATCAGGTGCCGGCGCGCGATCTGCAGCTTCTCGTCCTCGGTGTAGCCGGAGATGCGTATGATCTCCATGCGGTCGAGCAACGGCTGCGGCATGCGCAGCGAGTTCGCCGTGGTGACGAACATCACGTCGGACAGGTCGTAATCCACCTCGAGGTAATGGTCGGCGAAGGTGGCGTTCTGCTCCGGGTCCAGAACCTCGAGCAGGGCGCTGGTCGGGTCGCCGCGCCAGTCCTGGCCGAGCTTGTCGATCTCGTCGAGCAGGAACAACGGGTTGCTGGTCTTGGCCTTCTTCATGCCCTGGATCACCTTGCCGGGCATAGAGCCAATATAGGTGCGACGGTGGCCGCGTATCTCCGCCTCGTCGCGCACGCCGCCGAGCGACATGCGGACGAAGCTGCGGCCGGTGGCATTAGCGACCGACTTGCCGAGCGACGTCTTGCCGACGCCCGGTGGCCCGACCAGGCAGAGGATCGGGCCACGGACCTTGGGGCTGCGCGCCTGCACCGCGAGGTATTCGAGGATGCGTTCCTTGACCTTCTCGAGGCCGAAATGGTCGGCGTCGAGCACGCGTTCCGCCTCGATCACGTCGTTGCGGACCTTGCTGCGCTTCTTCCACGGAATGGACAGCACCCAGTCCAGGTAGTTGCGCACCACGGTCGCCTCGGCGCTCATCGGGCTCATGGTCCGAAGCTTCTTCAGCTCCGCCATGCACTTCTCCCGGGCTTCCTTGGACAGCCTGGTCTTCTTGATCTTGTCTTCGAGCTCGGCAGTCTCGTCCTTGCCGTCTTCCCCCTCGCCCAGCTCCTTCTGGATCGCCTTGAGCTGCTCGTTGAGGTAGTACTCGCGCTGGGTCTTCTCCATCTGGCGCTTGACGCGGTTTCGTATGCGCTTTTCGACCTGCAGCACGCCGATCTCGGATTCCATGTGGCCGAACACGCGCTCCAGCCGTTCGCCGATGCGCGTGGTCTCCAGCAGCTCCTGCTTCTCGCTGATCTTCAGGTTCAGGTGGCTGGCGATGGTGTCGGCGAGCTTGCTCGGCTCCTCGATCTGGTTGAGCGAAACCAGCACCTCCGGGGCGATCTTCTTGTTCAGCTTGATGTACTGCTCGAACTGACCGACGACGGTACGCCCGAGCGCCTCCAGTTCCTTGCCGTCACCGGCATCGTCGGGGAGGTCTTCGACGAAAGCCTCGAAATAGGCCTCGGTCTCCTTGAAGGACGACAGCTTGGCGCGCTTTCCGCCTTCGACGAGCACCTTCACCGTGCCGTCCGGCAGCTTGAGCAGCTGAAGAATCGTGGACACCGTACCGACACGATAGATGTCGTCGGCGGAGGGGTCGTCCTGGGCCGCGTTCTTCTGGGCGACGAGCAGGATCTGCTTGTCGTCCTTCATGACGGCTTCGAGGGCGCGGACGGATTTCTCCCGACCGACGAAAAGCGGCACGATCATGTGCGGAAAAACGACGATGTCGCGCAGCGGCAGCACGGCCAGGGTCGCGCCGGCGGTCGCTGCCGGCTTCTTTTTTTCAGGCATCTAAAGACCTCCCAAAAGGACAGTCAGGAGCGCAATCCGTCCAGTAGTGGCACGCAAAGGCTCCAACAAGGCGGGCGACAGCCGGGACCTGACCGTCAGGACGCAGAGACCGTGATCCTACGCCCCGAGACGCGCCGCCCTGCACCGCAATATCGGTGGCGGCGCCGGCTTTGCTAGCCCGCGCCTTCCGCCCGCTCCTTGGATCGTTCCTTGCTGTAGGTGTAGAGCGGGTTGGCCCGGCCTTCGGCCACCTCACGGTTGATCACCACCTCGTCCACGTTGTCGAGGCCAGGCAGGTCGAACATCGTCCCGAGCAGGATCGATTCCATGATAGACCGCAGGCCGCGCGCCCCGGTGCGGCGGGCGATGGCGCGGGTGGACACCGATTTCAGCGCGTCCTCGGTGAAGTTCAGCTTGATGCCCTCCATTTCGAACAGACGGCCGTACTGCTTGACGAGCGCGTTCTTCGGCTTGGTGAGGATCTCCATAAGCGCCGCCTCGTCCAGATCCTCCAGCGTCGCCACCACGGGCAGACGGCCGATGAACTCTGGGATCAGGCCGAAGCGCAGCAGGTCCTCGGGCTCCACGTCGCGCAGGATGGCGCCGGTGCGCCGCGCATCGGGGTCGCGCACCTCGGCGCCGTAGCCGATTCCCGAGCCCTTGCCGCGGGCGCCGATGATCTTCTCCAGCCCGGCAAACGCGCCGCCGCAGATGAACAGGATGTTGGTCGTGTCCACCTGCAGGAACTCCTGCTGCGGGTGCTTGCGGCCGCCCTGCGGCGGCACGGAAGCGACGGTGCCCTCCATGATCTTCAGCAACGCCTGCTGCACGCCCTCGCCGCTCACGTCGCGGGTGATGCTCGGGTTGTCCGATTTGCGGCTGATCTTGTCGACCTCGTCGATGTAGACGATGCCGCGCTGCGCCCGCTCCACGTTGTAGTCGGCGGCCTGCAGCAGCTTGAGGATGATGTTCTCCACATCCTCGCCCACGTAGCCGGCCTCGGTCAGGGTGGTGGCATCCGCCATCGTGAACGGCACGTCCAGGATGCGCGCCAGCGTCTGCGCCAGCAGCGTCTTGCCGGAGCCGGTCGGGCCGACCAGCAGGATGTTGGACTTGGCGATCTCGATGTCGTTGTTCTTCTGCGCGTGCGCCAAGCGCTTGTAATGGTTGTGGACGGCAACCGACAGCACCTTCTTGGCGTGGCTCTGGCCGATCACGTACTGGTCGAGGACGCTGCAGATCTCCTTGGGCGTCGGCACGCCATCGCGTGCCTTGACCAGGTGTGTCTTGTGCTCCTCGCGGATAATGTCCATGCACAACTCGACGCACTCGTCACAGATGAACACGGTGGGTCCCGCAATCAACTTGCGCACCTCGTGCTGGGACTTGCCGCAGAACGAGCAGTACAGAGTGTTCTTGGTATCGCCGGACTTGCTCATAGGGCCCTCCCACCCCGGGCTGACCCGGAGCCACAATCTCAGGATACTACCGCCAGCCTTTCAAAATCGACAAGGCAGGCTATCGACGACCACAGCGCACAGGCGAGGCAGGCCGCCGGTCGACGATAAGTTCTACCGGCTGGCCCCCAGGGCCGTGCAGGATACGTGCCGGGCCGCCGCACGGATGCGGGCCGGCGCGGTCAGACCTTGATCGCGTCGTCGATCATGGATTGCGGGCGGTTCTCGACCACCTGGTCCACCAGCCCGAAATCCCGCGCCTCCTCGGCCGACATGTAGCTGTCCCGCTCCAGCTTGGCCTCGATCGCGTCCAGGGTCTGGCCGGTGTGGCGAACGTAGATCTCGTTGAGGCGATGGCGCAGCGTCAGTATCTCGCGCGCCTGTATCTCGATGTCGGCCGCCTGCCCCTGTGCCCCGCCGCTCGGCTGGTGCACCATCACACGGCTGTTCGGCAGCGCATAGCGCTTGTCCTTCGCGCCAGCGCAGAGCAGCAACGAGCCCATCGACGCCGCCTGGCCGATGCACACCGTGCTGACCGGGCACCGTATGTACTGCATCGTGTCGTAGATCGCGAGGCCGGCGGACACCACGCCACCCGGGCTGTTGATGTAGAAGAAGATGTCCTTGGCGGGGTTCTCGCTTTCCAGGAACAGCAGCTGCGCGCAGATCAGGGCGCTCATCTGGTCGAAAACCGGCCCGGTCAGGAAGATGATCCGCTCCTTGAGCAGGCGCGAATAGATGTCGTAGGCCCGCTCGCCACGCGCCGTCTGCTCGACCACCATAGGGACAAGCGCCTGGCTGTAGACCTCGGCGGGGTCACGATCGAGCAGGGAATGGCCAATCACAGAACGGGCCCTCATACGCACTCCTATCGGGAAAGCTCGCAGGGACACGAGCCCGTGGCGCTATGACATAGGCCTGCCGGCCTTCGGTTCCAGCCCCGGGCCCACCGCCCGGCCCGCCGTCAGGCGAAGTCGTCACTCTCGCCGGTGCCCGGCTCTCCGACCGGCTCAGGGGCGGGGGACTCGGGCGCGGTCGCCCTGTCCCGGCCCGGTTCGGCCGCCGGCGCCGCCTCGTCAGGCTGCATCTCGATCCTCGGCACCGGGGCAGCGTCGGCGGGCGGCAGGTTCAGCTCCTCGGGCGACACCATGCGATCCTCCACCTTGGCCATCTCCAGGATGTAGTCCACCACCTTGTCCTCGAACAACGGGCCACGCAGCTGCTCGATCGCCTGCGGCGTCTTGCGGAAGAACTCGACGACCTGCATCTCCTGGCCCGGGTAGCGCGCAGCCTCGGTGCGCAAGGCCTGCGTCAGCTCGGCCTGACTGACCTGCACGCCTGCGGTGCGCCCGATCTCGGACAGCAGCAACCCAAGCCGCACGCGGCGGTCGGCAATCGCGCGATACTCCCCGCGCAGCGTGTCACGGTCCTTGCCGCGGTCCTCGTCGTCGACCTGGCCGGACGCCATGTCCTGCTCCACGCGCTGCCAGATCGCCGCGAACTCGGCATCGACGAGGTTCTGCGGGGCCGGGAAGTCGGCCTGGCCGGCCAGCACGTCCAGCAACTCGCGCTTGATCCGCAGCCGGGACATCTGGTCAAGCTCGCGCTGCATCTGCGCCGTCACCGTCTCGCGCAGCTTCTCCAGCGACTCGAAGCCGAGCTTGGTGGCCAGCGCGTCGTCCACCGCCACGTCCACCGGCTTGCCCAGCGACTTGGCGGTGACCTCGAACACCGCTTCACGGCCGGCCAACGCCTCGGCCTCGTACTCGGCCGGGAAGATGACGTCGATACGGCGGACCTCCCCCGGCTTCATGCCCTGCATGCCCTCGGAGAAACCGGGAATGAACCCGTCGCCGCCGATTTCAACGCGAGCGTCCTGTCCGGCACCGCCCTCGAACGGCACGTCATCGACTGAGCCCACGAAATCCACGGTCAGCACGTCGCCCTGCTCGGCGCCCCGATCCTCCTCGAGCGGCACGACCTCGCGCTGCTGGCTTGCCAGGCGCGAGAGGGTTTTCTCGACCACCTCGGGCGCCACCTCGGACCGCAGCCGCGTCAGGCTCAGGGCGGCGAGGTCGGGCGCGGTGATCTCGGGCAGCAGCTCCATCTCCACGCTGAAGGCGAGGTCGGCGGCGGCCTTGCCGTCGACCTGCGGCTCGCCCGCCAGCGCCACCCTCGGCTGCCCGGCCGGGCGCAAGCCCCGCTCCTCCACCACCTGGTCGGTAGCGGCGTTCAGCGCGTCCTGCATCACCTCGGCCATCACCGACGCGCCGTAGCGCTGGCGCACCAGGTTCACCGGCACCTTGCCCGGGCGAAAGCCCGGCAGCTTGATGGTGCGGCCGATCTCGGCGAGCTTGGTGCTGACCTTCCCCTCGATCTCGGCAGCCGGAACGACCACGGAGAACGCGCGCCTGAGCCCATCGGAGAGCGTCTCGGTAACCTGCATCGGGGAAGACATCCTAAACGTGAGCGCCAGGGGAGAGAACAGGCCGGCTGGTGCGGGCGGAGGGACTTGAACCCCCACGGCTTACGCCACCAGAACCTAAATCTGGCGTGTCTACCAATTTCACCACGCCCGCCGGCCGCGAAGCGGCGGACGTAGCGCACGGGGGCAAGGCGGGCAAGGGCGGCCTGGCCTTGCTTCTTGTTGACCCCACCCCGGGCGCCGCCTATCTGCCCGTCATGTTCTCCTCGCTCGCCCGCGCCCTGTTCGGCACGTCCAACGACCGCTCGCTGAAGGCCTACCAGCAGCGCGTTCCCAGGATCAACGCCCACGAGGCGGCCATTGCCGCGCTGTCGGACGAGGCGCTGGCGGCCAAGACGATCGAGTTCCGCACGCGCATCGCCGGCGGCGCCAGTCCGGACGAGTTGCTGCCCGAAGCGTTCTCGGTGGTGCGCGAGGCGTCGCGCCGGGTGCTCGGCATGCGCCACTTCGACGTCCAGCTGGTCGGCGGCATGGTGCTGCACGACGGCAAGATCGCCGAGATGAAGACCGGCGAGGGCAAGACGCTGGTCGCCACCCTGCCCGTCTACCTCAACGCGCTGAGCGGCCGCGGCGTGCACGTGGTGACGGTGAACGACTACCTGGCCCGCCGCGACAGCGAGGAGATGGGCCGGCTGTACAGCTTCCTCGGCCTGAGCACCGGCGTCATCGTGCACGGGCTGATGGATGACGACCGTCGCGCCGCCTATGGCTGCGACGTGACCTACGGGACCAACAACGAGTTCGGCTTCGACTACCTGCGCGACAACATGAAATACCGGCTGGAGGACATGGTCCAGCGGCCGTTCAGCTACGCGATCGTGGACGAGGTCGACAGCATCCTGATCGACGAGGCGCGCACGCCGCTGATCATCTCGGGACCGGCCGAGGATTCGTCCGACCTCTACCGCTCGGTGAACCTGGTCGTGCTCGAACTGGTCAAGGACACGGCGACCTTCGAGAAGGACGAGAAAGCCAAGTCGGTCCACCTGACGGAGGCCGGCAACGAGCGCGCGGAGGACATGCTGCGCGAGGCCGACATCATCACCGAGGGCAACCTCTACGACATCTTCAACGTGTCCGTCGTCCACCACGTGCAGCAGTCGCTGCGCGCGCACACGCTGTTCTCGCGCGACGTGGACTACATCGTGCGCGACGACAAGGTGATCATCATCGACGAGTTCACCGGCCGCATGATGGACGGCCGGCGCTACTCGGAGGGGCTGCACCAGGCGCTGGAGGCCAAGGAGCACGTCGAGATCCAGCAGGAGAACCAGACGCTCGCCTCGATCACCTTCCAGAACTATTTCCGGCTGTTCCCCAAGCTCGCGGGGATGACCGGCACGGCGATGACCGAGGCCGACGAGTTCGCCGAGATCTACAAGCTGTCGGTGATCGAGATACCGACCAACGTTCCGGTGACGCGCCAGGACGGCGACGACGAGGTGTACCGGACCGCCACGGAAAAATACGACGCGGTGGCGACGCTGATCGAGGAGGCGCGCACACGCCTCGAGCCGGTGCTGGTGGGCACGGTGAGCATCGAGAAGAGCGAGTTGCTGAGCGGGATCCTCAACGCCCGTCAGATCCCGCACGCGGTGCTGAACGCCCGGTTCCACGAGCAGGAAGCGACGATCATCGCGCAGGCGGGCGCGCCCGGGTCGGTGACGATCGCCACGAACATGGCCGGCCGCGGCACCGACATAAAGCTCGGCGGCAACCTCGACATGCGCACGCGCCAGGAGGCCGACATCCTGACCGACCCCGAGGCGCGCGCGCGCAAGGCGGCCGCGATACGCGAGGAGGTCTCGGCCAACCACGAGCGGGTGAAGCAGGCCGGCGGGTTGCTGGTGATCGGCACCGAGCGGCACGAGAGCCGGCGCATCGACAACCAGCTGCGCGGCCGCTCCGGCCGGCAGGGCGACCCCGGCGCCAGCCGGTTCTTCCTCTCGCTGGAAGACGACCTGATGCGCATCTTCGGCAGCGACCGGATGGGCGGCATGCTGCAGCGGCTGGGACTGAAGGAGGGCGAGGCCATCGTCCATCCCTGGATCAACAAGGCGCTGGAGAAAGCCCAGAAAAAGGTGGAGGCGCGCAACTTCGACACGCGCAAGAACCTGCTGAAATACGATGACGTGATGAACGACCAGCGCCGCGAGGTCTATGCGCAGCGCCGGGAATACATGCAGGCCGTGGACGTGTCGGAGACGGTGGCGGCATTCCGCCACGAGCTCGCCGACACCATGGTGCGCGCGCGCGTCCCAGAACGCGCCTTTGCCGAGCAGTGGGAAACCGCAGCCCTGACCCAGGACGTGCGGCGCGTGTTCAACCTCGAACTGCCGATCGAGGAGTGGGGCCGCGAGGAGGGGATCGACGAGACCGCGATCCACGAAAGGCTGATCGCCGCGGTGGATTCGGCCGCTGCCGCCAAAGCGGCCAATTTCGGCCCCGAGATCATGCGCTACATCGAGAAGTCGCTGCTGCTGCAGATGTTCGACACGGTGTGGAAGGAACACCTGCTGGCGCTCGACCATCTGCGCCAGGGCATCGGCCTGCGCGCCTATGGCCAGCGCGACCCGCTCAACGAGTACAAGAGCGAGGCGTTCGCGCTGTTCAACGGCATGTTGGACGATCTGCGCGAGCGGGTCACCAGCACGCTCAGCCGCGTGGAGCTCTCGGCCGAGCCCCCGCCGATGCCGCAGGCGCTGCCCGCCGGGATGATGGAAAACTTCTCCGCGCCAGCGCTGGCCGGCGCCGACACGATCAACCCGACCGAGGTCTGGCAGGTGGGCATGGCCCCGCCCGACATGCTGATCGACCCGAACGACCCCACCACCTGGGGCGGCACCCAGCGCAACGCGCCCTGCCCTTGCGGCTCGGGCAAGAAGTACAAGCACTGCCACGGGAAAGCCTAAAGCATGAGGCGGCCGGACGCGGTCAGCCGCCGCATAAACATGCTCGACGAAACAACGAGCTAGAGCGGCATGCGCCCGGCCGCGCCGACGGAAGGACGCATCCCGCTCTAGATACCGGCCGGATCACGGCAGGATATCGAGCGCCGGCCGGCCTTCTGCCCGCAGCTGGCGGATCGTCGTGGCCCCGCCGCGCTTCGACAGCCGCTGGCCAGACGCGTCGGTCAGCAGCGCATGGTGCGCGTAGCGCGGCACCGTCCAGCCCATCAAATGCTGCAGCAGACGGTGCAGATGCGTGGCCGGCTCGAGGTCGGCGCCGCGCGTCACCAGCGTCACCCCCTGCGCCGCGTCGTCAAGGGTGACGCAGAGATGGTAGCTCGCCGGCGCGTCGCGCCGGGCCAGCACCACGTCGCCGAACGCCTCCGGCCGCGCCTGCACCTCCCCCCTGGCCTCCTCCACGAACCGCAGCTTCGGGGCGCCGTGGAGCGCGCGCGCCATGTCCAGCCGCCAGGCATGCGGCGCACCCGCCGCGATCCGCGCCGCGCGCTCGGCGCTGCCGAGGGGCCGGCAGGTGCCGGGATAGAGCGGGCCGCCATCGGGCCCGTGCGGCGCGGCGGCCGAGGCGCGTATCTCCGCCCGGCTGCAAAAGCAGGGGTATAGCAGACCGCGGGCGGCCAGGCTGTCCAGGCAGGTGCGATAGAGCCCGAGCCGCGCCGATTGCAGCAGCACCTCGCCATCCCAGTCCAGGCCCAGCCAGCGCAGATCCTCCAGGATGGCGGCGGTGTACTCCGGGCGGCAGCGCTCGGGATCGATGTCCTCGATGCGCAGCAGGAAGCGGCCGCCCGCCTCCCGTGCCCTGCGCCACGCCACGCGCGCCGCCGCCGCATGGCCCAGATGAAGGTAGCCGGTCGGGCTGGGGGCGAAGCGGGTGACGACCGACGTCATACGCCCACCGGCCCGGGCGGCTGTGTTACGGTTTCGGTGCTGCCTTGCGGCACATCCACCGCTTTGCCATAACCACCGCGTTCTTGGCGGCGCATCATCCCTGCGACTCGTCTGCGGGCGGGATTTCTGGGTCATGCACCTCCCGGTCGAGGAGCGCATTTTGCCCGATTGCGGCCTGCACTATCCAGCCCTGGTCCTGAACGCGGATTTTCGTCCGCTCTCGTATTTCCCGCTCTCCGTATGGTCGTGGCAGGACACGATCAAGGCGGTCTTCCTCGACCGTGTCTCCGTTCTCTCGGAATACGAGTTCGAGGTGCATTCCCCGAGCCAGGCGATCCGGCTGCCCAGCGTGATCGCGCTGAAAGACTACATCCCCAGCGCCCGCAAGCCGGCCTTCACACGCTTCAACGTGTTCCTGCGCGATGCCTTCAGCTGCCAGTATTGCGGCGAGCGGTTCCCGACCCACGACCTGACCTTCGACCACGTGATCCCGCGCAGCCGGGGCGGCCGCACCACTTGGGAGAACGTCGTCACCGCCTGCGCCTGCTGCAACCTGCGCAAGGGCAACAAGCTGCCGCGCGAGTGTCACATGCAGCCCAGGCAACGCCCCTGCCAGCCCTCCACTTGGGAATTGCAGGATAACGGGCGCGCCTTCCCCCCCAACTACCTGCATGCGAGCTGGCGCGATTACCTCTACTGGGATTCCGAGCTCGAGAACTAGGACGCCAGGGACAGGCTGTCCTCGCGGAGCAGATCGGCCAGGGAGCACTCCTCAAGCACGCTCGCGACCGCGTCCCGCGCCCGACGCATCAGATGACGCAGCCGGCAATCCTCCACCGCCACGCAGTCGTCGCAGGCGCGGAAGGCCGTGGCGCTGGCGCAGGGGGTCATGGCCAGCGGGCCGTCGATGGCGCGGATGATGTCCGCGGCCGAAACCCGGCTGGGCGCGGCGATCAGGCGGTGCCCCCCGGCCGGGCCGCGCCGGCTCTCCACCAGCCCGTGCTCGCGAAGCTGCGTCAGGATCGCCTCGAGAAACTTGCGCGGCACGTCGGCCATTTCGGCCAACCCCCCGGCGCTGCTCCAGACCTCGGTGGGCTTGCGTTCGGCCAACACGATGCAGGCACGAAGGGCGTATTTGGCGCGGCTGGTCAGCAACGGACGGGTCCTGTACGGTTCGCCAACGCGTCCTGGCCTGGCAGCCGGCAAGGCCTAGATCGGGCTGGCATGGCTTTCTACCCCAGGCTGACAGACAGTGCCACGGACCTCCGCTCGTTGCAGGATATTCATACCAATAAACTATGAATTGTGATCTTGGGGTGTTAAGCTGATATTGAGACAGCATGACATAGAATGGGTGCTCGACGAGCACGGCGGCAACGGAGCAGTGTTCCATGGGTACCTCCCTCTCCGGCACCCGGCTGCAGTCCGCGGCGGCAGGCGGCCTCAAACCCGCCATGCGCGCCGTCGTTAAGGACGCGATGGCGCTGCCCTTGTTTCACGATCAGGCCGAATCCACGCCGCTTCCCGGCAAGCCGCCGATCGCGGTGATCGGCGCGGGCTTCTCCGGCACCATCGCGGCGCTGCAGTTGCTGCGTCGGCTTCCGACTGACCAGCCGGTGCTGCTCTGCGAACGATCGGCCGATTTCGCCCGCGGCATGGCCTACGCCACCGGCGACAACGATCACCTGCTGAACGTGCGCGCCGCCAACATGAGCGCGCTGAACGACGAGCCGCTGCACTTCCAGGATTGGCTGAAGCGTCGGCTTTCCGAGGGCGGCAGCACCGAAGGCATGCACGACACCGAAGCCGGGCTGTTCGCTTCCCGCGGACTGTACGGCCTCTACCTGCGCTCCATCCTCGATTACGTGATGCGCGAGACCGCCGGCCATGCGCAGCTGCGGCTGCTGCCGGACGACGTGCTGGACGTGGTGCCGGCCGAGGGCGGCGGATACGAGCTGGTCTGCGCCAGCGGATTGCGCCTGCCGGTGGCGGGCGTGGTGCTGGGCGTCGGCAACCTGCCGCCCGAGGAGAGCGAGGACCCGCGCATCTGCCGGAACGCCTGGAGCGAAAAGGCCTGGAGCCCGCTCGAGCCCGACCGGCCGGTGCTGATCGTGGGCACCGGGCTCACCATGGTGGATCTCGCCGTGGCGTTGCGGCGGCGCGGCTTCACCGGCGGCATCGTGGCGCTGTCGCGGGGCGGCCTGATGCCTACAAGGCACAAGGCGCTGGCGGCCCCCTGGGCCACGCCGCACTTCACGATGGCGGAGGAGACCTCGCTGCCGCAGCTGATGGCCCGGCTGCGTGACGAGATCTTCACCGCCGCCGAAAGCGGCGTGGACTGGCGCGCGGTCATCGACAGCATGCGCCCCGTCACCGCCAGCATCTGGGGGCGGCTGCCGGTGGCCGAGCGGGGCCGGTTCCTGCGCCATGCCCGGCGCCTGTGGGATGTGCATCGCCACCGCATGGCGCCGCCGCATGCCGACATGATCGACGGGATGATCGCCGAAGGCACCTTGACGGTGGTGGGCGGCCGCATACGCGAGATGCGAAGCGATGCGCATTCGGTCAGCATCCATTACAGCCCGAAGGTCACGTCGGGCCAATCCGGCCAGCCTCCCCGCGAATCGGTGCTGGACGTGCAGCGCGTAATCATGGCCTCGGGCCTCGATCCGATCTCGCGCACCCGGGACCCTCTGATGCAGCGCCTGCTCGATCGTGGCCTGGTGCGGGTTGATCGGCAGGGCCTCGGGATCGACGTGACCGACGAGCTGAACGTCATCCGCTCGAACGAGACGGTTGCCGAGCGCATCTGGGCGCTGGGGCCGATCGTGCGCGGCGTGTTCTGGGAATGCGTGGCCGTCCCGGACATACGCGTTCAGGCGGCCCACGTAGCCGTCAGCGTCGTCGCTCGTCTGCGCGAAGACGCCCCGCGCTGGAGCTTCATGATCTAGCACGAACAGCGAGCACAACCGAACTGACCGACGGAGTCGTAAGGCACGTTGGGTTGTTGACTTTGCCTACTACACAACCTGAGCGGCTGAGGCTGATCGGATGGTGCTGTGGTCAACGGAACACAGTTCCCGGCGAGTCGGCTTGTTCCAAAAAAATCATCGCGGACGTCACGGGAACCATGTACTGTGCGGCCGCGCGATCTCAGGCCACTCGGCAATCTGCGCGTCGTCCCCAATAATCGACCTGCAGGAAACCACCATGCCCGTCCCCGGTCTCAACGCGTTGTTCGCGCTTGGCGTCTATCTTGGGAACCCGAACGGCAGCGACCCGGGCCTGGAGCAGGCCTTCGAACAGAACTACGCCAGCTTCGTCTCCACCATGGGCGTCAAACCCGCCTACGTGTCATCCTACATCGACAACAGCCAGCCGGTCATCGCGTGGGTCGAGAACGCGAAATGGCAGGCATGGTCGAACGCCCAGTCGCCGATCGCAAGAGACATGATCCCGCTGATCTCCCTGCAGATGTCGTCGACCGACGGAAACGCGCCTTCGCCCGAGACGCAGTTCCAGCAATTCGCCAGCGGCAGCTACGACTACATCGTCAGCGAGATCGTCGATGTCTGGGTGCAGAACGGCTTCAACAACCTGGTCGTTCGCCTCGGCACCGAGATGAACATCAATAGCCTCGGCTATGCCGGTGACACCCCGTCCAGCCAGGCGGCCTGGGTCAGCGCGTTCCGGCACGTCGCCGGGGTGCTGCGCAGCGAGGCCCTTGCCCACAACATAAAGATGACGATCGTCTGGAACCCGGACACCACCAACTACAGCAACGCCGAAGCGACAACGAACCTGTACCCGGGCGACGACTACGTGGACGTGATCGGCGCAGACATCTACGGCGACATGTATCCCTACAATGACACGTTCAACCCGGACACCTACCACGACTGGGCGACCGGCGGCGAGGATACGACGATCGCCGAGTTCATGACCTACGCCGCCACGCGCGAGCATTACTGGAGCTATCCCGCCGCCGACATCAACTGTCTCGATTGCAGCGGTGGGCATAGCCAATCGCTGGACAGCCTGATCGCCTTCGCCTTGCAGCACAAAAAACCGTTCGCCGTGCCGGAGACCGGAGCGGGGAATGGCGACCACGGCCACGACATCGACGACGACGCAGCCTTTCCGATCTGGCTGGCGCAGGAGTTGACGACCGCGCGCAATGCCGGCCTGAAGATCGCTTTCGTTTCGATCTGGAACAGCGGCGGCGGCGGCGACTATCATTTCACCGACCCGTCCGACAACAAGCCCCTGGAGGCGGCCGCCTGGGCCAAGTATTTCGGTGCCGAGCAGCATCGTGTGGCCGGGTCCAACCCGCACCGGCTCGTCGTTGGCAAGGGGGCCGACAAGCTCGAACTGCACATGTCGGAAGATGCGTGGCAGGGCGATGCCCAGTTCACCGTCAGCGTCGACGGCCAAGTCGCAGCAGGTCCGCTGAGCGTCATCGCTGCCCATTCACTGGGCCGAAGCCAGCTGGTGGTGCTGCGCGGCAACTGGGGGAGCGGGCCCCATCTCGTCACCGTGAACTACCTCAACGACGCCAATGACGGCACTGTCGACACCGATCGCAACCTCTACGTGACCAACGCCAGCTACAATGGCGTCCCGATCCGTGGCCACGCCCTCACCATGCTTTCGGGTGGCGCACAGTCGATGAGCATCGCGGCCGCACCCTGACCCTCAGGCTGCGAAGACGGGAGAGCGCGGAGCGGCGGCTCAGCGGTCGTTTGCCGCCTGTTTCTGCGTCGCTGCGCTGACGCGCCACACTGTGTTGCCCACGTCGTCGGCAATCAGCAGAGCGCCGGTCTTGTCGAGCGCCAAAGCAACCGGGCGGCCGCGTGACTGCCCTTTCTCGTCCAGGAAGCCGGTGACGGCGTCTTCCGCCATGCCGCTCGGCCGGCCGTCGGTGAACGGAACAAAGACGACCTTGTAGCCGTTGAGGATGTCACGGTCCCAGCTGCCATGTTCTCCGACAAAGGCGCCGCCATTGTAGTGCGCGGGCAGCCCGGCCGCCGTGCCGAACACCATGCCGAGCGGGGCCACATGGGAACTCAGCGCGTAGTCGGGAACGATGGCTCGCGCCACCAGGTCGGGGCGTTGCGGCCTGACGCGCGGGTCCAGGTGCTGGCCGTAATAGCTGTAGGGCCAGCCGTAGAACCCGCCATCCTTGACGGACGTCATGTAGTCGGGAACCAGGTCAGGGCCAAGTTCGTCGCGCTCGTTGACCACCGCCCACAACGCGTGCGTCTGCGGCTCCCAGCACAGGCCGTTCGGGTTGCGCAATCCGTCGGCAAACACGCGATGGGCGCCGGTGGCGCGGTCCACCTCCCAGATGTCGGCGCGGCCCAATTCGGCGCCGATCCCGTTCTCGGTGATGTTGCTGTTGGAGCCGATGCCGACATAGAGCTTCTTGCCGTCCTCGCTGGCGAGCAGGCTCTTGGTCCAGTGATGATCGATCGGGCCGCCGGGCAGCGACGTGAGCACGGTGGGCGAAGCCGTGATGCTCGTGGCACCTTCCGTGTAGGCAAAGTGAAGGATGGCATCGGTGTTGGCGACGTAGAGATCGTTGCCGACCAGTGCCACGCCGAACGGCGCGTAGAGATGGTCGATGAACACGGTGCGGGTATCGGGCTGGCCGGTTCCCTTCGTGTCGCGCAGCAGGATGATCCGGTCGTTGCCGGTGGTCTTGCCGCCGGAGGTGACGAACGATTCCACCCAGTTCATGACGAAGTTCTTGGGCCGGCTTTTCGGCTCGATGCCGGGAGAGCGGCTTTCCACCACGAGCACGTCGCCGTTCGGCAGGGTGTAGACCGAGCGGGGATGATCGAAGCCGGTCGCCAGGGCCTGCACCTGCAAGTCCGGGGCCGTGTGCGGAACCTGCCCCGTCTTCCAGCCGACGAT
This sequence comes from uncultured Acetobacteraceae bacterium, assembly GCA_964244615.1. GTDB lineage: Bacteria > Pseudomonadota > Alphaproteobacteria > Acetobacterales > Acetobacteraceae > BOG-908. Next base: position 35,447 of record CAXTJP010000010.1, read on the forward strand.
GGGGGCCAGGCGCATCGGGGGAAACAGGTATTGCTGCGGCTCGGGCAGGACCGGGTTCGGGCCGATCTGCGTGCGCGGGTCGAAGCTGCCGGCGCCCGTCAGGGCAAGCAGCGCCACGATGGCGGGAACGGAGCGGATGCGTTGTTCGGTCATGCGCGGAGTCTCGCTGGTGCTGGTGCGGCAGCCCGGGCCGGGCCGTCCGCGAGCCAAAGGGTGACGAGCATGACGATTGTAGTGGCCCCGGATAAGACAAGGCCGAGTGGCACGACGGAGGTCCAGGCGTCCCGGCTGTGCACGAGGTTATCGACGAACCCGAGCGCCAGGACCACCGCGCTGGCCACGACAATGGCTGCTCTCGGCCGTGTGCTGGGCAGGCGCCGGTCGGCGATCAGGACGACAAGCCCCACGATCGCCGCCAGAACCCCCATGACCAGGGCTCCCGCCAGGAGCCAGTCGGCGAAATCGGCCCACATGATGTTGGCCGAAGTCGCGTAGGCGACGTCCGCCGCCAGCGCCGCAGGGAAACCGGCAACCGGAAACGCGCAAAGCAGGCGCAAGAAGGGGTGGCGGCGGGCATGCAGCGTCGCAGCCGGTCGTTGGTCGATCAAAGCGCTTTACCTCGCCGTTGTGCCTCAGCCGGTCACCCTGCGATACGATCCCCCGCGGCGATGGTTCCCGGGCGAGCGGGTCCCAGAGGCCAGGCGTGTCCTGACGCGAGACGTCCCGTTCGGCCCGACTGTGCGTCGCGACCGCCAGATTTCTGGCCATGGACTGCCGATGATCCTTGGCCCGGCCCCTCCATGGATGCCGGGCCGAGGGCCGCTCCTACTTCGCGGCTCCGCCGATGCCTGCGATGATCGCCTTGGCGTATTTCGGAACCTGGCTGGTCCCGGCGATCTGGTCGAAGATCCAAACCCAACCGCCGGTGATGCCGCACGCGGTGTGCCAGCTATGGATCCGGGTTTTCGTCTGCTCAGGCGAGAGCTGAGGCGGCGCCGAGGACTGGTCGGAGATGCCTGGGTAGACTGGAACGTTGCCGAAATCCCAGCCCTGGCAGGGATCGTTGCCTTCGCCACCGGCAAAGGTCTGCAGATGCACGCCGTCGACCAGTCCGGATGTCTGCTTGTTGATCTTCGCCACCAGCGAGATCCAGTAATCGTTGTTGGTGTAAGGGTTGATGGTGACTTTGTAGCCCAGAGTGCCCAGCATGATCGCGAACTTGGTGGTCGACGCCGTGTCGTAGCCGTTCTCGTCGTCGAAATCGATCGCGTCGACCGGGAGTGCCGCTTTCAACGCGGCGAAATCCTTGTAGAGAATGCTGTCCGGCCCGGTTCCCTGCGACTTCACCAGCGCTTCGATGTCTTCCCAGTCGCCGTAGTTGGACGAACCGATGCTGAAGGTGATGCGCGTAACGGAGCCCTGTTTGATCTTTTTCAGATCGGCGAGAAAATGCGGATAGGTTTTTTCACCGACGTATTTGCCGGCCGAAATCAGCGGAAACTCGCCGTTCAGGTTCAAGTCGCCGGAGGCGTTGACTTCGACGCTCCAGACGATGAGTTCGTTGAACCCGGAGCTCTTAAGTTCGCTGATGTTTCTGGCAACATGCTTGTAGACGGGTCCGCCGCCGAGTATGCCCACATATCCGGTCTGCGCAAAAGCGCTCCCGGGAGCAGCACCGCACACCATCAAGGCGCAACCCAGCCCGAGCGCAGCACGGCTAGGCGGTGCCGATCTCAGCCCTGCCTCGATGGTCGAACTCGTCGGTTTGAACATGCAGGATCCTTTGCAATTCCACTTGCAACGTCACGTCTAACAGACGATCGAGTGTAGAAACAGTCCAAAAATGTTTCGGCTTGGTAGGCCTGAGTACCGCGACAAAAGTCCGGCTGAGCAACTTCAATCACAGTTGAATCGTCGCTGCTTTCAGAATCGCAGTTGCACACGCCCCGGTGTCGAAGCGACCGCCGATTCAATCGACCCAACCAGCCGTGACCAACCTCGGCCAACGGAGATAAGCCATGAAACGCACCATCGGGGCATACGCTTGCTGCCTTGCGACCGGCCTTCTTCCGGCTACCGGCATTGCCCAATCCATCTCGAACATGGCCGCCCTCCGCGGCTTGGCACCCGCGAGCGCGCTGGGCGGCAGCCCGGCAGGCAAGGCTCTCCTTTCGGCCAACCTGACCGTAACGACAGCGATCCAGACCGGGGTGCTGAAATTGCCAACGCCGCTGCCCTTTCCAGGCCAGCAGCTTCAGGCTCTCCGCGATGCCTTCATCACAGGCGGCAACGCGGCCGGACTGGCCGATGGCCTGGGCACGACGCTTGCGTCGGCATACCAGGCGAAGGCCACCTACAGTGCAGCCCAGGCGTTCACCAGCCTGTCGGCCAGAGTGGCGAACTTCATCGCCTACACCAACGAGACGACGGCATCGGACTCGAACAGTGCCAAGTATTTTTTTGCAAACGGCACGGTCGACGGCAAGCAGCCCGTTTCGGAAGCGGCGCGGGCCATCCTCGCCGCCGTGGGTGGCGCAACCGACTTCATCGGCAAGGCTTATGGCTTTCCCGCAGGAAGCGTCGGGGCCGGCCCTTACGGGAACGCCCGACCGTTCCAGGTCGAGCCAGGCCTGGCCAGGTTCACAGGCCTCGACTATCTCGGAAAGCCGTCCAGCAGTGCCGCCCATCTCAGCGGGCCGGACCAGAACCTGACGGCCAGCCCCGCCTTTCCGAGCGGGCACACGACATACGGCTTTGCGGAAGCCGTCCTGCTCGGCCTCATGGTTCCGGAACGTTTCCCGCAGGAGATCGCGCGCGCCGCCGAGTACGGAAACGATCGGATCATCCTCGGCGCGCATTACGCCATCGACGTGATCGGCGGCCGATCACTGGCGCTGTATGACATCGCGCATCTGCTTGCCAACGACACGGTCTATATCGGGCGGCCGAAAGCCCGGGCGACGGTGATCACGGATTACCGACAGGCGCTGGACGCGGCCCGGACCGATGCGAGGGCGGTGCTGGCGGCCGGTTGCGGCCAAGCGGTGTCGGCCTGCGCGCGCATGGATAGCGGCCGCTTCAGCAACCAGGCCGACAACGACAAGTCCTATGCTGCGACGCAGACATACGGCCTGCCGGTCGTGCACCAGCGCATGGCGGGCGCCGTCGAGGATGTCGGCAAGGTGGCACCCGAGGCAGGCTACCTGCTCGTGGCTGCCTTTCCCAACCTGACGTTGGCTCAGGCCGACGACATCCTGACCGGGACGGAGGGACCCGGTGGCGGATTCCTGGATGACGGCTCGCCGTTCGGCCTGTACTCCCGGATCAACCTGTACGCCGCGGCCAAGAAAGCCGCCGCCCTGGCCGGATACGGTGACAGCCGCAGGTGACGTCGATCCACGACGGGCCGGTGCATGCCGGCGCATACGAAGCGATCGGCTGTTCGAACGGCGCGCCTGCACCGCCCGTTGATGCTGCTCGTCTGCCTATCAGCGCCGGTATCCCCGCCATACCCCGCGTAAACCCCGATACGCCGCCCCCGCCGAACCCGTAGCGGTCATCGCCGCCGTCCGCACACGAGGGTGGTGCCGTCGTCACCGTCCGGCGCCCGACAGACGCCGCCCATGCTGGACCGGGCCAGCATGCCCGCGCTGAGCGCCAGGGCACGCCGAATGGCGTTGGGGTCCGTGCCCTGCCGCATGCCCGCATCGTCCTCGAACCGGGCGAGCGCCGTGGCGAACGCGGCATCGGTGGAGCCGTCGGCGGGTCCGCCATAGGCCAGGCGGACAAGGTTCTTCTGCAGCCGCAGCAACGAGGAGTCCGGCGGGGACGGCGCGGGTCTGGCGGCCTCGGCGGCCTGAACGATGGTCTGTTTGTCGAGCAGGTCGGGCACGCCGCCCACACGCCACAGCCCGACATCGTCCCGGCAATGCAGGCCGCTGTCCGTCAGCTCTTCCCGGTCGCTGCGCACCACGTATCTGAAGGCGCGGCACCACGTGCCGCCCTGATGCGCGGGCGCGAAGACGGTTATGCTGCCGGTCAGGTCGGCGCCCGGGTCACCCCACGGGACCGGCTGATTGCTGCGGGCGCGCTCGAGCGCCGTGTTGAGTGCGCCGGCGATCGCCTGGCCTGCCGACCGCGCCAGCGGATCATCGGCGCTCACCTGCGCCGCCCGAAGCGGCCACAAGCCGGACAGCACCACGGCCATGCCCCCCCAGGCGGCGCGCCGTCTCAGCATCGCCGATAGCCGGCGCGGCCGGGCGGCCTGCGACCACGACGCCCTCATCCACCACCATGGCATCGTCAGCCTTCCGGCCGGAGGTAGAAATGCACGTCGATCGGCTGGTCATCCACCGCCTTGACCTGCAGGGACTGGCCGCGCACGTCGCCGAGGTTGATCGAGCCGCCCTGCACCAGCAAAACCTCCTGCCCGATACGCAGGCGCAGGCGGCCGTGGGCGGCCATGGTGAAGCCGGTACGGGGCGGCAGCAGCACCGGCTCCGACCAGGTGCCCGCCGTCGCCCGGCGCGTCACTTCCCGCACCGCCAGAGGCGACAGCACCACGGGGATGCTGCGCCGCTCGCCGCGTGACAGCACGAGCTCGAGCGACAGCGCCGCGAAGCCGGGCCGCGTCGCGGTCAGCCGATGTCGCCCCGGCGGTATCCGGACCTCGGCCTGCGCCGCGTCGACCGGCCGGTCATCGAGCCGCAACGTGGCGCCCGGCGTCTGCACGTCGAACAGCACCAGGGCGGGCGCCGGCGCCAGCATGATCGTGACCGCGCGCTCACGCGCACCGACCGTGACCTGACGTCCGGCGGTGGTCCAGCCATCGGCTTCGAAGCCCAGACGATGCGTGCCGGCCGGCACCTGCAGGCGCATCCCGGGCGGGCCGGCCTTTTCGCCATCGATCGTGACGATTCCGGGCACGCCAGGCGCCGGATAGACGACCAGCGTCCCCATCGGGCCGGAACGCAGCAGCATCGCGGCCGCGATCACGCCCAGGCCGGCCAGCGTCAGCAGCCTGCGATGTTTGGGCGGGATTGGCCTGACCAGGACCTTGGGCGTCGGCGCGGCGGCTTTGGGCGCCGGCGGGACCGGCGGGACGGAGGCTTGGCCGGGGAACCACGACGCCCGCTTGAACGACGAGAATGGGGCGGGCGAGACGGCTGGCGGCGGCGGCGAGACCGGGGCGGGCGCGACCGGCTGGGCGGGCGTCGCGAGCTTGGTGGGCGCCGAGAGCTGGCCGGCGCCGCAAAACGGGCAGAACGCCACGGCGAACCCGAACGGCTTGGTGCATTGCCGGCAGCGTGGGCCGGCAGGCGGCGTCGCGTCGCCGCTCATCGGGCGGGCGCCCGCTCTGCCCGCGCAGCCTTCACGGTCTTGCCTGGCCGGGCAGGCGGTCGGTTCCGACCGAAGCTGCAAGTCTGGTAGAGCATCATCGCCTGGAAGGAGTGTCCGTGCACATGATGTCCCGTCTAAAAAGAGCCATGTCGAGACCCCACGCCGCTGCGCGCCCATCCTCCCGGGTCATCCGCGCGTGTCTGGCCGTTGCCATCGGGCTTCTGGGCCTGGGCGCAAGCCCGTCGCACGCGGCCGATACGCACGCGGCCCCGCAGGAAGTGTACCTGATCCAGAACAGCGGCTGGATGGAGCCGTTCTACCTCGATCCGCGCTCCCCCTTCCTGCCGCTGCTGCGTGCCTTCATCGGCGCCTCGGCCCTCCCGGACGCGCGCGTCACCATCGCCTCGTTCAACCAGGCCGGGCAGCTGGGCGATACACCCTCGCCGTTGCCGCTCTACGCGGGGCCGGTCGACGGCCATGCGATGGGTGCCGCGTTGGGCAAGCTGAACCTGCCGCGCCGCGCCGACGGAAAATACCCGGACGCGGACTATGACGGTGCGCTGTCCGAAGCCATCCCCCGTCTGCTGGGCAGCGCGCCCGGCGTGATCTGGATGGTGACCAACAACAAGAATTCGCGCAGCAACGACCAGCACGTGGTGGAGAACACCGGCCGGTTCAGCGCGCTGCTGACCAATTCGGGTTTCATCAGCCAGATCATCGCCTACCCGATCCGTCTGCCGGCGGAGGGCCCGACCTTCAAGGGCCGCGGGCTGGTCATCTACGGCATCGCCTATGGCGAGGCGGCTTCTGCCTGGTTGCGGCAATCGGCCGAAAGCCCCGCCATGCGGCGGCTCCTGGTCGGCCACCCGGTCCGGCTGAAGCCGCTGACGCTGGATCCGGTGACGCTGACCCTGACCGGCGTCGCGACCGGCGGCGTGCGGCTGTCGCGGGCGCAGGGCGCCATCGTGATCGACGGCCTGCCGGGCGGGGCCGAAACGCAGATCGACATCCCTGCAAGGCTGACCAGCAACTACTACCCGCAGGTGATCCAGTCGGCCCGTCTGCAAGCCGATTGGGTGCCGGAGGACGGCGGCCCGGCCATCCCGGTCGGCATCGCGCCACGGACGATCGCCGGCCTGGGGCCGGACGAGATGCTGGACGTGCACATCCAGCTGACCGCGCCACCCATCGCACGCTCGCCGGGCCTCGCCGGCCTGATGCAGGGCGGGCGGCAGCTGCGCGGCCAGTTGCGGCTGCAGCTGACCGACGTGCACCTGGTGCTGCAACAAGCCTTTCTCGACAAGATGCACGACCTGTTCGGCGAGGATGCCGAGGCCGCCGGCCGCCAGGTGAGCGGGGGCGAGCGGCAGAGCGACCTGCCGGCGGCGCTGCCGGCCGTCTTTCTGGGCCACGAGGCGGTGGCGGCCGCGTCGACCAGTGTCCCGGTTTTCGTCAACGTTACGTTCTCGCCCTGGAAGCTGATCCTGCTGATCGGCGCCCCGGTGCTGGCCCTGGTAGCGGCCGGCCTCGCGCTGCTCGCCTGCACCCGTGAGCGCACCTACGACGTGGCCGTCGGCGCCGAGAGGATGAAGGTGGCGGTGCGGCCGTTCCGCTCGACCACGCTGCGGTCGCGCAGCGGCGCGCGCGTCGCGGTGACCGGGCGCCTGGTCGGTGAGCCGAGGGTGGTTACGATCGCATAGGCCCCGTGTGCCGGACCGTCCCGGACCTACTCAGCAGAGGATCGCATGCAGCCCACATCGCCGCCCAGAAAGCACCATGGACCGGCCGCGCCACCGGCACCCGCCCCCGCGCCCACACCCACGCCGGACATCGTCATACCGCCGCCGAGCGGTGCCGCGCCGCCGACCACCGACACGATGCCGACGACCCAGGTCCCGGCCCGTCCGGCGGGCCCGCCGGACGGGCCGCCTTTGGCCATGTCGTCCACCCAGATGGTCGTCGCTGCCGTGCTGGTGCTGGTCTGGGCGGGACTGCTGATCTTCGTGAGGCGTCTGCTGACACAGTCGCTGGTCACGCAATTCGCCGATCTTGGTCGCGCGCGCGCCGCCGGAACGACGCTCTACCTGTTCCTTCTGGTGCTGGGCGCCACGCTGATCGTCTGCGCGCTTGGCGGCTATTGGCAGATTTTGGCGGTCACCATACCGTCAGCCGTGCTGAATGGGGTGCTGCTGCTGCTGTTCCTGTTCAGCTACGGCGCGGCCCGCAGCTCCCGCCAGCGGCGCTGAACGATGGACAGTGCCGACTGGACGCTCGAGTACGACGGCTGGAGCGAGGTCTGGCATCGCGGCTCTGCCGGCGGGTTCGACCGTGCCACGGTAGGCACGCGCGTCTATGCGGTCGACCAGGACGACCTGACCGCCTTGCGGCCGCGCCGCGCCGACGGTTGCGCGGTCTGCCGCGGGGCGATGCCGCACGCCTTTTCTCACTGCTTCGCCTGCGGCGCGGCGCTGGCCGACAGCGCCGGCCCAAGCGAGCCGTGCCAAAGCGTGCCCAATGCCGGGCGGCCCGAAGCCGGGCTTCGGCCACTGACCCTGGCCGGGGGTGCGCAGCGTGAACCCTTCAAGCTGCCGGAGGTGGGACGGCAATTCGCCTTCGCCGTGGCGGGCGGACCGGGGCGGCTGTTTGCCCTCGACCGCGACGGCGGGTGGCTGCACGAGTTCGATCGCAGGCGCGCACGCTGGACGCGGCTGTCCGGGCTGGGCGAGAGCCTGCTGCCCGAGCGTAGCTGGGGCATGGCTGCGACTGAGGCCGGTCTGGCGGTGGCGACCGCCGGCCGGCTGACGATCCTCGACCTGACCGCCGGGCCGGTGCCGCGGACGCTGGTGACCCGGCTGGGCGACAACGAAGCCTGCATCGGCGCGCCGTGTCTCCTGCAAGGCGAGGTGCTGGCGCTGGTCACGCGCGACGATGCCGTCCACCTCGCGCGCCGAGGCATGGTCCGCGGCGGCGAGTGGCGTTTCGAGCCGGTCCAGGGCGCGCCTCCGGCCGCGAGCCCGTCGGATCCGGCCTCCGCTGCGCTGTCGGCGCCGATGGCGACCCTGACCGGGGCGAGCTGGGCCGGCCGGGACGGCGCCGTGGTGGTGAGCCTGGGCGACGACGATACGCTGGGGCCCGCAATGTTCCGCCGCTGGAGCCCTGGCTTCGTGCCCTCTCTGCAGCATCGACCCTATGTCGATCCCGATGGCCGTGTCTGGCAGCTCGGCAACCTGCCCATCGCCGGCAACAAGCGCAGCATGGGGTTCGAGCGCGTCGGCCTGCGGACCCAGCTGAACCAGGAGCGGATCGGCGGCTCCGTCCTGGCGGCCGGTATCCTCGCCTGCCGCATGCTGACCGTGCGCCACCGCGCCTGGGTGGAAAACAGCCCCTACGACCGCAACCTGCCGGGCCATGACGGCGACTTCCTGGTGCCGGTGCTGGCGCTGGACCGGGAGCGATGCGTGCTGATGAACGCCTCGGACGGGGCCACCGAGCTGGTCAATGCGGGGCCGGGCGGCGTGACCGCGCCGGTGCTGGCCAGCCTGCGCTATTACGACGGCCGGCGGCTGCACGACCTGGGTTTGCCGGTGACTTTGCGAACGCTGTCGCAGGTCGCGGCCTTTGTCTTCGCGGATGCGCTGCACATCTACGATGCCCACGAAAACGAATGTTGGCGCTGGGGCTTGCGGCCGGCAGAGTGAGGCGCCTGCTGCACCGGGAGCACGGGCGAGGACCGACAGGGAGCCGATGTGATGCTCGACGAACAGCCGCAAGGTGCCGACAGCCCGACCGAGCTGAAGCGGGTGCGGCCCACGCTCTACGTCGCCCTCGGCGGCACCGGCAAGGAAGTGCTGCTGCGCCTGCGGCGCCGCATCCTGGAGACGCTGTGGAACGGCCACCGCGTCGAAGGACTCGACGATTTCAAGGTCGCGTCCTTCCTGTATTTCGACCTTTATCAGGGCCGCGCGGAGGAGGAGAAGACAGCCGACGGCCGCGCGGCGGACGACCCGATCTCGGCGCTTGTCGACCTGCCCAAGAGCGACTGCATACAGAAGCGCATGGAGACCGGGAAGTACCTCAAGGGCCGCGAGATCGACCGCTACCCGCACATAAAGGAATGGCTGCCGGCCGGCGATCTGCGCAGCATACGCGCGGAAGATGGGGCGGGCCAGGTGCGTGCGCTCTCGCGCCTGTTCTTCTTCGACGATGTCGTCAACATCAACGACACCATCAACAGCAAGGCACGCGCGCTGCTGCACAACGTGTCCAACAGCGAAGCGCTGATGCGGCTGGGCGTGGAGGTCGAGCCGCAGGTGCAGATCATCGTCGTCTGCTCCGTGGCGGGCGGCACGGGATCGGGCAGCTTCATCGACATGGGCTACCTCGCCAAGTCGATGCAGAATCCCCGGCCCGAGCAGGTGTCGCTCTACGCCGTTCTCGGCGGCGCGTTCGCCGACCTGCAGGAGAAGCGCACGCTGGCCAACAGCTACGCCGCGATGATGGAGCTGGACTACTGCATGCAGGGCAGCCCACGGCCGCCCTACGTGGAACACTGGACCGACTCGATACGCAACGAAGCAGCCTACCCCTACGACAACGTCTACCTGGTGGACAGCCGCAACCTGGGCAGCCAGGGGACCGGGGACCGCGGCCACCTGTATCGCATGATCGCCGACGTGCTGTTCGAGGATCTGCGCGACCCGCAGCTGCGCGGCAAGAAGCGCGAGGATCTGGTCAACCAGAACACCAACTATCGGCTGGAACCTTACAGCCCGCCGATGCCGCCCGACCTGCAGGCGCTGTCGCTCGCCTTCAGCCGCGCCTATTCCGGCATCGGCCAGTGCACGCTGAGCACCGACGGCCGCACCGAGTTCGACATGGAGACGGCGCGCGCGGCGCGGCAGATGCTGACGGCGTTCTTCCGCATGCAGGCCGAAGACCGCGTGAACACGCCGCAGACCGGCGAACGCGACGAGTTCATGCGCGGCACGCTGTTCCTCGACAAGTCGACCTTTTTCCAGGATTTCCCGAACTCCTTTACGCCGAAGCCGCCGGCGATCGCCGACCTGCCGCTGGTCGGCCGCATCCTGCAGAACGGTGCCGTCGATACGGTCAGCGACCTGCGTGCCCAGCTGCGCGGCGATTTCGAGGAGGTGCGCGGCGCGCTGCCCAACCGCTCGGACTGGCGCGCCGCCATCGAGCAGCTGCGCGTGAAGCGCGAGCGCGACATCGTGGGCGACATCACGCAGCAGAGCGCGTTCGGCCCGCGCCTGCTCTCGATACGCGAGCAGGCCGGCCGCATCCTGGCCGATTGGAACAGGCCGGACGGGCTGCGCCAGGCGTTCTACGCACGCATCGACAATGCCGAGCTGGGCGGTGTCGTCTACACGATACGGTTGATACAGCAGATCCAGGACGAGATCGGCGTCGAGAGCGACGGCTTCGTCACGCGCATGACCCGCGCGGCCGAACAATACGACGCGCATGCCAAGTCGCTCATCGACGGGTTCTACGCGCGCGCGCTGGAGAACCTGACCCGCGCAGTGAAGAAGAACTGGCTCGGTTCGGTGGACACCGATGCGATCGAGCGCACCATGCAGCAACTCGAAGAGTCGCTGTTCTACACCCTGCACTACCGGCTGCGCTCGTCCGCCTGCCTCGAGGCCGCCAAGCTGCTCGGGAACCTGCGGACGCTGCTCGGGCGATCCGAGATCGCACAGGGCCAGACCGGGCCCGCCGGCATACTGGGCGAGATCGAACAGGGCAACCTGGCCGTGTTGGCGACGGTGCAGTCGATCGAACAGGAATTGCGCGTGCTCGGCGACAGCATACGCGGTGCGGGCCCCATGTCGCAGGTGATACGCGGCGGCAAGCTCGACGAGCCGTTCGGCGGCGACTACGCCGGCTGGGGACGCGAGGCGCTGTCCGGTCAGGGCGGATCGCGGATCATGTTCGAGGAGCTGAAGAAGCCCGACACGCGCGCCCGGATCATCAATCGCTTGCGCGGCGTGGCGCGCGAACGGATGCGTGAGCGCGAGAGCCGGCTGCCCACCGTCCTGCAGACGTTGCAGGAGTTGAGCGAAGCGGAGCGCAACACCCTGTTCGGGGCGGCCATGCTGCAGGCGCTGCCCTGGCTGAACGTCGATCCGCAACGCATGGACGGCATCTTCGACGGCGGCATGGTGAGCGTGTTCATCTCCGTCGAGAACGCGGCCGAGATGGAGAGCAAGTTCGGCACCGTGCTGCAACGCAAGCTGCCGCCGCTGTATCAGAACAAGCGTGTCAGCTTCGTCTCGTCCTCGGTACGCGGCCGCATGGTGATCTACGCCGAGGTCACCGGGCTGGCGCTGACCGCGCTGGTGCCGATGCACGACGATTGGCGCCGCGCGTACAACGACAAGAACGGCAAGGAGGAGCGGTCACCGCTGCACAACGACGTGGACAAGGCGCGCTTCCGCCATCCGACGGCGATGTCGCTGCAGGAGATGGAAGCCCTGGCCCTGCGCGTGGAACTCTTCCTGCGCGGCGTGCTGCTGGGCGTGCTACGCCGACGGCCAGACCGCGACTACGAACTCGACACGTCCGGCAACGACATCGAGGACTGGCTTTCGATCGGCAGCGAGCAGCAGATCTACCTGCGCGAGTTCAAGTCGGACCGCCGCATGATGCTGGACCGCAAACTCCGGCGTATCGAGGAGGACCTCTCGCCCCTGCAGCTGGCCGCCTACGTGGCGCTGCTCGACTACACGGCGGGGCACGTCTATCCCAAGCGTCGGTTGCGCCGCGCGGATGGCAACGAGGACAGGGTGGGCGGGCTGGCCTGCGTGGCCGTCGAGCAGTTGCGTCGCACCATGATGGGCAAGCTGACGCAGGAACGCGCCCTCCTGCCCATGGCGCCCGAGCCGCTCGTTGCCGCCCTGCTGCGCACGCTCGCGTCCTGGACCATCGAGATCCCCGGCAGCCGGGCCGACACCACGCCGCTGGAGGCTGACCCGGCGCGCGCGGAAGACAAGCGCGCCATCGACTGGGACCGCTTTGCCGATGAGCGGCTGACGGCGCTGATCCAGCCGCGATCCGCTACCCTGCCGCTCGGCCAGCAAGCGCCGCCGCCGATACCTGCCTCGAACACGCCGCCGCTGCCCCGCTTCCACCTCATCGTCGATGGCCAGGATAGCGGGCCGCTGGACGTGGCGGCGCTGGACTCGCGTGCCCGCGACGGGAGCCTCAACGACGAGTCGCTGGTCTGGACGCAAGGCATGGCCGACTGGACGGCGGCCCGCGCCGTGCCGGCATTGGCGACGCTGCTGGACACACATCGCACTTTGCCGCCGCTGCGCGCAGTCGAAGCGTCACCGCCACCGGTGCCGCTCCGTGGCTCCACGGCGAGCCGCGTCTGAATCGGTGCGGCTGCTGGCCGTTGCACAGACATGCAGGCTATGAGCGATCTGGACGAGACCCTCTCGTCGGCCAGGATTTTGGGAGCGCAGGTTGGGAGCGAGCGGCGCCGTCATCATGAGTTTCTTCGGCGCCGGTTTCGCGTCGATGACTCTCCTGCTTCAGCTGCAATGGCGCGGGTTGGGACTGGGCCTGCCATTCGTCGGCTTCGCTGTCATCGCGCTTGCTGCCATGATCGTGGTCCGGCAGCCCGGCGACGGGTTCGCGAGGCCTGAAGGATCAGGCAAGGTGATGCTGTGGAGTAGCATGGGCGAGGGTGTCGCGCTGTTCCTAGTCGCCCAACTGGTCGTCAACCTTGGTCGTCCTGACCTGCTTCTTCCTGCGATGGCGTTAGTGGTTGGTTTGCATTTTGTGCCCATCGCTTACTGGGCACCATTCTCGCAGCTCTACATCCTGGCGGCAGTGATCGTAGCTGGCGGGGTCGTGGGACTGTCGATAGACCAGCCAGCAGGCGGAACGGTCTCGGGGTTTACCGCCGCCGCGGCGTTGGCGGGAGCGTCGATCGCGGCCATACGCCGGGAAAGGTCGGCGAAACTGCGGTGACGCTGCAGCCGAGAGACCCGGGTGGCCTCAACCCGGCCGTGGCTCGCGCTCATGCGTTTACGGCCTGGTCAGCCGCGCGCCTGTCCACGCAGTGTGGCCCGCGCGAACCACAGGGCCACACCGGCGAACACCGCCAGCCCGAGCCAGCCGGATGCGCTTGCGAAACCCTCCCCGACGATGGCCAGCGGCGACTGGCTGCCCGTGGCACCGATCACCGCGGCCATGGCGACGCCCACCAGGCTCTCGCCGACGATGAAGCCGGACGCGACCAGCACGCCGCGTCGCCGCGCCCGGTCGGCGTCGGCACGCGCGCCGAGGCGACGGTCGATGACCCGGCCGAGCATGGCGCCGATGGCCAGCGTGACGCCGACCGTGGGCGGCAGGTAAAGACCGATGCCCACCGCCAGCACCGGCAAGGTGCGGCCCACGCGCTTGAGGGCCAGGTCCACCAGGATCAGCACGATGCCGCCGCCGACACCGATCCCGACCGAGGTCCAGTCCAGCGCGTGGCCGAAGATGCCGCGTGCGATGGCGGCCATCAGCGTGGCCTGCGGGGCGGCCAGCGCCTGGCTGGCGTCCATGCCGGGCGATGGCATGGCTCCGGGAAACCCGTAGGCGTGGTAAAGCAGGTCCAGCACCGGCGGGATGACGAGGGCGCCGACGACGCAGCCGACCACCAGAACCGCCTGCTGCCGCCAGGGCGTGGCCCCTACGAGGTAGCCGGTCTTGAGGTCCTGCAGATTGTCGTTCGACACCGTGGCCGTGGCCAGCACGACGGAGACGACGAACAGCGTAAAGGCGATGGCCGCCTGCCGCCCCGGCTCGCCGGCGAGTACGCCGCCGCCCAGTATAAGGAGAAGCAGCAGCGAGGTGGCGATGGTGGCGATGATGGCGATGCCGGAGATCGGCGAGCTGGAACTGCCGACCAACCCCGCCATGTAGCCGCAGGCGGCGGCCACCAGGAAGCCGAACACCACGGAGACGACGCAGCCGAACGCCACCAGACCCCAAAGCCCGAGCCCGGAGCCTTGGAGAAAGGCCGCGAACACCGCCGCCATGACCGCGAGCGCCACCCCGAAGACAGCCAGCACGGTGCGCGGCGCCAGATCCCGGTCGATCTCGGCGGCGCCTGCCTCCCCCGGGGCCACCCGGCTGGCGGCCAGGCTGTCGCGCACGCCGGCGATGGTCGGGCCCATCAGCCCGGCCAGCGACCACAACGCCGCCACTGCGATCACCCCCGCCCCCATGAAACGCACCTGGTGCGCCCACAGGCCGGTGGCGTAGGGCACGATGTCGGCCCCCGGCGGGGCCGGGTGCAGCGCGGTCAACACCGGGACCGCGACGCCCCAGGCCAGCACCGCGCCGAGCAGCATCGAGAGCCCGCCGGCGATGCCGACCAGGTAGCCCGCCCCCAGCAGAGCGAGCGAGAAGCCGGTGGACAGACGGAACGCAGCGTTCCCCAGGGTAAACCACTGGCTGATGCCCTCGCCCAGCACGTGCAGCCCGGTGGCGGCGAAGCTGACGAGGGCGGCGACGATGCCGCCGGCCGCGATGTCTGCGGCGCCGGGCTCGCCGGGCACCACCACCTCGTGACCGACGCGCAGGATCTCGGCGGCGGCCACGCCTTCGGGGTAGGGCAGCGAGGAGTTCACCACCATGGCGCGGCGCAGCGGGATGGTGAACAGCACGCCCATGGTGCCGCCCGCCGCGCACACGCCGGCGCTCTGCCAGAACGGGAAGCCGTGCCATCGCCCGACCATGACCAGGGCCGGCAGCACGAAGATGACCGAGGAGAGGGTGCCCGCGGCGGAGGCCTGCGTCTGCACCATGTTGTTTTCCAGGATGCTGCCACTGCCCATCAAACGCAGCACGGCCATCGAGATGACGGCGGCCGGGATCGAGCTCGCGAAGGTGAGTCCGACCTTGAGGCCCAGATAGACGTTGGCCGCGGTGAACACGACGGTGATGAGCGCGCCCAGGACCACGCCCCGCGGGGTCAGTTCACGCATTGCCGGTCCCCTCAAAAATCCAGGTCGGCGTAGTGGACCGGCGGGTCGATGCCGGCGACGCGGTCGGTCAGCAGCGAGCGGAAGGACGGGCGGGATTTTATGCGCGAGTACCAGTCCCGCGCCGGGTCGGAGACCGTCCAATCCACCTCGCCGGCAAAATCGAGCGCCGAGAGGTGCCCGGCGGCGGCAAAATCGGCCAGGCTCAACTCGTTGCCGGCCAGCCAGCGGCGCTGTTCGGCCAGCCAGCCGATGTAGTCGAGGTGGCCGCGCAGGTTGGCGTAGCCGGCGCGGATCAGCACCGCGTCCGGCTGGCCGCGATTGAACAGCCGCTTCATGTGCTTTTCGCCCAGCAGGTTGCGCGTCACTTCAGAGGCGAACTTGCCGTCGAACCAGGCGACCAGCCGGCGTATCTCCACGCTTTCGCCCAAGGTGCGGCCGAGCATGGCGGTGTCGGGGTAGGCTTCTTCCAGGTACTCGCAGATCACGCCGCTGTCCGGGATGACCAGGCCGTTATCTTCCACCAGCACCGGCACGGTGCCGGCGGCGTGCATGGCGAGGTAGTCCGGGCGACGCTCCCACACACGCTCGACCTTGAGCTCGAACGGCAGGCGGCGCTCGGACAGGACGAGGCGCACTTTTCGAGAGAAAGGCGAAAGGGGTAGGTGGTAGAGGACGCGCATGGCCGGGGTTATGGCATCGGTGCTGCGCCGCGCCAACGCCGCAGGGAGCTTCGTCATGGATGGAAACAAGCTGGTCGGAATGCTGAACCAGGTTGCCACGTTCTATCGCCGCCGTCCGCCGGAGCAGGCGGCGAGCGAGATTGCGTTACACGTGGAGAAGTTCTGGGAGGCGCGGATGCGCCGCGCGATCTACGCGCATCTGGATGCCGGGGGAGCAGGGCTGGAGGACAACGCGCGAGACGGGCTGGTGCTGCTGCGGGCGCGCGACGAGGGCCGCATCGCGTTCGACCCGGTGGAAAGCTCCAAGCTGCGGACGCCCCTGGAGGCGTAACGACCAGGCGGGGGCGATAGCGGCCTACGGCCGGGCCGCGTCAGCCGACCGCGTGCACCGGGAGGCGGGCGGCGTCGCTGCTGCGGGCTGCGGTCGCGGGCAGCAGGCTGGCCAGCGCAGCCTCGTCGAGGGGCCGGGCAAAATAGAACCCCTGCAGCTCGTCCACGCCGGCCGCGATGAGATGATCGCGCTGCACCTTGGTCTCGACCCCTTCGGCCGTCACCTGCAGGCCCATGGCGTGGCCCAGATCGACCACGGCCTGCACGATGGCCGCCGATCCGGCGCTCTCGCCAAGCCGGAAAACAAAGGACTGGTCGATTTTGAGCCGGTCCACCGCGAAGCGATGCAGGTGGCATAGGGACGAGTAGCCCGTGCCGAAATCATCGAGCGCTATGCGCAGGCCGGCGGCCCTGAACGCGGCCAAGGCCTCCACCACCGGGCAATTCTCGTTGAGAAGTGCGGTTTCGGTCACCTCCAGCTCGATACGGCCGGGCGGCACCGATGACGCGCGTAGCACCGCCAAGGTGTCGGACACGAACGCCGGATGACGCAATTGGACGGCAGAAACGTTGATCGCGACCTGAAGGCGCGGCCAACGTTCGGCAAAGCCCAGCGCCTCGCGAAACACCCAGGCGCCGAGCGGCATGATCAGCCCCGTCTCTTCGGCGATGCCGATGAACCGCGGCGGCAAGATCGGTCCGCGGCTTGGATGGCACCAGCGAACCAGCGCCTCGACGCCTTCGACCGACCCGTCGGTGCCGACCTTGATCTGGTACTGCAGCGTCAGGCCGCCCGCCCCATCCAGCGCTGCCCGGAGATCGCCTTCAAGCTCGGCCCGCTCGTGCACCGCAGAGCCGAGCTCGTCGCAGAAGACAAGGTAGTCGTCCCGGCCAGCAGCCTTGACCGCGTAGAGGGCCATGTCGGCCTTGCGCATCAGATCGTCTGCCCCTTCCGCCTTGCTGCCCGCGAGGGCGACGCCGACGCTCGCGCTCACGTGAACCTGTCCGAGCGCAAGGAGAAAAGGGGTTCGGGCAGCGTCGACAATGGCCTGGCATATCTGGTCCACGCCGGGCGAACCGGGCGCACGTGCGATCAGGATGGCGAACTCGTCGCCGCCGAAACGCGCGACCGTGGCCCCAGCCTCCGCGGCCGCGATCAACCGGAGGCTGAACATGCGGAGAAGTTCGTCCCCGGCCTGGTGGCCGAGCGTATCGTTGACCTGCTTGAACCGGTCGAGGTCCAAGAACACAACGGCGCGCAGCGAGCCCGTCTGCAGCATCGCCGCCAGCCGGCGCTGGAACAGCTCGCGATTGGGCAGCGCAGTGAGCGTATCGTGCGTCGCCTCGTGTTCCATGGTGGCTTGCAGAAACAGCAAACGCCGGGTGGCACGGGTCTTTTCGCCAAGCGCGTTGTTTGCCGGCACTGCCGCCAGGAACAGCGAAACGAGGTATGGCTGCAGCATGTCCTGCTTGAGCATCGGGCCGCTCGGCGAGAGCAGGGCGAGCGGTCCGTAGCCGTGGGACGTCATGGCCGACGCCGTGATCGAGGTCAGCACGACGCCGGCGAACACCCAGGACGGTCCGGCCCTGAACGCCGTCAGGATAAGGGCCGGGTAGATCAGCAGGTAGATCGGCGATCGCGCCTGGGCGAACCCTGCGAGGCCGATCAGCACCGTTCCGATGAGCAGGAGCCACCGCTCCCGCGTCTGCGCCTGGCTGATCAGGTCCGGCTGCGTGCGTCTTATCGCCAGCAGGATGGCCGGCGTGGCGAGAAGCAGGCCCAACCCGTCGCAGAGCGTCCATTGCAGCCAGTCGCCGAACAGGCCGTCACCGGTCTCGTGCGCCGGGTTCAGCAGGTCGCCCACCGCGGCCTCCAGCCCCGCCGAAACGAAAGCGATGCAGGCGAAGACCGACAGGCGCCGAAACCGCGAGAGGTCGAAGGCGGCGCCGCAGAGCGACCGTGTCAGGAAGGCGGCGAAGTAGCTGAGAGCGATGTTGAGAGCGGAATACAGCAGGTTTTGCGCCGGGGTGTAGGAGGTCAGGTGGTTAAGCAGGAGGTTGACGCAGAAGCAGGCCAGCGCCGTGTAAAGGGCAAGGCGACGCGGCAGCAGGAGGATGGCGACGACCACGGCACCGTTGGCGGGCCAGAACGAAGAGTTGCCCAGCCGGTCCAGGCAGAGCAGGCGGACCGTCAAGGCGAGCGCCGCAAACACCACGGCCAGCAGCACGGCGATACGAACGCCATGCTGCAGCCCGGCGGGCCGGTAGAGACGCCAGCGGCGACGCATGGGACCTCACGTATCGTTACTGACGATACGGTAGCGACAATATCTTAAAAAAGCATCAGTTCGAAAACCGGACCCTTGCCCGACACCCCAGGACAAGGCGAACCCGGTTCGGGTCCCGCGTGAAATCTATCTGCCGGTCATGCTCCGATCGGTGTTCAGCACCCAGCCCTATCCTCGGGCTGCCACCTGAAACGGCATCGCGGTGGTCGGCGCACTTAGCGGCTCGGTCAGGTAGCGCACGTATTCCTTCGGCACCACCTGCCAGAATCGATGCCGTTCCTGCTCCCAGTCATGCAGCAGCATGGCCGCATAGCGGCTGCTCGTTTCGCGTGCGTGCTCCTCCACGAGGGTGCGCAACACGCCCTCCCAATGAGGCGAGTCGAGTCGTTGCCAGGTCAGCGTGTCCGGGTTTACCCGGCTTTCGAAACGCTCGGCCGGGTCGTAGACGAAGGCCAGCCCGCCGGTGAAGCCCGCGCCGAAATTGTCGCCGACCTCGCCCAGGATCACCGCCGTGCCGCCGGTCATGTACTCGCAGGCGTTGCTGCCGCACCCTTCCACCACGCCCAGCGCGCCGGAGTTTCGTACCGCGAAGCGCTCGCCGGCCTGACCCGCCGCGAACAGCTTGCCGGAGGTGGCGCCATACAGCACGGTGTTGCCGACGATGGTGTTGTTCTGGCTCAGCAGTTCGGAACTGGGTGACGGACGGATGATGATCGTGGCGCCCGACAGGCCCTTGCCCACGTAGTCGTTGGCGTCACCCATAACCTCGATGCGCAGGCCCTGCACCGCAAAGGCGCCGAGCGACTGGCCGGCCGAGCCGCGCAGCCGGGCGGTGATGTGGCCGGGGGCCAGGCCCGTCATGCCGAACTGACGCACGATGCGCGAGGACAGCCGCGTGCCGATGGCACGGTGCGTGTTGCGTATGCCGTATTGCAGCTGCATCTTCTCGCCACGCTCGAACAGCGCCTGCGCGTCGTCGATCATCTGCGCGTCCAGCGTGTCCGGCACCTCGTTACGGCCTACGCGCGTGCAGAACTTGGCGTGCTGGCCGGCATCGGCCTGGGCGAGGATCGGGTTCAGGTCGAGGTCGTCCAGCAGGTCGGAGCCGCGGCTGACCTGGGCCAGCAGGTCGCTGCGGCCGATGATGTCCTCCAGCTTGCGAAAGCCGAGATCGGCGAGGATGCCGCGCACGTCCTCGGCGATGAAGCTGAACAGGTTGATCACCTTCTCGGGCGATCCCTCGAACTTCGCCCGCAGCGCCTCGTCCTGCGTGCAGACACCGACGGGGCAGGTGTTGGAATGGCACTGGCGCACCATGATGCAGCCCATCGCCACCAGCGACGCGGTGCCGATGCCGAACTCCTCCGCACCCAGCATGGCGGCAATCACCACGTCACGCCCGGTCTTGATGCCGCCGTCGGCGCGCAGCTTCACTCGGTGGCGCAGGCGGTTGAGCATCAGCACCTGGTGCGCCTCGGACAGCCCCATCTCCCAGGGCAGCCCCGCGTATTTCACCGATGTCTGCGGGCTGGCCCCGGTGCCGCCGACATGGCCGCTGATCAGGATGCTGTCCGCACGGGCTTTGGCCACCCCGGCGGCGATCGTGCCGATGCCCGATCGCGCCACGAGTTTGACGCATACGGTCGCATCCGGGTTGATCTGCTTCAAATCGTAGATGAGCTGTGCGAGGTCCTCGATCGAGTAGATGTCGTGGTGCGGCGGCGGGCTGATCAGTGTCACGCCGGGCGTCGAGTGGCGCAGCTTGGCGATCAGCGAGGTCACCTTGAAGCCGGGGAGCTGGCCGCCTTCGCCGGGCTTGGCGCCTTGCGCCATCTTGATCTCGATTTCTCGGCAGGCGTTCAGGTACTCCGCCGTGACGCCGAACCGGCCGGACGCGATCTGCTTGATGGCGCTGGACGCGTTGTCGCCGTTGGCGCGCGGCCTGGCGCGGGCGGGGTCCTCGCCGCCCTCGCCCGAATCGGACCGCGCGCCGATGCGGTTCATCGCGATCGACAACGTCTCGTGCGCCTCGGGGCTGAGCGCGCCCAGCGAAATGCCAGGTGCCAGCAGCCGCTTGCGGATTTCGGTGATGCTCTCCACGTCGTCGACGGAGATCTTGGTGCAGCGGTCGTGGCGGAAATCCAGCAGGTCGCGCAGCGCGACCGGGGGCATCCTGCGGACCGCCTCGGCGTAGCGCCGGTAGATCTGGTAGCTGTCGCTCGCCACCGCCATCTGCAACGTGTGGATCAAGCCGCCATCGAAGGCGTGCGTCTCGCCGCGCCGACGCAGCTTGTACTGGCCGCCCACCGGCAAGGTCACGAACTCCGCGGTCCAAGCGGCGCGGTGCAGAGAGAGCAGCCGGCGCGCGATGCCCGAGAGCCCGATGCCGGAGATGCGCGACTGCATGCCGGGGAAGAACTCGCCCACCAGCGCGCGCGACAGGCCGATGGCTTCGAAATTATAGCCGCCGCGATAGGACGAGATCACCGAAATGCCCATCTTGGACATCGTCTTCAGCAGCCCCTTGTCGACCGCCTTCTTGTAGCGGCCGACTGCCTCCTTCAGGCTGACCTGGGCGAACAGGCCGCGCCGATGCCGGTCGGCGATGCTCTCCTGCGCAAGGTAAGCGTTCACCGTGGTGGCGCCGACGCCGATCAGCACGGCGAAATTGTGCACGTCCATGCATTCGGCCGCGCGCACGTTCAGGCTGGTGAAGGTGCGCAGGCTGGATTTGACCAAATGCGTGTGCACGGCACCGGTGGCCAGGATCATCGGGATCGGTACGCGCTCGGCGCCCTGGTGCTCGTCGGTCAGCACCACGTGCGTGCAGCCTTCGCGCACGCCGTTCTCCGCCTCGCGCTGCACGCGTGTGATCGCCTGACGCAAGCCCGGCTCGCCCTCGGCCACGGGAAAGGTGCAATCGACGACGATTGCCGAACGGCCCATCCTGCGCAGCATCGCCTCGAACTCGGCGTTGCTCAGCACCGGCGTTTCCAGCTGCAGCAGGTCGAGCTGGGTCGCGTCGTGGTCCAGCACGTTGCCGAGGTTGCCGAGCCTGGTCTTCAGGCTCATCACGCTGGTCTCGCGCAGGCTGTCGATCGGCGGGTTGGTCACCTGCGCGAAGTTCTGGCGGAAGTAATGATGCAGGCCGCGATACTGCTCCGACAGCACCGCGATCGGCGTGTCGTCGCCCATGCTGCCGGTGGCTTCCACCGCGTCCTCCACCATCGGGTGCAGGATGGTCTCCAGCTCCTCCAGCGTCATGCCGACGGCCAGCTGGCGCCGGCGCAGCGTCTCGCCGGCGAAGTAGGCGGGCTCAGGCGCGTCCGTCTTGACGATGTGGTCGATCTTCTGCACTCGCGCCGTCCACGCGCCGTAGGGGTGGCGCGCAGACAGCATGTCGAGCAGCGCCTCGTCCTTGAGGAAGTGTCCGGTGTCGAGGTCCACGCCGACCATCTCGCCGGGCCCTATGCGCCCCTTTTCGACGACCAGGCTTTCTTCCAGCGGCACCATGCCGGTTTCCGATCCGAGGATCAGCATGCCGTCGGTGGTGACCGAGTAGCGCAGCGGGCGCAGGCCGTTGCGGTCGAGCCCGGCGATCGCCCAGGTGCCGTCGGTGGCACACAATGCGGCCGGCCCATCCCACGGCTCCATCACCGCGTTGCAGTACAGGAACATGTCGACATGCGCGGGCTTCATCGTCGCCTCGTTGCCGAGGCTTGCCGGGATCATCAGCGCCTTGGCCATCGGGGCGTCGCGGCCGGCATGGATCAGCAGCTCGAACACGTTGTCCAGCACGGCGGTGTCCGAGCCGCTCGCCTGGATCACCGGCTTGATGTCGTCGATGTAGGCGTCGAGCACGCCGGAGGCGAGCCGCGTCTCGTGGCTCTTCATCCAGTTCGTGTTGCCCGAGACCGTGTTGATCTCGCCGTTATGCGCCAGCGTGCGGAACGGCTGCGCCAGTTTCCACGTGGGGAAGGTGTTGGTCGAGTAGCGCTGGTGGTAGATGGCGAAGCGGGAGACGAAACGCTCGTCGGTGAGGTCCGGGTAGAACTTTGCGAGATGTTCGGCCAGGAACATCCCTTTGTAGATGATCGAGCGGCAGGACAGCGAGCAGATGTACAGCTCGGCGATCTGCGCCTCGATCGCCGCCTTTTCGATGCGCCGGCGAATCACGTAGAGGTCGCGCTCGAAGGCGGCGGGCACGCTGCGCTTCGTGTTGCGCACCATGATCTGTTCGATTTCCGGCCGCGTGGCGTTGGCCTTTTCGCCGATGACGGAGACGTCGATCGGTACCTGGCGCCAGCCATAGATCTGGTAGCCGAAGCGCAGGATCTCGGTCTCCACGATCTGCCGGCAGCGTTCCTGCGCCGAGAAATCGGTTTTTGGGAGAAAAACCTGGCCGACGGCGATCTGCCCGTCCTGCGCGCGCTCGCCGCCACGTTCGATGGCTTCAGCGAAAAAGTCCTGCGGGATTTCGATGTGGATGCCGGCGCCGTCTCCGGTCTTGCCGTCCGCGTCCACGGCGCCGCGGTGCCACAGCGCGCTCAGCGCGTCGATGCCCGCCTGCACCACCGCGCGCCGCGGCTTGCCGTCGAGCGAGGCGATCAGGCCGACGCCGCAGGCATCGTGCTCCTGGTCGGGGGAGTAGGTGTGTTCCAGACGGGCGACGTTGGCGTGCCAGTCGGCTAAAAAATCGCTCATCTCGCGCCTACTCCGCCGCTGCCAGCATCGGCACCCGCGCGCTCGGCTGCAGGTACGCGTGCATCTGCGCCGCCGCGTCGCGCCCGTCCCGGATCGCCCACACCACCAGGCTCGCGCCGCGCACGATGTCGCCGGCCGCGAACACGCCGGGCAGCGAGGTCTGGAACGAGCGGCGGTTCACCGTCACGGTGCCCCAGCGGCTCACCTCAAGCGCCTCGCAGTTGAACAGGGCGGGCAGCGGCTCCGGGTCGAAGCCCAGCGCCTTGATCACCAGGTCGGCCGGCTCGGTGAACGCGGACCCTTCGACCACGTCCACCGATTGCCGCCCGGACGCGTCCGGCAGCCCGAGCCGCATGCGCACGGCGCGCACGCCGCTCACGTGGTTGTCGCCGGGGAACGCCTCGGGCGCCGAGAGCCAGCGGAAGATCACCCCCTCCTCCTCGGCGTTCTTCTCCTCGCGCAGACTGCCCGGCATGTTCGCCTTGTCGCGTCGGTACAGGCACGTCACCGAGGCGGCCCCCTGGCGCACGGAGGTGCGCACGCAATCCATCGCCGTGTCGCCGCCGCCGATCACCACCACGTTCTTACCGGCCGCGTTCAGCAGGCCGCTGTCGAAATCCGGCACCTCGTCGCCCAGGCCCTTGCGGTTGGACGCGATGAGGAAATCCAGCGCCTTGACGATGCCCGGCAGGCCGCTGCCGGGGCCGCCCAGCTCGCGCGCCTGGTACACGCCGGTCGCCAGCAGTACGGCGTCGTGCCGGGCGCGCAGCTCGGCGAACGAGAGATCGCGGCCGATCTCGGTGTTGAGGTGAAAGCGTATGCCGCCCTGCACCAGCAGGTCCCAGCGTCGCAGCACGATCTCCTTTTCCAGCTTGAAGCCGGGGATGCCGTACATCATCAGCCCGCCCGCGCGATCGTGCCGGTCATAGACGTGCACCTGGTAGCCGCGCCGGCGCAGTTCCTCGGCCGCGGCCATCCCGCCCGGTCCGGCGCCGACGATACCGATCGATTGCTGCAGTTCCTGGCGCGGCGCCACCGGCTTCACCCAGCCCTGGGTGAAGGCATGGTCGGTGATGAAGCGCTCCACCGCGCCGATGGTGACGCTCTCGAAGCCGCGCTCGATGACGCAGTTGCCCTCGCACAGCCGGTCCTGCGGGCAGATGCGGCCGCAGATCTCGGGGAA
>CAXTJP010000011.1:0-59552 GCA_964244615.1 uncultured Acetobacteraceae bacterium
GCCAGGGCGGCGCCGGGGTAGATCACCGCCGGCCAGTTCGCCTGCACGCGGCCGCCCAGCGCATGCTGGACGAACACAGCGGCCGGCAGCACCGTCAGGCAGACCAGCAGCGCCGGCCCGGCCAGCGCCCTGGTGCGCGCCCGCAGCAGCGACCCCACCCCGGCCGCCAGCACCCAGGCGATGCCGGGGGTGGCGAGACCGATCTGACCGGCCAGCAGCTCCGCCAGGTAGCCCGCCGCCCGCGCCGGATGCCAGTCGCCGGTGCGGCCGCCCTGCTTGGCAAAGCTCGCCCAGCCATGCGAGGCGTTCCACGCGAGCACCGGCGCGAACAGCGCCAGGGCCAGCGCGAAGCCGGCCCAGAGCTGCCAGCAGGCGAGCCAGCGCCGCGCGCCCGGCACCGCCACCAGCCACGGCAGGATGGCGGCCGCCAGCAGCACGGCGGTGTATTTGCTGTCCAGCGCCAGACCGGCCGAGAGCCCGACCCCCAGCCACCAGTTCGCCCGGCCGGTGCGCACGAGGCGCGCCAGGGAGGCCAGGGACGCGGTCCAGAAGAACAGCAGCGGCGTGTCCGGCGTCATCACCACCGCGCCCACGTTCAGCACCAGGGTGGCGTTCAGCAGCACGGCGGCCATGGGGCCGGCGCGCTGTCCGGGGCAGAGATCCTCGGCCGCGCGCATCAGCAGCAGCGTGCCCAGCAGGGCGGAGACCGGGCCCAGCAGGCGCACGCCCAGCGCCGTGTCGCCGGCGACCGCAGTGCCGATCCGTATCCACAGCGCCACCATCGGCGGGTGGTCCAGGTAGCCGCCGGCCAGCACGCGCGACCACACGCGGTAATAGGCCTCGTCGGCCGAGAGCGGGGCGCGGGCGGCCACCAGCAGCCGGACCGCCGCCAGCGCCAGCAGCCCCAGCCGGAACGCCAGGCCCGCGTTCAGGCCGCCGGTCATCTCCACGCGCGCAGCCCCGACCACCGCACGCCTCGCCCGATCCATCACTTGCCTCGGCATGCGGCTGCATAGGCGTTGATCGGGGAGACCTCCAGACAGGGGCCGTCTGGGCGACACCCCGGTCGGCCTGCTAGGTCACGCGAACGAACCCGTCTGCCGGAGCATGCCATGACAGAACCAGGTGACTACACCCCGCCCGCCATCTGGCGCTGGGACAAGGAGAGCGGCGGCCGGTTCGCCAAGATCAACCGGCCGGTCGCGGGGCCGACGCACGACAAGGCGCTGCCGGTCGGCCGCCACCCGTTCCAGCTTTATTCGCTGGCGACGCCGAACGGCCAGAAAGCGACGATCATGCTGGAGGAGCTGCTGAAAGCCGGGCACACCGGCGCCGAGTACGACGCCTGGCTGATCCGGATCGACGCGGGGGACCAGTTCGGCAGCGGTTTCGTGCAGGTGAACCCCAATTCCAAGATCCCCGCCTTGGTCGACCGTAGCGGGGCCGAACCGGTCCACGTCTTCGAATCGGGCGCGATCCTGATGCACCTGGCCGAGCGGTTCGGCGCTTTCCTGCCCGCCGCCGGGCCCGCGCGCGCGGCGTGCCTGTCGTGGCTGTTCTGGCAGATGGGCAGCGCGCCCTATCTCGGCGGCGGGTTCGGGCATTTCTACGCCTACGCGCCCACCAAGATCGAGTACGCCATCGACCGGTTCGCGATGGAGGTGAAGCGCCAGCTCGACGTGCTGGACCGGCGCCTCGGCGAGAGCGCGTTCCTGGCCGGCCCGGACTACACGATCGCCGACATCGCAGCCTGGCCCTGGTACGGCGGGTTGGTCCGCGGCGTGCTCTACGACGCGGCGGCGTTCCTGCAGGTGCAAGAGTACGCTCACGTCCAGCGCTGGGCGGAGGCCGTCGCCGCGCGCCCGGCCGTGCAACGCGGGCGCATGGTCAACCGGGTCTCGGGCGACCCGGCCGGCCAGTTGCACGAGCGTCACGATGCGGCCGACTTCGCGACGAGGACGCAGGACAAGCTGTCCTGAGCGATCGCCAGCGGGCGAGAGACTGCAGCAGGCGGGCCAGCCTCGAGAGGTCGGCCACATCGATGTCGGAGAACAGATGGCCGGCACCATGCGGGAGCGCGTCAACGTGCCTGGGCCGGTCGCGATGACATCGACACGACACGGCGCACGAAGCGCGCGATGTCCGGCACGGCGTAGTTCACCGTCAGTTCCACGACGCACGCCGATGGGGGCAGGCGTTCGCGTCGGCTGGCGTAGTCGTAGCGTTCGATCGGCTGGAACGTGTCCGGCCCCCGTGCCACCGGGCCGAGGGCGAAGGTGGCGCCGCTGTTGATCGGGCTCAGCATGATCTGCGCGCGGTAGCTGTCCACCAACGCTGCGGCGTCGATCTCCAGCACGTCGTGCGCCGCATCGCGGTAAGCGCGACCGTTCAGCAATGTGCGCAGGCGCGCCTCACTCACCCAGAAGAACACCTTGCCGTTCAGCAACGCGTACCAGTCGGCGGGGCTCATCCCGCCCTGCAGGCAGCGGCGAAGCGCCCGGTCGCTCATCGGCTTCTGGTCGCGCACGAGCGCCGTCCCGTGCAACGGGTGGTGCAGCCAGATTCCGGTAGGCCGGTGCGTGGTTTCGATCGCCTCGCGCCGATCGCCGCTGACCTCGAACAGATCGAGCATCGCCGTGGTGCTGCGCAGGCCATGTCGCTGGATACCGGGCCAGCTTGCCTGCTCGGCCATGTGGTACAGCGTCGGACAGTGACGCAAGAACTCGCCCAACTCCGCCCCGGTCATATCGCGAGTCCGCGACAGCCGATTGAAAGTTCTTTGCTTCTTTCTTTCAAGAAAGAAGGCCTTCCCTCAATGCGCGTCCGCCCAGCTCCGCCCGATACCCGTCTCGACCGTCAGCGGCACGCTCAGTTCTGCCGCCGCCTCCATCACGCGCTTTGCCAGAGCGGCCAAGGTCTGAGCCTCGTCCTCAGGCGCCTCGAACAGCAACTCGTCATGCACGGACAGCAGAAGACGCGAGCGCAGCCCCGCCGCGCGCAGCGCGCCGGGCAGGTGTACCATCGCGCGCTTGATGACGTCGGCCGCCCCGCCCTGCAGCGGCGCGTTGATCGCCTGGCGTTCGGCGCCGGCGCGGCGTTGCACGTTGCGGTCGGCGATGCCCTGGATGGTGCAGCGCCGGCCGAACGGGGTGGTGACGTAGCCGTGGATGCGCGCCTCCTCGCGGGTGCGTTCCATGTAGGCGCGAATGCCGGGGTAGCGGGCGAAATAGGCGGCGATGTAGGTGCCGGCCTCGCCCGCGTCGATGCCGAGCTGGCGCGCCAGGCCGAACGCGCTGATGCCGTAGATGATGCCGAAATTGATTGCCTTCGCCCGGCTGCGCGTCTGCTTGTCCATGCTGTCGAGCGGCACGCCGAACACTTCGCTGGCGGTGCGGGCGTGGATGTCCTGGCCGGTGGAGAACGCCTCCTTCAGCGCCGGGATGTCGGCCACGTGCGCCAGCAGGCGCAGCTCGATCTGGCTGTAATCGGCGCTGACCAGCAGGTGGCCGGGCTCGGCCACGAAGGCGCGGCGTATGCGGCCGCCCTCCTCGGTGCGGATCGGGATGTTCTGCAGGTTGGGGTCGTTGCTGGACAGCCGCCCGGTGGAGGTCGCGGCCATGGCGTAGCTGGTGTGCACGCGGCCGGTGGCCGGGTTGATCTCGCCCACCAGCGCGTCGGCGTAGGTGCTCTTGAGTTTGGCCAGCTGACGCCACTCCAGCACGCGTCCCGGCAGCTCGTGGCCCAGATCGGCCAGCGTCTGCAATATGCTGGCATCCGTGCCCCAGGCGCCCGACGGGGTGCGCCGGCCGTTCGGCAGTCCCTGCTCGTCGAACAGCACCTCGCCCAGCTGCTTGGGGCTGCCAAGCCCGAACGGGTGGCCGGCCAGGCGGTAGGCGTGCGCCTCGATGGCGGCCATGCGCTCGGCGAAATCGGCCGACAGACGGCGCAGTTCGGCCTCGTCCACGCGAATGCCGGCGCGCTCCGCCTCGGCCAGCACCGGCACCAGCCGGCGCTCCATCTGCTCGTACAACCCGAGTGCCGCGTGCTGGCGCAGGCGCGGGCGCAGCGTGGCCCAGAGCCGCAGCGTCACGTCGGCCGTCTCGGCCGCGAACTCCGCGGCGCGGCCGACCGGCACGGCGGCGAAGCCCAGGCGGTTGCGGCCGGTGCCGGTCGTCTGGTCGAGTGATTTCGGCGTGTGGCCGAGATGCAGCGGTGCCAGATCCGTCAGCCCATGGTCGTGCGCGCCCGCGGCCAGCGCGAAGCTGATCAGGGTCGGGTCGTCCTGCGGCTCCGGGGCGGGCAGCCCGGCCTGACCGAGCACGAGGCGGGCGTATTTCGCGTTGGCGGAGATCTTCAGCACCGAAGGGTCGGCCAGCAGCGGCGCCAGCGCGGCCAACACCGCCTCGCGCGGCAGCCGCGGCTCGGTCAGCTCGTCCACCGGCAGCGGGACGTAGCAGGCCCGGCCGGGTGCCGTGGCGAGTGCCACGCCGAGCAGGGCGGCGCGCCACGGACGCGGGTCGAGGTCGGTCTGCACGTGTAGCGCCACGCGGCGGGCGCGGGTCGCCTCGGCGATCCAGGCAGCCAGGGCGTCCTCGGTGGCCACGGTCTCGTAGGGGCCGTAGGCGCTGGCGGCGCGGGGGGCCTGCCCCGCCTCGGGCTCGGCGTCCGATTGGACCGGGGCGGCGCTGTCCAGGCCGAGCCGCAGCGCGGTGCT
Organism: uncultured Acetobacteraceae bacterium; assembly: GCA_964244615.1. Taxonomy (GTDB): domain Bacteria; phylum Pseudomonadota; class Alphaproteobacteria; order Acetobacterales; family Acetobacteraceae; genus BOG-908. The sequence continues at coordinate 4,715 of CAXTJP010000011.1, forward strand.
GCGGAACCCCATGCCGTGCAGCCAGTCGCTCAACCGGGTGCGGTCTAGCGGGCCGGTCACCATGGCCTCGATCGGCAGCGGCATCGGCGCCTCGTCGCACAGCCGCACCAGTTTTTTCGACACGCGCGCGGCTTCGGCATGGGCCAGCAGGTTGTCGCGACGCTTGCTGGGCTTCATGGACGAAGCAGCCGCCAGAACCGCCTCCAGGTCACCGTACTGGTTGATCAGCTCGGCCGCGTTCTTCGGCCCGATGCCGGGCACGCCTGGCACGTTGTCGACGCTGTCGCCCATCAGCGCCTGCACGTCGATCACCTTGTCCGGCGTCACGCCGAACTTCTCCAGCACCTCGGCGGGCCCGATCGGCTTCTGCTTGATCGGGTCCAGCATGGCGACGCCAGGCCGCACCAGCTGCATCAGATCCTTGTCCGAGCTGACGATGGTGACGGTGGCCCCGCTTTCCACGCCGGCGCGGGCATAGGCCGCGATCAGGTCGTCCGCCTCCCAGTCCTGAAGTTCCACGCAGGCGACGCCGAAAGCGGCGGTCGCGTCGCGCACCAGCTTGAATTGCGGGATCAGCTCGTCCGGCGGCTCCGGACGGTGCGCCTTGTACTGGTCGTAGATGCGGTTGCGGAAGGTGTGGCTGCCGGCGTCGAACACCACGGCCAGGTGGGTGCCGACATGGCCCGCGAGGAACCGGGCCAGCATGTTGGTGAAGCCGAACACCGCGTTGACCGGGGTGCCGTCCGCCCGGGTCATCGGCGGCAGGGCGTGAAAGGCGCGGAAGATGTAGCCTGAGCCGTCGATCAGTACCAGGTTGGGCTGCCCGCTGGCCGGTGCGGCCTCCGGCCGGGCCGGCTCGGGCGGCAGGTCGAACGCCATGCCTGGCTGGTCGGGCACGACCGTGGCGCTCAGTGCTCGTCGCCGCCGGCGCCGGGCTTGAGCACGAGGACGCGCGAGCAGTACGGGCAGTAGGTCTGCTGGTGCTCGATGCGCAGCCAGACGCGCGGGTGGCCGAGCGGCCCGTCGCCGCCGTCGCAGGCCACCACGCGGCTGTCCACCAGGATGGTCTCTACGGTGCCGATGGCGGGGGTTGGGGTCTGCGCGCCGAACGCCATACTCTGTGCCTTGCTGATTGTCGGGGGTTGGCCGCATGATACGCCGGCGGGTGGCTGTTTCAACCGCGGCCGTGGCGCTGCTGCTGGCGCAGGGTCCGGATCGCGGCCTGGCCGCCGCGCCGGCCACCCCGGTCGGCTCCACCCTGCCCAGCACCGCGCCCTTCCCCGCGCCCGACATCGTGTTCCGCATGCGCGACGGCTTCGACCTGCCGGCGCGGGTGTGGCGCCCGCCGGCGGGCACGGCGCCGCGCGGGGTCGTGCTGGCCCTGCACGGCTTCACCGACAGCCGCGACGCCTGGGAGTACCCGGCACCCGGGCTGGCGGCCGCCGGCTACACGGTTGTGGCACCGGACCAGCGCGGCTTCGGGGCCACGGCGGATCGCGGCGTGTGGGCTGGCCAGCAGACCATGGTGGACGACGCGGCCGAGCTCGCCGGCCGGCTGCGGGCCCAGAACCCAGGCCTTCGCCTGGTGCTGATGGGCGAGAGCATGGGCGGTGCCGTGGTGATGTGCCTGGCGGCACGCGCGCCGGCCACCGCCGACGCCTACGTGCTCTACTCCCCCGCGGTGTGGGGCCGCGCCCAGATGCCGCTCGTGCTGCGCACCGCGCTGTGGGTGGCGGCCGGGGTGGCGCCGGGCTGGCGGCTGACCGGCCAGGAGGTGCCGCTGGACGTGGCCGCCAGCGACAACCGCGAGGCCCTGCTGCGCCTGGCGCGCGACCCGCTGACCCTGCGCGGCGCCACCGTCGCCATGCTGCGCGGGCTCGTGGATCTGATGGACGGCGCCCAGGCTGCCGCCGCCCGGCTGCCGCCCGACACGCTGGTCCTGGACGGCCGGCGCGACCAGGTGATCCCGCCGGAAGCCACGGCCGCCGCCTGGGCCAAGCTGCCGGCCGGCGTGCGGCGGGGTTTCTACCTCGGCGGCTACCACCTGCTGACACGCGACCTGGGACGCGCGCTGGTGGATGCCGACGTGCTGTCCTGGCTGGACGACCCGGATCGCTGGCTGCCGTCGGGCGCAGACATCAACGCCGCCGCCTGGCAGGCCGACCACGCCTGGGCCGCAGACGTGGCCGCCGCCCTGCCCGCCCACGCCCTGGACGGCGCCGGCCAGCGCCGGGTCTGGCCATTCTGACCCGAGCTTGCTAAGGCTTCCCACGCAGGACCCGTAGCTCAGCTGGATAGAGCGCTGCCCTCCGAAGGCAGAGGCCGAAGGTTCGAATCCTTTCGGGTCCGCCAATGTTTACAATAATTTACGTGTCGGTGACTCGTCTTTCGGTGGGGGTCTAGCTAGCTTGTAGCTAGGCTTTGTGTCGCAATCGATGTTCAACGGAGACGGGAAGATGTCGCGTTTAGTGGCTTCCGCATTGCTGGTTGCAACGCTCGGCGGATGTGTCGTCGAGGCGACGCCGGCCCCCTACTCCGCCCCAGCAACCTATGCCGCCCCTGCGCCGTACGCTGCACCCGGACCTTACGCCGGCCCTGGCCCATATGCTGCGCCGGCTGGCGTGGCGTACGTTGGACCGACCTATGCTATCCCCGGGCCTGGTTATCTGTGGCGTTACCACCGGCGGTTCGGCTGGGGCTGGTGGCATCCTCGCTATGGCTGGCATCGGGGCTGGAGGTAGGCGCGTGCCGAAGCGGCATTGCCGCGTGGGCTGGCCTTGGGAATCGGGTAACAGGGCAGCTTGCCTTGCCCCGTTCTCCAGCTTCACTCCAACCGTGCCGATGCTTCAGCCTCTCGCTAGAACGACGGATAGCAAATCCTGCCCGATCACGCCGTAGCTCTTCCGCCTCGTTGGGCGAAATTTTGCAAACGCAGACAGAGGCAACATCTCTATCGATGGGGGCAGTGCTGCGCCTTGAACTGTCGCAATGGCCGTCGCGGGCGTAGTTTGAAACCATTCGCTCCGCGCGCGTACCTTCGCCAAAGCCCTATGCGCCTTCTGCTCAAGCGTGTGCCTGTTCTGGGCTCCGAACATGTGGCGGCCGCATGTCGAAGCGCGCATGGTGGCGGCCCTGTGATGCGGAGGCTCGTGTGAAAGTCCTGGTCTTGCTGCTGGCTCTCGGCGCCGCCGGTTGCGCCCTGTCGGACAGCGCGGCCCGGCCGACCGGGCAGCCCGGTTTCAGCAGCAGCGGTGCCGGCCCTTATATCGGCGCATCTGCGGGCGCATCGGTCGGCGGCGGACCTCTCGGCGCCGGCACGGACGATAACCGGGCAGGCGCCAGGTAGGCTGTCGCATCCCATGCTTGAGCCGGATCACGCCCGACCTGGTCGTCCCACCCGAGCTGCACTGCATCCGGATCGGAGCGCGCCACGTAGTCGGCATGCGGTGTCAAAACCGCGCTCCGTCCGTCTGGACGGCGCTTCCGATCCCGAGGAAACCTTATGTCCCAAGACGATACATTCGAGATGGCGCAGCTCGCCAGCCGCCGTGGCCTGCTACGCGGGGCCGGCATCGGCGCTGCCGCGCTCGGTGCCGCCACGATGGGTTTTGCGCGCACGGCCGAGGCGCAGGAGGCCATCACCGACGAGGACATCCTGAACTTCGCGCTCAACCTCGAATACCTGGAAGCGGAGTTCTACCAGCTCGCCGTCAACGGCCACGGCCTGCCCGACCACGCCATCCACGGTACCGGCATGCTCGGCGGCGTGTCCGGCGGCTCGCAGGTGACCTTCAAGAACAAGCGCTACTTCGAATACGCCCGCGAGGTCGCCAACGACGAACTCAAGCACGTTCTGTTCCTGCGCAAGGCCCTGGGCAAGGCTGCGGTGGCGCGCCCGGCCATCGACTTCAGCAGCGCCTTCCCTGCGCTCGGCATGGCTGCCGGTCTTGCGGGTCGCTTCAACCCCTTCGCCAGCGAGGGCGAATTCGTGCTGGGCGCCTTTGTCTTCGAGGACGTGGGCGTGACGGCGTATCTTGGCGCCGCGGCCTCGATCACCAGCAAGGGCTACCTGACCGCGGCTGGCAGCATCCTGGCGGTGGAGGCGTATCACGCCGCCGAGATCCGCTCCATCATCCTGCAGACCAGCGAGGGGCTCGCCAGCAAGGCTGACAAGATCAGCGCGCTGCGCGCCAGCCTGTCTGGTGCACAGGACGACCAGGGCCCGACGCTGAACGGCCGGCCCAACGTGGTGCCGACCGACGACAACAGCCTGGCTTTCCCGCGCACCCCGAACCAGGTGCTCAACATCGTCTATGGCGGCGGATCGGCCAGCAACTACCTGTTCTTCCCGGACAAGTTGAACGGCGCCATCTCCTGAAGCGAAGGCCTGGGCGCCGACCTCGCCCGCAAGAGGCGCCCAGGCCCATTTCCCACTCGCATCACCTCTCAATAGACAAAAGTTCTTTGCTTCTTTCTTTCAAGAAAGAAGGCCTTCCTCTCTGAGGAGTGCAGAAAGGACGTGTGTCCATCCGATCGCGTCTCGGCGGGCCTGATGAAGTCGGGTTGCAAGACTGGCGCAGGGTGAGCAACCTCCCCCCAAAAAGGGAGAAAACATGTTCCATCAGTTGCTGACGCCGGTCGCCGGTAGTCTGATCCTGTCGTTTCTGGTCGCGATCCTGCCGGTGGCTGTCGTGCTGGTTTTGCTGGGCGTGCTGCGTCGTCCGGCCTGGCAGGCATCGCTGGCCGGCCTCGTCACCGCGCTGCTGATCGCCACCCTGGTCTGGCGGTTGCCGGTGCCGCTCGCCCTGGACAGCATCGCCGCCGGCGCGGTGTTCGCGCTCTGGCCGATCATGTGGCTCGTGTTCAACGCCCTGCTGCTCTACAACATCGCCGTCGTCTCCGGGCGGTTCGACGCGTTCCGTGACTGGGTGCTGAACCACCTGCCGAACGACCGGCGGGTCGTCCTCGTGGTCATCGGCTTCTGTTTCGGCTGCCTCCTCGAAGGGATTTCCGGCTTCGGCACGCCGGTCGCCATCACCAGCGCCCTGCTGATCCTGGTCGGCTTTCCGGCGCTCGAGGCGCTGACCTTCACGCTGATCTTCAACACGGCACCGGTCGCGTTCGGCGCCCTCGGTGCCCCGGTCACCGTGCTCGGGCAGGTGACGGGCCTCGACCCGGTGCGGCTCGGCGCCATGATCGGCCGGCAATTGCCGTTCATGGCCCTGCTGCTGCCGTTCTACGTCATGGCGGTCTACGGCGGCATGCGATCGGTGCGCGCGCTGTGGCCGGTGCTGCTGGTGGCGGGCGGCAGCTTCGCGTTCGGCCAGTTCCTGTCGTCGAACTTTCTCGACTACGCGCTGACGGACGTGATCTCCTCGCTGGTCTCGCTCGCCGTGACGCTGCTGTTCCTGCGTGTCTGGCAGCCGGCTCTGGACGAGACCTTCTCCGTGCGCCTCAGGCTCGCGAACGCCAACCTGGCGCAAGCGATCGGCGCGGACGCGGCCGAGACCGCCCGGGTCGCGGGCGCGGTGCCGGCCTGGCAAGGCTGGCTACCCTGGGTCACCGTGTCCGTCGTCGTCATCCTGTGGACGCACTTCAAGGTGTTCACGATCGGCCAGCAGGTCATCCCGTGGCCGGGCCTGCACAACCAGATCGCGATCACCCTCTACAAGAACAAGCTCTACGCCGCGAACTGGAGCTTCCAGCCGCTGGCGAGCGGAACGGCCATCCTGCTGTCGGCGATCGTCACCGCCGCGCTGGTGGGCGTCGGGCCGGGCCGCTTCATGCAGTGCATCGTCGCCACCTGGCGGCAGAGCCGGATCGCCATCCTGACGGTGACGCTGATCGTGGCGCTGGCCTACCTGATGAACTACTCCGGGCTGAACTACACGCTCGGCCTCGGCGTCGCTTCCATGGGCATCGTCTTCCCGCTGGTCTCGCCGTTCCTCGGCTGGGTCGCGGTGTTCCTGTCGGGCAGCGACACGTCCGGCAACGCGCTGTTCGGCAACCTGCAGGTGGTCGCGGCCAACCAGCTCGGCCTGAACCCCGTGCTGATCGCCGCCACCAACTCGTCCGGCGGCGTGATGGGCAAGATGATCTCGCCGCAGAACATCGCGACCGGCGTGTCGGTCACCGACCTGAAAGGCCAGGAGGGCGTGGTCTTCGCCCGCACCTTCAAGCACAGCGTGGCGCTGACGCTGCTGCTCGGCGTGCTGGTGGTGCTGCAGCAATACGTGGTGCCGTGGATGATCCCCTGAGGGTAAACAGGGATTCGTCCGGCCAACGGGGGTTATGCAGGACCGGTTCGATGACGTAAGAGGCCGCGACCAAGGCCCGGAGCAACCCATGCCGTTCTCGATGTACACCGCCTCCATTCCCGTCTTCATCCGCGGCATGCACAACCTCGGCAGCCTGCTGAAAAAGGCCGAGGCCGATGCGGTGTCGCGCAAGCTGGACTTGGCCGTGCTGGTCGCGGCACGTCTGGCCCCCGACATGCACCCGCTGTCCAGGCAGGTGCAGATTGCGTCCGACACGGTGAAGAACGCGGCGGGCCGGCTGTCGGGGACAGACGCCCCTAGCTTTCCCGACACCGAGACGACGTTCGAGGAACTTCAGGCGCGCATCGGCAAGACCGTCGCGTTCCTCGAGACGATCGACGCGGCGAAGCTCGAGGGCAGCGACACAAGGGAGATCGTGCTGAAGTTCCCGGGGCGGGAGATGCAGTTCTCCGGCGCCGACTACCTGACTGGCTTCGTGCTGCCGAACCTGTATTTCCACCTGACGACGGCCTACGCGATCCTGCGCCACAACGGGGTGCCGCTCGGCAAGATGGACTACATGGGCGCCGCCTGAGCCGCGGGCGCGAACGTCGCCGCCAGCCGCGGGGAGATACTTATGGCTGGCCCGAAGACCATGGCCGGCAGCGGCCGCGCCGCCTCGGTGCGATCCCGCATCCTTGTTGACACACTCTGTTACCGCGTGTGAGACGTATCCCACCACGGTTATAGGATTAGACGGTGTCTCCAACGACCACGCGTCATGGCATCAGGCTGGCCGCCTGCATCCTCGTGCTCGCGACGGGCATGGCCCGCGCGCAGACGGCGCTCCTCAACGTCTCCTATGACCCGACCCGCGAGCTGTATTACGACATCAGCGCGCAATTCGCGACCGTATGGGAGGCGCAGGGCCATCCCGCCGTCTCGATCAAGACGTCCAATGGCGGCTCGGGCGCGCAGGCCCGCGCGGTCATCGACGGGCTGCAGGCCGACGTGGTCACGCTCGGGCTGGGCGGCGACATCGATGCCATCGCCAAACGCGGGCTGATCGCCGCGGACTGGCAGACGCGCCTGCCGGACAACGCCACCCCCTACACCAGCACCGTCGTGTTCCTGGTGCGACACGGCAACCCCAAGGCCCTGCACGACTGGCCGGACCTGCTGAAGCCGGGTGTCGCGGTCGTGACGCCCAACCCCAAGACTTCCGGCGGCGCGCGCTGGAACTATCTGGCAGCCTGGATCTGGGCGCTGCACCAGCCCGGCGGCAGCGAGGCGACCGCGCAGGCGTTCCTCACGAAGCTCTATCACCAGGTGCCGGTGCTGGATTCCGGCGCGCGCGGGGCCACAAACACCTTCGTCCAACGCGGCATCGGCGACGTGCTGCTGGCCTGGGAGGACGAGGCCCTGCTCGCGTCGAAGGATCTCGGCGCCGGCCGGTTCGACGTCGTCTACCCGTCGATCAGCGTGAAGGCGGAGCCCCCGGTCGCCGTGGTCGACACGATCGCCGCCAAGCATGGCACGCAGAAGCTGGCCGAAGCCTACCTGCGCTTCCTGTTCACCCCGCAGGGGCAGGAGATCGGCGCCAAGCACTATTTCAGGCCGCAGGACCAGGCGGTCGCGGCCAGGTACGCGGCGAACTTCCCGGCCGTGCGCACCTACGACATCGCCACCCTGGGCGGCTGGAAACTGGTCCAGCCGAAGCATTTCGGGGATGGCGGGCTGTTCGACCACATCTACCAGCCGGGCAAGTGAGCGCGAGGGCACGGTCGGCCCTGCCGGGGTTCGGGCCGGCCCTGGCGGTGACGCTGGGCTGGGTCGGGCTGATCGTGGTGATACCGCTGTCCACCCTGGCGCTGCGCGCGCTCAGCCTCGGTCCGGCCGGCGTGCTGGCGTCGCTGGCACAGCCGCGGGTGTACGCGGCGCTGCGGCTAAGTTTCGGCTGCGCGGCGTTGGCCGCCGCCATCGCCTTGCCGCTCGGGCTGCTGCTGGCCTGGGTGCTGGTTCGGCTGCGCTTTCCGGGCCGACGCCTGCTCGATAGCCTGGTCGACCTGCCGTTCGCCCTGCCGACGGCGGTGGCCGGCATCACCCTGACCGACCTGTTCGGGCCGAACGGCCTGCTCGGGGCGCCGCTCGCCGGGCTGGGCATCAAGGTGGCCTACACGCCGCTCGGCATCCTGGTGGCGCTGGTGTTCGTGTCGATCCCCTTCGTGGTCCGCACCACCGAGCCGGTGCTGCGCGACCTGCCGCCGGAGACCGAGGAGGCGGCGGCCACGCTGGGTGCCACACCCTGGCAGGCGCTGTTGCGCGTGGTGCTGCCGGCGCTGACGCCCGCCCTGCTGGTCAGTTTCGGGCTCGCCTTCGCCCGCGGCGTCGGCGAGTACGGCTCGGTGATCTTCATCGCCGGCAACATGCCGATGGTGAGCGAGATCGCGCCGCTGCTGATCGTGACCAGGCTGCAGGAGTTCGACTATGCGGGTGCGGCCTGCATCGGCATGGCCATGCTGGCGGGCTCGCTGCTGGTGCTCAGCACGCTGACGGTGGTGCAGCGGCGGCTGGAAGCGCGCCTATGATCCGCGCGCTGCTGCTGGCCGCCGCCCTCGTGATCGTGGGCGTGCTGTTCCTGTTGCCGCTCGGCACGGTGTTCGCGGAAGCGCTGAGCCACGGACCCGCCTTCGCCCGCGACGCGCTGGTCGAGCCGGACGCGCTGGCCGCCATACGCCTGACCCTGCTGGTTGCGGCGATCGCCGTGCCGCTGAACACGGTGTGCGGCCTGGCCGCCGCCTGGTGCCTGGTGAAGTTCGATTTCGCCGGCAAGCGCGCGTTGCTGGTGCTGGTCGAGCTGCCGCTGACGATCTCGCCCGTCATCTCCGGCCTGGTCTGGGTGCTGCTGTTCGGTGCCAATGGCTGGTTCGGCCACGTGCTGGCCGCGCATGACGTGCAGATCGTGTTCGCCGTGCCCGGCATCGTGCTGGCCACGGTGTTCGTCACCTTTCCGTTCGTGGCGCACACCGTGATGCCGCTGATGCAGGCGCAGGGCCGTGCGCAGGAGGAAGCGGCCGCCATGCTGGGCGCGGGTTTCGCCTCGACGTTCTTTCGCGTGACCTTGCCCGACATCGCCTGGGCGCTGCTGGCCGGGGTGCTGCTGTGCACCGCGCGCGCCATGGGGGAGTTCGGCGCCGTGTCGGTCGTCTCGGGCCACATCCCCGGGGTCACGGAGACCATGCCGCTGCACATCGAGACGCTCTACAACGACTATCAATCGGCTGCCGCCTTCGCCATGGCCGCGTGCCTCGGGCTGTTCGCCCTGGTGACGCTGGCGGTCAAGGCGGGGCTGGAATGGCGGCTCGGCACCCATCTCGGGGCGGAACGATGACGGTTACCCTGACCGGCCTGACGCAGCATTACGGCGGCGTGCCGTCCTTGCACGCGATCGACCTGGCGGTGCAACCCGGCGAGTTCCTGGCCCTGGTCGGGCCGTCGGGGGCGGGCAAGACCACCGTGCTGCGGGTGATCGCGGGGCTGGAGACCCATTACGAGGGCCGGCTGCAGATTGCCGGCCGGGACATGGCGGGTGTGGCCGCGCGACGGCGCAACATCGGCTTCATGTTCCAGAACTACGCGCTGTTCCGACACATGACGGTGGCCGAGAACGTGGCCTTCGGCCTGCGCGTGCAGCGGCTGATGCCCGATGCGCAGATACGCGCCCGTGTCGCGGAACTGCTGGAACTGGTGCAGATACCGGACCTGGCGCAACGCCGCCCGGCACAGCTGTCCGGCGGCCAGCAGCAGCGCGTGGCGCTGGCCCGGGCACTGGCCACCGCGCCCAAGCTGCTGCTGCTCGACGAACCGTTCGGTGCGCTGGACCCGCTGGTGCGCAAGGAGATACGCAGCTGGCTGCGCGCGCTGCACACGCGGCTCGGCCTGACCAGCATCTTCATCACGCACGACCAAAGCGAGGCCGTGGAGCTTGCCGACCGGGTGGCGGTGATGCGCGGCGGCCGCATCCTGCAGCTCGGCACGCCGGACGAGCTGGAACACGCGCCGGCAGACCCGTTCGTGTTCGAGTTCCTGGGGCCGACGATCCGTCTCGAGGGCGTGGTGCGGGCCGGCATGATGCAGGCGGAGAACCTGCCCGTGGCGTCGTTCCGCGTGGCGGCGGCCGACGGCCCGGCTTTGGCGCTGCTGCGGCCGCACCAGCTGGCATTGGTCCCGGGCCATGGGGAAGCCTGCGTGATGTTCGCACGCTCGGTGGGGCCGGTCTCGCACGTCACCATCGAGGTGCGCGGCCGATTGCTCGAGATCGTCTCGCTCGACGCGGCACCGCCCACGGGAACGCGCTGCGGCCTGATGGCCGTGACTGCGACGATGTTCGAGGCGCAGCCCGGCAGCCGGGCGGCCCCGACCGAGATCGACGCGCCCGCCGAGTGCGCCAGCGTCTGATGGGACGGTGCTCCCCGCACCCGTCTGGTCGTCAACCCCACCGCGCCTGCCCCGCCGGAACGCCACATTTAAGTTGCGAATAACTCGCATTCGCGTCTAGCGTCTCTCAGGCTTGAGGAGACTCCGGATGTTCGACGACATGAACCACCGCATCGCGCTCTCGTTCGAGCGGGCGCTGCTGCTCTGGTGCATGCGCATCTGGGACATGGGGTCTCGGCGCCCTGCCGGACCCGCCTGGCAGGTTGCCGAGGTGTTGGCCGAACTCGACGCGAGCGAGGCAGCGCCGGCGTTCGACAGCTTCATGCGGGCGGTGAGCCGGACGGCTACCCGCGTCATCATGATCGGCTGTGTCTACGCGCCCTGCGTCAGCGAGGACGAGGCGGCCTTGCTGGACACGCTGGCCCTGGCGCAGGAGCAACGCGCTTTCGAAGCCATGCTGCTGCTGCGTGAGCTGGTGAGCCCGATCGGTGCGCTGGAAGCCTCTGCCAGCGCGCATGTCCTTGCCGCAGCCCTGGCCAAGGCCGGCCGGGTGCTGCGAGCGCCAAGCGCCTGCACACGCCGCTTCGCCATGCCCGGCACCGGCGGGAGCATCAGGCCGATGCAGGCGTTTCCGGGCGGGTGACGCGGGGCTGCCGCCCGGCGTGCGCCGCCCGCCACCGGGACCGGAGCCGAATCGAACTGGCATGAGCACGAGCATAGCCGACCATCGGGAGGACGACCTGGTCTTCAATTCCCTGACCTTCGTCGTCTTCTTCGCCAACGTCGTGGCGCTTCATGCCATGCCGTCCGACCGGACCACGAGGAAGGTCAAGCTTCCGCTGGCCAGCTACCTCCTCTACGCCGCCTGGAACCCGCCTTTCGTCGTTCTGCTCTGGGCCTCCACGGTCATCGACTGGATCGCGGCGCAAAAGCTGGTGCAGGCCGCAACGCAGGGACGACGGCGCGCCTGGATGCCGCTGTCGGTGGCCGCCGATCTCGCCGTGCTGTCCTGACGCCACGGCTGCGGATCGCAGCCGATGTACCGCCCGCGCTGCTTCCGGCAGCCTGCACAAGTGCGGGCGTGCCGCCTTGATCCGCAAGGCAAACTACTTCGGTCCCAAACCAGCCCTTTGCAGCACACGCCGCGACAGCACGACAAAAAGTCTGCTGCTTTTCAAAAAAGCAGTCCTTGCTTATGGAAAGTTTGCATACCCCGCCTGTCTCACTCCACGGTGACAGATTTCGCCAGGTTGCGAGGCTGGTCGACGTCCGTGCCGCGCAGAACGGCGACATGGTAGGCAAGAAGCTGGACCGGAATGCTGTAGAGCAGCGGTGCGGCAAACGGATGCGCGTCTGGAAGCGTCAAGGTGTCCACGGCGATGTGGCGCAATCGGGCGACGCCGGCCGCGTCGCTCAGCAGGATGATCTGGCCGCCGCGTGCGTGCGCCTCCTGCAGGTTGCTGGCGGTCTTCTCGAACAGCGGGCCGGAGGGGGCGATGCCGATGATCGGCACCGAGCGGTCGATCAGCGCGATCGGCCCGTGCTTCATCTCGCCCGCGGCATACCCCTCGGCGTGGATGTAGCTGATCTCCTTCAACTTCAGCGCGCCCTCCATCGCCACGGGGTAGCAGCTGCCGCGGCCGAGGTACAGCACGTCGCGCGCCTCGGCGACCAGGGCGGCGATGCGATGCACCGCGCCATCGGCCTCTGCCAGGATCTCGGCGGCGTGGCCGGGCACGCGCAGCAGCGCGTCGGTCAGTTCGCCCTCCCGCGCCCGGTCGATCGTGCCGCGCGCGCGGGCGAGTGCGATGGCCAGGCAGGCGAGCACCGCGAGCTGGGCGGTGAAGGCCTTGGTGCTGGCAACGCCGATCTCGGGGCCGGCCACCGTGTCCAGCACGGCGTCGCTCTCGCGCGCCATGGTGCTTTCGGCGACGTTGAGGATGGACAGGATGGTCTGGCCGCCCGCCTTCATCGTGCGCAGCGCCGCCAGCGTGTCCGCGGTCTCGCCCGACTGGCTGATCAGCAGCCCCGCCCCGCCGGTCGTCATCGGCGGGTCGCGGTAGCGGAACTCGCTGGCCACGTCCGCATCGACCGGGATGCGGGCCAGGCTTTCGATCCAGTTGCGGCCGACCAGGCCCGCGTAATAGGCCGAGCCGCAGGCGGTCATGGTGAAGCGCGGCACGGCGGCCAGGTCGAAGCCGAGATCGGGCAGGACCACCGCGCGGGTACCGGGGTCCACCATGCGATGCAGGCTGTCGCCGATCACCGCCGGGTGCTCGTGCAGCTCCTTTTCCATGAAGTGGCGGAACGCGCCGCGGCCGATGGACGCACCGGACAGGGCGGTGCGCTTGATCTCGCGCGAGACCTCGCCGCCCGACGCGTCGTAGAAGGTGGCGCTGCCGCTGGTGACCAGCGCCCAGTCGCCGTCGCGCAGGTAGGCGATGCGGCTGGTCATCGGCGCCAGCGCCAGCGCGTCCGAGCCCAGGAACATCTCGCCCTCGCCGTAGCCCACCGCCAGCGGCGCGCCGTGCTGGGCGCCGATGATCAGGTCGGGATGGCCGGCAAACAGGATCGCCAGCGCGTAGGCCCCTTCCAGCCGGGCGAACGCGGCGCGTGCGGCCTCGGGCGGGGTGGCGCCCTGGCCCAGCAGGTGGTCCACCAGCTGGGCCACCGTCTCGGTGTCGGTTTCCGTGGAGAAGACCTGGCCCTCCGCCTCCAGCTCGGCACGCAGCTCGGCGTGGTTCTCGATGATGCCGTTATGCACGACGGAGACGCGGGCGGTGCCGTGCGGGTGGGCGTTGCTCTCGGTGGGCGCACCGTGGGTCGCCCAGCGGGTGTGGCCGATGCCGGTGGTGCCGGACATGGGCATGTGGTCCAGCGAGGCGGCCAGGTTCACCAGCTTGCCCTGCGCACGCCGGCGCTCGATGTGGCCGTTGACCAGGGTGGCGACGCCGGCGCTGTCGTAGCCGCGGTACTCCAGGCGTCGCAGCCCTTCCAGCAGCAGCGGGGCCGCGTCCGCGCGCCCGATGACGCCCACGATGCCGCACATCTCGTTAGCCCTTCTTGCCCGTGGTGGCGCGGAACGCGGCCGCCCGACCGGGAACGACCGTCTGGCGCGCCCGGCCGAACGCCATGGCGTCTTCGGGCACGTCCTGGGTGATGACGCTGCCGGCCGCCACGAACGCGCCGTCCGCGAGCGTGACAGGGGCGACCAGCACCGAATCGGAGCCCACGAAAACCCGCTCGCCGATGGTGGTGCGGTGCTTGTGGGCGCCGTCGTAGTTGCAGGTGATGGTGCCGGCGCCGATGTTGGTGCCGGCGCCGATCTCGGCGTCACCCAGGTAGCTCAGATGGTTCGCCTTGGCGCCGGCGCCGAGCGTCGCCGCCTTCAGCTCGACGAAGTTGCCGACATGCGCGCCCTGCCCCACCACCGTGCCGGGCCGCAGGCGCGCGTAGGGCCCGACCACGGCGCCCGCCTGCACGTGACAGCCTTCGAGGTGGCTGAAGGCGCGTATCTCGGCCGGGCCGTCCACCCGCACGCCGGGGCCGAACACCACGTGCGGGCCCACCACCGTGTCCGGCCCGAGCACCGTGTCGTGGGCCAGGAACACCGTCTCCGGCGCGGTCAGGGTAGCGCCGCCCTCCATCGCCGCCAGGCGCAGGCGCTGCTGCACCACCGACTCGGCGGCGGCCAGTTCGGCGCGCGAGTTGATGCCGCGCAGCTCGGCCTCCTCGGCCTCGACGGCGACGACGCGCGCGCCGTCGCGCACCGCCAGGCCCACCAGGTCGGTAAGGTAGTACTCGCCCTTGCTGTTGTCGGGGCGGATCTCGCGCAGCCAGGCCAGCAGCCGGTCGGCGGGGCCGCACAGCGCGCCCGCGTTGCACAGGTCGATGGCCCGCTCGGTGGGCGTCGCGTCCGCCCACTCTACGATGCGCTGCACCGCGGGGCCGTCCGGGCCGTCCGCCACCACCAGCCTGCCGTAGCGCGCCGCGTCGGCCGGGCGCATCGCCATCAGCGCCAGGCCAGCGCCAGCGGACCGCCTTGCGGCCAGCAACCGGCGCAGCGTGTCCGGCCGGATCAACGGGTTGTCGGCGAACAGGATCGCGACCTCGCCAGACCCGAACGCGTCGCCGGCGCAGAGCGCCGCGTGGGCGGTGCCGAGCCGGTCGTGCTGGGTGGCGGTCGCGTGCGGGGCGGCCATTCGCGCCAGTTCGTCCATGCCGGGGCCGACCACGACCACGACCGTGGAGAACACCCGTTCGGCGGCATCGATCAGGTGGCGCAGCATCGGCCGCCCGGCGATCGGGTGCGCCGCCTTGGGCCGCGCCGACTTCATGCGCGTGCCAAGGCCCGCGGCCAGGATGACGGCGCAGGCCTTGTCTGTCGTGTCGGGCATGCGCCGTTCTACGGGAGCGTTGACGGAGCGGTAAAGCATTCGGTGTCACACCATCGATGTCTGCGGGTTCCGCAGGACGAACGTTGCGATGCCGTGGCATCCTGCGCCAAGCGGCTTAAATATTTCCTGCCTTAGGGATCAAAGCATGCCGACCTACCTCGTCACCGGCGGCGCCGGCTTCATCGGCTCGCACCTGGTCGATGCGCTGCTCGCCGACGGCCATCACGTCCGGGTGCTGGACGACCTCTCCACCGGGCATCGCCACAACCTGGACCCGCGTGCGGCGCTGACGGTGGCCGACATCTGCGACACGGCGGCGCTGGCCGCTGCACTGGAGGGGGCCGATGGTTGCTTCCATCTGGCCGCCATCGCCTCCGTGGCCCGCGCCAACGAGGATTGGCCGGGCACGCACCGGGTGAACCTGACGGGGACGATCGCGGTGCTGGATGCCTGCCGGGAGCGGCACCTGCCGATGGTCTATGCGTCCTCGGCGGCGGTCTACGGCAACGTCGGCGACGCCGTCGCGCATGAGGGCCTGACCTGCGCGCCGCAGACCGCCTACGGCGCGGACAAGTTCGGCTCGGAGCTGCACGCGGCGGTCGGCTGGGGGGTGCATGGCGTGCCGAGTTTCGGGCTGCGTTTCTTCAACGTCTACGGCCCGCGGCAGGACCCGGACTCGCCGTATAGCGGCGTGATCTCGATCTTCGCCGAGCGCAGCGCGCGCGGCGCACCGATCAGCGTACACGGCGACGGCGGCCAGACTCGGGACTTCGTCTACGTGGCGGACGTGGTGGCGCATCTGCAGGCGGCGATGGCCCATCTGCCGGCAGCACCGGGCGCCTGGGTCTGCAACGTCTGCACCGGGCGCGAGACCTCCGTGCTGCACTTGGCCGAAACCTTGCAGCGCCTGTGCCGAACCAACGCGCCCATCGGGCACGGGCCGGCGCGGCCGGGCGACATCAGGCGGTCGGTCGGCTCGCCGGAGCGCGCCCTCGCCTTGCTCGGGCTCTCGGCACGAACTGCGCTGGAGACGGGCCTGCAGCACACGCTCGGCTAGCAGGCGGGTCGCGCGTTCAGCGTCCCCGCATGTCGGCCTCGATACGCTCGATCTCCGCGTCCGACATGCCGAAATGATGCGCCGCCTCGTGCACCAGAACGCTGGCCACCAGGCGGCCCAGATCCTCGCCGGCCTCGATCCACTCGACCAGGATCGCGTCGCGATACAGCACGATGCGGTCTGGCAGCCGCACCGGGTCGGACACGCTGCGTTCGGTCAGCGGGATGCCGTGGTACAGGCCGGTCAGCTCCCAGGGGTTGTCGAGGCCGAGCCCCTCGAGCGTGTCCTCGTCCGCCAGGGGCTCGACCAGGATCGCCACACCCTGCAGGTGGCGCGACAGGCGCGGCGGCAGGGCGGCCAGGGCCGCCTCCGCCATCTGCAGGATGTCCTCCTCGGTCGGCGGGGTGGTGTAGGCTGCCATCTCGACCCTCCTCAATGATCGGAGACCCCATGCCCACGAAGCTGACCGACGCGCAACGCGCAGGCCTGCCGCAAACCCTGCCGTTGTGGGAGAAGCTGGCCGACCGCGACGCCCTGCGGCGCCGCCTGAAATTCGCCGATTTCAGCGCCGCCTGGGGGTTCATGAGCCGCGTCGCCCTGCTGGCCGAGCAGCAGGACCACCATCCGGAATGGGAAAACACCTACAACCGCGTGAGCATCACCCTGACCACGCACGATGCGGGCGGCCTGTCGGACCGCGACCTGAAACTCGCCGCCGCGATCGACCGGATCGCGCCTCGGCAGTGATCGTCCCGGCAGCCCCGGTGGCGATGCCGACGCGTCTCTGTCATACAGCCCCCTAACCAGTCTAGCCTTGCCGAGGAAACCGATGGTCTTCAAACCAAACTACAACTTCCAACGCGCCGAGCGCGAGCGCGCCAAGGAAGCCAAGGCGGAAGCCAAGAAAGCGGAGAAGGCCGAGGCCAAGCGCCGCGCCGCCGCCGGCGAGGAGGCCGCCCCGGTGCCGGCCGACCCGGAAACCCCCGATGCCGCCTAAGAAGAAAATCCTCAGCAGCTTCGTGGCCTTCGACGTGACCTATGTCGACGGCACGCGCAGCTCGAACCGCCGCGTGCCCTACACCGAACTGGGCGGGCTGGATGGCGACGAGCCGGCCAAGGTCTTCATCGAAGTGCAGGACCGCGAGATCGGCGAGGCGTCGGGCCGGCCGCGCCCGGCCATCCGGTCGATCGCCCGGGCGCCGGTCAAGGTGCCGGCCAAGGTGTAGGCCCCGGAAGGGCAGGACGACCAGGCGATGCGCTACGTTTCCACCCGCGGCCAGGCCGCACCGCAGGATTTCGCCGGCGTCCTGCTGCGCGGGCTGGCCGAGGACGGCGGACTCTACGTGCCCGAGAGCTGGCCGCATCTGTCGCCGCCAGACCTGCGGGGCCTGCGCGGGCTGCCCTACGCGGAACTCGCGGCCCGGGTCATCGCGCCCTATGTCGGCGACGCCGTCCCGTTCGCCACGCTGCAGACGCTGTGCCGGGACGCCTATGCCGGGTTCCGCCACCCGGCCATCGTTCCCATGGTCCAGCTCGACACCGGGCTGTGGGCGCTGGAGCTGTTCCATGGCCCCACGCTCGCGTTCAAGGACCTGGCGATGCAGCTGCTGGGGCGGCTGTTCGACCACGTGCTGGCGGCGCGCGACCAGCGGATCACCATCGTCGGCGCCACCTCCGGCGACACCGGGTCCGCCGCCATCGAGGCCTGCCGTGACCGCGCGCGCGTGGACGTGGTCATCCTTCACCCAGCCGGCCGCACCAGCGAGGTGCAGCGTCGGCAGATGACGACGGTGACCGCGGCCAACGTCGCCAACATCGCGGTGGACGGCAATTTCGACGACTGCCAGGACCTGGTGAAGGCGATGTTCGCCGACGCCGCGTTCCGTGACCAGACGCATCTCTCGGCGGTGAACTCGATCAACTGGGCCCGCATCGCCGCCCAGATCCCGTACTACGTCGCGGCGGCCCTGGCGCTGGGTGCGCCGGAACAGCAGGTGGCCTTCGCGGTGCCCACCGGCAATTTCGGCAACGTGCTGGCCGCCTGGGCCGCCAGACGCATGGGGCTGCCCGTAGCGCGGCTGACCGTCGCCAGCAACCGCAACGACATCCTGACCCGCTTCCTCGCCAGCAACGACATGTCGGTGCGCGGCGTGGAGCCCAGCCTGTCGCCCAGCATGGATATCGGCGTGAGTTCCAACTTCGAGCGCCTGCTGTTCGAGCTGCTGGGGCGCGATCCGGCGCTGACGGCCGCGACCATGCAGGGGTTCCGCGCGACCGGGCGCATGGACGTGCCCAAGGCGGCCTGGCAGCGCGCCCGCACGCTGTTCCACGGCTTCCGGCTGAACGACGCCGGCACCACGGCCGAGATACGCCGGCTGCACGAGGCGTGCGGCTACCTGGCCGACCCGCATACCGCCATCGGCATCGCCGCCGGCCGGGCTGCCCCCTGCGCGCACGTGCCGACGGTGGCCGCCGCCACCGCCCACCCGGCCAAGTTCCCCGAAGCCATGCTGGCTGCCACCGGCTCGCAGCCCCCTCTGCCGCCGCACCTCGCCGACCTATATGAGAGGCCGGAAAAGTTTTCGCACGCGCCGAACGACCTGGCGCAGGTCCAGGCCATCATCCGCGCCTTTGTCGCAAGGAACCACGCATGACACCCGACGCCATACGCGTCACGAAGCTGCCGAGCGGCCTGACGGTGGTCACCGAAACGATGGACCGGGTGGAGACCGTCTCGCTCGGCGCCTACGTCGCCAGCGGCACACGAAACGAGGAGGCGGCGCAGAACGGCGTCAGCCATTTCCTCGAGCACATGGCCTTCAAGGGCACCGAGCGCCGGACCGCCGCCGAGATCGCCGAGGCGGTGGAGAACGTGGGCGGCCACATCAACGCCTACACCGCGCGCGAACAGACCGCCTACTACGTGAAGATGCTCAAGGAAGACCTGGAGCTGGGTGCGGACATCATCGGCGACATCCTGACCCACTCGACCTTCGCGCCCGACGAGGTGGAGCGGGAGCGCGGCGTCATCCTGCAGGAGATCGGTCAGGCGAACGACACGCCGGACGACATCATCTTCGACCATTTCCAGGAGGCGGCCTATCCCGGCCAGCCGATGGGCCGACCGGTGCTGGGCACCGAGGCGATCATACGCGGCATGCAGGGCGCCGACATCCAGGCCTACATGCGCGCCCATTACGCGGCCAGCAACGTGGTGGTGGCGGCCACCGGCGCGCTGGAGCACGACCGCGTGGTCGAGCTGGTGGCCCGCCACTTCGCCGACCTGCCGGCGGAGGCGCCGCGTCCGGTGCAGCCCGGGCACTACGCCGGCGGCGAGTTCCGCGAGGAGCGCGACCTGGACCAGGTTCACGTCGTGCTCGGCTTTCCCGGCGTGGGCTACTCGGACCCCGACTACTACCCGGTGATGCTGCTCTCCGGCCTGCTCGGCGGCGGCATGTCGTCGCGCCTGTTTCAGGAAATCCGGGAGAAACGCGGCCTCGTCTATTCGGTCTATTCTTTTGTCGCGCCCTACGTGGAAACCGGGGTGTTCGGCATCTACGCCGGCACCGGGGAAACGGAGGCGGCGGAGCTGGTCCCGGCCACGCTCGAGGAGCTGCACCGCGTGCAGGTCGATGCCAACCAGGCCGAGCTGAACCGGGCCCGCGCGCAGGTCAAGGCCGGCATCCTGATGAGCATGGAAAGCACCGGCAGCCGCTGCGAGCAGCTCTCGCGCCAGATGCAGATCTTCGGCCGGATCGTGCCCACCGCCGAGACCGTCGCCAAGCTGGAGGCGGTGAGCGTGGACGACGTACGGCGTGCCGCCGCGCGCATCTTCCGCGGCATGCCGACGCTGGCCGCGATCGGGCCGGCAAGCAGCGTGCCGAGCCTGTCCTCGATCACGGAGCGTCTGGCGGCATGAGCCTCGACCTGATGCAGCAGCTGCTCGACGCCGCGCGCGGCGCCGGTGCGGACCGAGCCGACGCGATCCTGGTCGGCCGTGTCTCGCTCAGCGTGGAGCGGCGCATGGGCACGACGGAGACGCTGGAACGCTCGGAATCGAAGGATCTCGGCCTACGGGTGTTCACCGGCGCCAAGAGCGCCATCGTGTCCGCCTCCAGCGTCGATCCGGCCAGCTTCGACACATTGGCCGAGCGCGCCATCGCCATGGCGCGGGTGGTGCCGGACGATCCGCTCGCCGATCTGTGCGCAGACGCCGCCCCGCCGGAGGATGCCGGTGTCCTCGACCTGCTCGACCCCGCCGAACCCACGGTGGACGCGCTGATCGCCCGCGCCGAGGCCGCCGAGGCGGCGGCGCTGGCGGTGCACGGCGTCACCAACTCCGAGGGCGGCAGCGCCGGTTTCGGCCGCACCGAGATGTACCTGGCCACCTCGGCCGGGTTCGCCGGGCGCTACGCCCGCAGCTACCACTCGCACTCGGCCAGCGTGATCGCCGGCGCCGGTACCGGGATGCAGCGGGACTACGACTATCACGGCGCGGTTCACCTCGCCGATTTGGACGATCCCGCCCAGATCGGCCACAGCGCCGGCGAGCGCGCGGTGGCACGGCTGAACCCGACCCGGCCGAAGACCGGCCGCATGCCGGTGGTCTACGACCCGCGCGTGTCGAGCAGCCTGGTCGGTCACCTGTCGGGGGCGATCAACGGCGCCGGCGTGGCCCGCGGCACCAGCTTCCTCAAGGACAGGATGGGCCAGAAGCTGTTCCGCGACGGGGTGTTCATCCATGACGACCCGAGGCGCGTACGCGGGAGCCGATCCGGCACGTTCGACGCCGAGGGCGTGCCTACCAGGCCGCGCGCCTTTATAGAGTCGGGCGTGCTGACCAGCTGGGTGCTGGACAGCCGCAGCGCCCGCCAGCTCGGCCTGCGCACCACCGGCCACGCCAGCCGCGGCACCGGCGGCCCGCCCGGCCCGTCGGCCACCAACCTCTACATGGCGGCGGGCGAGGCAAGTCCTGCCGAGCTGATGGCCGACATCGAGGAGGGGCTGTACATAACCGAAATGATCGGCACCAGCATCAACGGCCTGACCGGCGACTACAGCCGCGGCGCCGCCGGCTTCATGATACGCCAGGGCGCACTGGCCGAGCCGGTGGCCGAGATCACGGTCGCCGGCAACCTGGTGGAGATGTTCGCAACGCTCGTCCCCGCCAACGACCTGGTCTTCCGAAGAGGCACCGACGCCCCCACCATCCGCATAGACAACCTGATTATAGCCGGCGCTTGACAGGGGTCTGGGGCCGCGGACCCCAGCGGGGTTCGGGGCAGCGCCCCGACCTTCGAGTGTCTGTCAAAACTCTACTGTGCCGGCCGTCTGACGCCCGTTTCGACTCGGCCTAGGGAGTTTTGAAAAGCATTCTTACCGGGAGAACAATCCGAACCCCTCCCGCAGGAACCCGGGCGTCAACGCCGCCAAAGGATTGACCCCCACCTTGGGATTATCCAAAGGCCCGCGCACAGAGTAGCGGGCGGCGAACACCCCGCCCCCCTTCTCCGGCGAGAACAGCCGCCCGACCAGCGGCAGGTTGCCCAGAAGCTGGTTGAAGAAATACGCCGGCACCACCGTTCCGGTCACGTCGGCCACCTGCCGGTTCAGGTCGATGTCGCCCTGCGCGGTGATGCCGAGCGAGGGGGAGAAGGCGCGCGCGCTGGTCAGGTGCAACACCCGGTTTTGCCAGCGGAACGGCGCCACCAGCTTGGAAAACCGCAGGCCGGGGCCGCGCAGCGCGTCCACCAGGCCGTAGAGGGTCACCCCCTGCAGCAGCCGGCCGATGCCGGCCGCCTGGGTGACCTGGAACGTCTGCAAAGTCACCGTGCCGGTCAGCGGCGATCCGGGCCGTCGGTCATCGAAGCGTCCGTCGAGCTGCAGCGCGCCGCCGGTCAGGTTGTCCGCCATCCCCGCCGCCGCCAGCACCAGCCCGGCATCGTCGGCCTGCAGGGTGAGGCGGCGCCCGCTGCCGTCGGGCACGATGCTGCCGCCGAACTGGCCGGGAGCGCCCGCCGCCAGCTCGGCGTGCAGGATGCGCACGCCGTCGCTCGCCGCCCGCGCGGTCAGCGGCGCCACCGACCGGCCATGTGCGAGCTGCACCTGGTCGAACGCCAGGTTCACCGACCAGGGCGGGCCGGGAGCCTCGCCCGGCCTGGGTGCTGCGAATTTCGGTGCTGCCGGCCTCTGTGCCTTGGCCGCGGGAGGCGACGGCGTGTCGAGGTAGGAGGAGAGGTCCAGCACCGGCCCCGACAGGCGGACGCTGACCGGGTCACGCGGGCCGGAGGGGAAGGTGATCCTGCCCGTCCCTCTGGTGCGGCCGAGCGCGAAGCGGTCCAGCAGCAAGGCACGTGGCTTCCCCGGCGCGAGCTGCGCCCGGCTGACGATGGACAGGCCAAGGCCTTCGGCGTGCAGGTTCTCCACGCCGGCCAGCCGGCCGCGGTTCAGCAGGACACGGGCGCCGGCCGTCGCCCCGGACCCGGCCGGCTTGGACCAGCCGAGCGGGGTGGTCAGCGCCGCCGAAGCCAGGTCGGCGTCGAGCTGCAGGGCGGACATGCCGTCGCGGCGGCCGGCGTAGTCCACGTGCAGCCCGGCCGCGCCGGCGGTCATCACCGCGACGAGCTTGTCCGGCACGCCGGCCGCCAGCAGTTGCGGCCCGGTTGCGCGTCCATCCGCCGTCAGGTGCTGCAGGACCTGGCCGGGCGGCCCGTTCCTGAAATCCATCTGCAACGCCAGCTTGGCCGGGATGCCCGCCACCGACCCGTCGCCACCCACATCCAGCCCGTCGCCGGTGACTTTCAGGCTCAGGTTGGCGCGGTCCAGGTCGCGCCCGCCGACGATGCGGCCGAGATGCACGCCGGCCAGCGTCGCCGTGGCGCTGATCGGTATGTCGTCCATCGTCACCCGGTCCTCGAGCGGCACGTGCAGGGTCAGCCGGGCGCGCACCGTGCCGGCCGGGTCCACCACGTCCACGTTGCCGCGCGACAGCAGCTTCAGCCGCGGGTGGTTGAGGATGGCCAGGGCGTCCGACAGCGGTCCCGACAGGCCGACGGCAACGTCGCCGAACTGGTGTGACGCCTGCAGGCCGGTGATGCGCAGGGAGGAACCGGCCGACAGCGCCAGCCCGTTCTGCGCACCGCGATCGAGCGTCACCAGCACCGAATCCGGACCCTCGACGCTGACACGGCCGTCCACATGCTGCAGCGGCGGCACCGGGCGCAGCCACCACAGCGTCGCGTCGTCCACCAGCAGCCCGCCGGACAGCGAAGCCAGGGTCGCGTCGGAAAGATCCTGCCTGACGTCCAGGCTGCCGGCGACGTGGACCTGTCGGACCCGGCCGGCGGTGACGTTCTGCACCAGCCAGGCACGCGCCCCGCCGCCGGTGCCGGCGGGCCAGTAGCGGTCGAGCTCGGCCATCGCGACGCTGTCGACATCGACGCCGAACGAAACCGTCGCGTGTCCGCCCGCGGCCCGCGTGGCCGCCGCCTGGGCGGTGATGACGGGGGCGGCGGCCGGCCCTCCGTCAGGCTGGGCCAAGGCGATCCGTGCTGTCTCGAGATGGATCTCTGACCAGTTGCCGGACAGGGTGGCCTTTGCCTCTGCGAGGTGGACCACGCCCTGGCCCGCCGCCAGCGTGCCGGGCCCGACCACGACAGCCAGCCGGGCCGAGCCGAGCTGGAACCCAGGGCCGAGTTCGGCCGAACCGTCCAGGCCGACCGGGGCCGACAGCGCCGACAAGGCCGACAGCAGGGGCGACAGGCCGGCCAGCGCCGCCGGGCTGACCGGCGTCAGCGTGGCGCGCGCCCTGGTCCCGCCCAGGTGCGGCACCGCCTCCACGTCCAGCGTGGCATGCACGTCTCCCGCCTGCAGGGCGGCGTGCAACGAGCCGGCCAGGCTGCCATCGGCCGCCTGTTCCACGTCGAGCGTCGCCGGCCGTGCCTGCCAGTCCACCGCCCCGGCGGCATCGTGCAGGCTGATGGCGGCGTCCTGCACGTGGAACGCGCGCAGGCCCCGGGGCCAGCCGAACCCGCCGCCACTGCCGGCCGGCTGCCCGAACCCCGGCCAGGATCCATCGGCGCGACGCTGCAGCCGCAGGGTCCCGCCGTCGATCACGATGGCGCTCGGCACGGCGCGGCCGAGCAGCAGGGGACCGACCGCGAAGCCGAGCCGCACCTCTTGCAACGCCACCTGAGGGCCGTCGACGGACCGCGGCAGCGACACGTCGCGCAGCCGCAGGTCGAGCGGCTGGTCGCGCGCGTCGAAGCCTGCCCAGGCCAGGCTGGCGCCGCCGACCCGCAGGCTGGGGCCGGGCGGCGGAAGAAACCCCTGCGCGCGGTGCACGAGCCAGGTCACGTCGAGCGGTCCCTGGGCGAGCCGCCAGCCCAGCAGA
Organism: uncultured Acetobacteraceae bacterium; assembly: GCA_964244615.1. Lineage (GTDB taxonomy): Bacteria > Pseudomonadota > Alphaproteobacteria > Acetobacterales > Acetobacteraceae > BOG-908. The sequence continues at coordinate 29,255 of CAXTJP010000011.1, forward strand.
CAGGCGCCGACCGCCGCCACCGCGGCCAGGCCCAGCACGATCTCCGACAGCAGGCGCAGCAGGACGAGGACAAGCCGCCTCACCCCCGCCTGGCTCCGGACGGCCCCGCGCGTGGGCGCTTTCCACGCCGGCCGTGATCAACCACGCTGGCCGGATGGATTACCCGCCCCCGTTCGACCGGCAGGCCGCCGACCGGCTGCTCGCGGCCTTTCCCGGGCCGATGGATCCGGAGCTGACGGCGCTGCTGGCGTGCCTCGGGGGCAACAGCCCCTACCTCTCGGACCTTGCCCTGCGCGAGCCCGACACGCTGCGCGCGGTGGTGGCACAGGGACCCGACGCGGTGTGCGACCTGGCGCTCGGCCGGCTGGCCCCGGTAGCGCCGGCGCTCGGCCGCGCGGAGACGGCGGCGCTTTTGCGCACCGCTAAACGGCACGTGGCGCTGGCCGCCGCGATCGCCGACATCGGGGGCGCCTGGACGCTCGACCAGGTGACCGGCGCGCTGTCCGACCTCGCCGACGGCGCGTTGCGAATCGCCACCGCCCACCTGCTGGCCGCGTCGCATGATCGTGGGGACCTGCGCCTGCCGCACCCCACGGCACCCGAGCGCGCATGCGGCTTCATCGTGCTGGCCATGGGCAAGCTCGGTGCGCGGGAGCTGAACTTTTCCAGCGATGTGGACCTCATCCTCGTCTTCGATCCTGAACCCCATGCGTACAACGCCGAGCGCCTGGGCGCCATCTTCACCCGGCTGGCGCATGAATTGGTTGCCCTGATGCAGCAGCGCGACGCGGGCGGCACGGTGTTCCGCGTCGATCTGCGGCTGCGGCCGGACCCCGGCTCCACGTCGCCCGCGATCTCGCTTGCGGCCGCACTGCCCTATTACGAGGGGACGGCACAGACCTGGGAACGGGCGGCGATGATCAAGGCCAGGCCGGTGGCCGGCGACCTTGCCCTTGGCCGCCGGTTCCTGGACGCGATCCGCCCCTTCGTGTGGCGGCGCCACCTCGATTTTGCCGCCATCGCCGACATACGCGGCATGAAGCGCCGCATGGACGACCACAAGGGCGCGGCGCTGGCGACGGACGGACCGCCCGAAACCCGGCTACTGGGCCACGACGTCAAGCTCGGCCAGGGCGGCATACGCGAGATCGAGTTCTGCGCGCAGACGCTGCAGCTGGTCTGGGGCGGCCGGAACCCCGCCATGCGTCCGCCCGCGACGCTGGCGGCGCTGCGCGCGGCCCAGATCGCCGGCCATCTGCCGGCGGAGACGGTGCGTGTGCTCTCCGACGCGTATGAGGTGCTGCGACGGGTCGAGCATCGGCTGCAGATGGTGGCCGACCGGCAGACCCACAGCCTGCCGGCCACGCCGGACGGGCTGTCGGCGCTGGCGATGTTCCTGGGCCAGCCCGACGCGCCGGCTTTCGCGCGCGACCTGCTGGCCCACCTGGACCGGGTGCACGCGATCTTTGCCGGCGTGCTGGCCGGACCCGGCGAGCCGCCGGACCTCTACCGGCAGCAGGTGCCGCCCCGGCCGCCCGCCGCCCTGCCCGCCCATCCGGTCTCTGAAGCCTGGCTGGCCGGACGCCCCCGGGCGCTGCGCACGGCCAGGGCGCGGGCCCTGCTGGCCGAGCTGCTGCCCGCGCTGTCTGCCGTGGTGCAACGTCAGGCGCAGCCGGACGTGGTGTGGGCCAGGCTGGACGAGTTCATCCATCGTCTGCCCTCCGGCGTGCAGATCCTTTCCCTGCTGCGCCACAACCCCGCCTTGCTGGAGCGGCTGGGCGACGTGCTCGGTGCGGCGCCCTGGCTCGCCGACCACCTGGCCAGCGTGCCCGCCGCGCTCGACGGCCTGGCCGCCCCGCAGGGTGTGGACCCCGACCCGGCCGCCTCGTTGGCCGCCCAGTTGCGCGACGGCCGTTTGCTGGACGAGGCGCTGGGCATCGCCAGCCGGTTCGTGCGCGGCGAGGAGTTCCGGCTGGCGGTGGCCGAGCTGGATGGCGGCCTCGACCAGGACGCGGCCGGGGAGGCGCGCACCGCTCTGGCGGAGGCCGCGATCGCGTGCTTGCTGCCGACGGTTCTGGCCGACCACACGCGACGCTTCGGCCGGCTGCCGGGCGGCGTCATGGTGGTGGTGGCGCTGGGCAAGGCGGGCTCGCGCGAGATGATGGCCGGCTCCGACCTCGACCTCATGCTGGTCTACGACCATGGCGAGAGGGTCACGCAGAGCACCGGCCGCGCCGCCCTGGCGCCAAGCCAGTACTTTGCGCGCGCGGCGCAGGCCCTGGTGGCGGCGCTGACCGTGCCGACGCGCGACGGTAAGCTCTACGATGTCGACATGCGGCTGCGCCCGTCGGGCGGCAAGGGACCGTTCGCCGTCTCGCTCTCCGCCTTCGAGCGCTACCATCGGGAGAGCGCCTGGACGTGGGAGCGGCTGGCGCTGACCAGGGCGCGGGTGGTGGCGGGACCGGCCCGGCTGCGCGCCCGCGTGTCGCGCGCGATCGGCACCGCGCTGGCCCAGGGGGACCCCGGCGCGATCCTGCCCGACACGGCCGCGATGCGCCGCAGGCTGGAGGCAGAGTTGCCCTCGCACGGCCAGTGGGACGCCAAGCTGCGGCCGGGCGGCCTGATGGACGTGGAGTTCATCGCCCAGGCGCTGCAACTGCTGCACGCCGACCGGCCGCGCCTGCTTCACCCCTGCACACGCGTGGCGCTGGCCAGGCTGGGGGCGGCCGGCGTGCTGGCGCAGGACGAGGCGGACCGGCTGGTGCAGGCCGACCGGGTCTGGCGCGCGGTTCAGGGATTGCTGCGCATCACCAGCGGCCGCATTGTGCCGCAGACGCTGCCGGACACGGTCGCCGCCCGGCTGCACCGCGTGCTGGACCGGCTGGCGCCTTCCGGCCTGGCCACGATCGAGGCCAGGCTGGACCATATCGCCGGCGAGACACGCGCCGACTTCGTGCGGCTGGTGGGAGGGGTGTGACATCATGGGTATCGGCCCGGGCGACCAAGCCCCCGCGTTTTCGCTGCCGGCCAGCCAGGGCCGGACCGTTTCGTCCGCCTCGCTGCAGGGCAAGCCCTACGTGCTGTATTTCTACCCGAAAGCCGACACCTCCGGCTGCACCAAGGAGGCCTGCGCCTTCCAGGAAGCGCTGCCGCAGCTGGGCCAGATCGGGCTGACGGTGATCGGCGTGTGGCGCGACCCCATCAAGGCGCTGGACAAGTTCGCCGAGAAATACGGGCTGTCGTTCCCGCTCGCCTCCGACGAGGCCGGTACGCTGACCGAGGCCTACGGCGCATGGGTGGAGAAATCCATGTACGGCCGCAAATACATGGGCATCGAGCGCTCGACGTTCTTGATAGCCGCAGACGGCCGAGTGGCCAGAAGCTGGCCCAAGGTCAAGGTGGAAGGCCACGCCGCCGAAGTGCTGGCAGCAGCGCAGCCCTGATGAACAAAAGTCTTTTCCTTCTTTTCTTCAGAAAAGAAGATTCTTCTTTCTTGAAAGAAGCAAAGGACTTTTGTCCATTTAGGTCTTGCGGGCGACGATGTCCGCCAGGTCGCCCACGTTCTTCAGCCCGTCGATCTCGCGTGTGTTCAGCTTGATGCCGAAACGTTCCTCGATCGAGACCATGATCTCGATCTGCTTGAAGCTGTCCCAGCCGGACACGTCCTTGGCGGAGAGCTCCGGCGTCAGCTTCATGTCGTCGGTCATGAACACGTCGTTGAAGATCTCGGTCAGCGCTTCGTAGATCGTCGCCTGGTCGGTCATGCTGGCCCCTCGGTCACGTGGATGAAGCTGGCGGCGGGTTCGTAGCCGGTCAGGTCGAGCGACGCGGTGCTGGCACCGTCCGCTTCCTGCGACACCGGCTGGAAGCCGAGCTTTGTGTAGTGGTCGCGCACCATGCCGTTCTTCTTGGTCGGGAGGTACTCGCCCAGCAGGCGGGTGGCGCCGAGTGCCTGCGCCTGTTCGGCCACCAGGTTCAGCGTCGTGCGCTCCACGCCGCGGCCGAGCACGCGGCAGCTCATCAGCCAGGTGTCGATGGCCACCGTGCCGGGCTCGGTCGTGCGGCCGATGACGATGGCGATGATGCCGTTGTCGCCGAAGCGGTCCAGCAGGCGTATCTGCAGGCCGAAGCTGTTCGGGTCGGCCATGATGGCGGCGATGTCGGCATCGGTGTGGCGACGGGTGGTCAGGTTGAACTGGTTGGTCTTGTTGATCAGCTGCACCACACGGCTCTGGCCCACGCTGTCGAAGCGGTTCCAGACCATGCGCATCTCCAGCGCACGCAGGTAGCTGTCCATGTCGCCGGCGCTGGCGGCGAGCTCGGCGCGCGCGCGGTTTTCCTGGTACTGCGCCGTGCGTTCGAGGTCCTCGGCGGTGATGCCCAGGCTCTCGAAATACCCGGCATCGGCCAGCACGCCCGGCACCAGCGACGGGTCGTCGTCGGGCACCTCCGGCACCGCCACCATCGGCAGCTGCTCGCGCACGAAATTGCGCTCGAACGGGTTGTCGTCGAGGAACACCAGCGAATCGAGGCCGATGTTCAGGTCGGCGGCGATGGCGCGTATGTTGGCCGCCTTGTCGGTCCAGTTGGCCTGGAAGCTGGCGATGTCGGGCCGGCGCAGCACCATCTCGGGGTGCCGCTCGAACGGCTCCAGCGCGTTGGCCTCGTCGTTCTTGCTGCTGACGGCCAGGATCACGCCGCGCCGTGCGAGGTCCTTGGCGTGTTCCTGCACGGCGGTAAAACCCTCGCCCATCGGGCTGCCCTGGCCCAGCACGATGCCGTCCAGCCCGTCATCGCCGATCACCCCGCCCCACAGCGTGTTGTCCAGGTCCAGCACCAGGCATTTGTAGGATCGGCCCTGGCGCGCCGCGATCAGCCGGCCGACCAGCTCGCCGTAGCTGGGCGCCCGGGCAGGCGTCACCTCCTGCTTGGAGCGGTGCCACAACGCCGGGTCGTGCCAGGCCGACAGGCCGTCGCGCCGGGCGGCGTCGTCCACCGCCACGAGGTCCACGCCGTGCTTGTCGGCCAGCGCCCGCAGCGCATGGTTCAGTTCCGCCACGAAGCGGCTGCGCGAGCCGGGCAGACGGTGCTCGTTGCCGCCGAGCAGGGCGGGGAACACGTCCAGCACGGCCTGCTGCATCACCGGGCAGGAAAACGCGCTTCGGGCCAGCGTCCAGCACTGCTCGATCCGCGAGACCACCTCGCCCAGCATCGCGTTCGCGTCGGCGGCGGACAGGGCGGCGTGCAGGCCCTGGGTCAGATGGGCCGCATCGAAGGCGAACAGCACGGCGCCGGGGCGGAACGCGTGCAGGGCGCTGGATGGGTCCAGCAGCTCCTGCATGTACTGGCCGTAATCGTTCTCGTAGGTGACGATGTGGATGTTGCGCCGCAGCCCGGCCACCCGGATGGCCGGGTGCAGGTGGGCCAGGGTGGAGGAGCCGAGGATTGCGAGGCGAACCGGCCGCGTCCCGGTGTCGGCGGGCGGCTCGGCGACGCGCCGGCGTACCGTCTCGTCCAGCGCGTTGGTGCGGACGAAATCGAGCCGCGTGTTGGCCAGCGCCACCGCGTCCGGCCAGGGATGCTGGGCGCCGGCGAGCGCGCGCAGGCGTGGGCGGAAGTCCGTGATTGCGGGCAGCCAACGGAGCTGTTCCATGGTGCTGGACCTCCTTCGGCGAGCGCGGCGAAACTTACCCAGCGAGGCAACGAAGGCAAGAGGGGATCGCGACCCGCCCCTGGCCTTCCTGCCGGCCGTCCCCAACTCGGCCTGCGATGGCCCGTACCCTGCGCATGATCCTGGGCGACCAGCTGAGCCCCAGCCTGTCGGCCCTCGGCGACCTCGACCCCGCGACCGACGTGGTGCTGATGGCCGAGGTGCAGGCGGAGTGCACCTATGTGCGCCACCACGCCATCAAGATCGTGCTGGTGCTGTCGGGCATGCGCCACTTCGCCCGGGCACTGACGGCGCGTGGCGTGACGGTGGACTACGTGAAGCTGGACGACCCGGAGAACACCCAGTCGCTGCGCGGCGAGTTCCTCCGCGCCGTCGACCGCCACCGGCCGGACCAGGCGGTGCTGACCGAGCCGGGCGAGTGGCGGCTGTCCGACGACATGCGGCACTGGCAGGCGCTGGCGGGCCTGGAAGTGGACATACGCGACGACACTCGGTTCTTCGCCCGCATCCAGGATTTTCTGAGCTGGGCGCGGGACCGGCGCGGCCTGCGCATGGAGTTCTTCTACCGCGACATGCGGCGACGCACCGGCTACCTGATGGACGGCGACAAGCCCGAGGGCGGCCGCTGGAACTTCGACCCGGAGAACCGCAGCAGCCTGCCGCGCGGGGTGGCGCCGCCGCCCGCGCCACAGTTTCCCCCGGACGCGATGACCGCGGAGGTGATCGCGCTGGTGTCGAAGATGTTTCCCGCCCATGTCGGCAGCGCCGCCGATTTCAGCCTGCCGGTCACCGGCGCCGAGGCCCGCGCCGCGCTGGCCGATTTCATCACGTTCCGGCTGCCCTCCTTCGGCACCTGGCAGGACGCGATGAAGACCGGCGAGCCGGTGCTGTTCCACGCCCTGGTTTCCACCTCGCTGAACCTCGGCCTGCTGAGCCCGCACGAGATCTGCGACGCGGCCGAGGCGGCGTATCGGTCCGGCCACGCGCCGCTGAACGCGGTGGAGGGCTTCATCCGCCAGATCCTCGGCTGGCGCGAGTACGTGCGTGGCATCTACTGGGCCAACATGCCGGAGTACGGCACGAAGAACGCGCTCGGCGCCACGCGACGCATGCCGTGGTTCTACTGGTCCGGCGAGACAAGGATGAACTGCCTGCACCAGGCGATCGGCGACACGCTGCGGCACGCCTACGCGCACCACATCCAGCGCCTGATGATCACCGGCAACTTCGCACTGCTGGCCGGGCTGCTGCCGGACGACGTCGATGAGTGGTACCTGGTGGTCTACGCCGACGCCTACGAGTGGGTGGAGATGCCCAACACCCGCGGCATGGCGCTGTTCGCCGACGGCGGCATCATGGGGTCCAAGCCGTACGCGGCGTCCGGCGCCTACATCAACCGCATGAGCGACTACTGCAAATCCTGCGCCTACGACGTGAAGGACGCGGTCGGGCCGCGCGCCTGCCCGTTCAACTATCTCTACTGGGACTTTTTCGCCCGGCACGAAAAGGCGCTGGCCGGCAACATACGCCTGGCGATGCCGATCAAGACGCTGTCGCGCATGGACCCTGGAAAGGTCGCCGCCATGCGCGCCAACGCGGCCGCCTTCCTGGCTTCGGACGAGATGGCGCCGCTTCCCAGGACGAGCCCCGATCCGGGATGAGCCGTATCATTCGCCTGGGCCGGCGTGCCCCGGCAGCCCGCCCGTCAACGCCTCGGTCCGCGTTTCGAAGTAGCCCAGCCGTCCATCATCTCGGACTTGACCATCAGCTCCACATCATCCCTGACCTCGGTGACGCGCCGCTCGGTCCGCCGCCCCTGTTCCACCACATCGAGCAACACCGGACGGATCGCGTTCAGCTCACGGTGCTGTCTGTCCTGCTCATCCTTACCTTCCCCGGTGACAGACACAGTCCAAGGTCTCTTACCGTCTGCAACGCTCAGTCCAGGTCCACCCAGCTCAAATGTCCTCCCTTCCCCGCACCGGTGTCCATGAAGACCGCGGACCCGCCGGCTTCGCCATGCGTCACCCAGGGGCGGCCGTCCCGGCTGCGCTGGTCGTGGCCGCAATACACCGTCATGCCGGCGGGCACGTGGTTCACCCAGCGCAGCAGCCGCTCGGGGAAGCCGTCCGGCTGCATGCGGCCGGTGGTCTCGCCGAACAGCGCCCGCGACAGCAGCGGGTCCACCGGGCCGAGCGCGTCGGGCGGGGCGTGCGACAGCATGCCGGTGTGGAACGCCGCGTGGACGAAGAACCGATCGTCCCTCACCAGCCACGCCGGCGCGCGCTGCAGCTCGGCCAGCGCGCGGGCGCGCAGATCGCCGTCCAGCGCGGCCAGCGTCGCGTCCAGCTGCGGGCCGCCGCGCACCCGCTCGCCGCGCAGCGCGCGGCCGAGCTTGCGGTCGTGGTTGCCCACCAGGAACAGGCCGCGCCGTTCGTCGATGAGCTGAAACATCAGTCGCAGCGCACCGGCGCTGTCCGGACCGCTGTCGATCAGGTCCCCGAGCTGCACGATGAAGCGGTCGGTGTCGGCGGCGAAGGCGAAAGCACGCAAGTCGCCATGCACGTCACCCACCACGCGAAGGCTGCGGCCGGCTTGTATAGTGCTCAAGCGGCCTTGTCCCGCACCGTTCGGCGATACGCCTCGAGCGCCCGGTTGCGGCCCTCGACCAGGTCCACCACCGGTCGCGGATAGTCCCGTCCGAGCATCACCCCGGCCTCGGCCAGGACCCCGTCGGGCGCGGTCCAGGGCGCATGCAGCCAGCGGTTCGGCAGACGCTGCAGTTCCGGCAGGAAACGGCGGACATAGGCGCCATCGGTGTCGAACTTCTCTCCCTGGCTGACCGGGTTGAACACCCGGAAGAACGGCTGGCTGTCGATGCCGGTTCCGGCGATCCACTGCCAGCTGGCGCTGTTGCTGGCGAGGTCGGCATCCACCAGCGTGTCCCAGAACCAGGCCTCGCCCTCGCGCCACGAGATCAGCAGGTGCTTGACCAGGAACGAGGCCGCGATCATCCGCACCCGGTTGTGCATCCACCCGGTCTGCCACAGCTGCCGCAGCCCGGCGTCCACGATCGGTATGCCGGTCTGGCCGCGCTGCCAGGCGTGCAGGCCGGCGGGATCGTCCCGAGAGACCAGCTTCTCGAAGGCCGGACGCAGCGGCGCTTCCGGCAGCGTCGGGTGGTGCCACAGCAGGTAGGCCGAGAAATCGCGCCAGATCAGCTCGCGCCGATAGGTATGGTGGTCGGCGCCGTCACCCTCCACCCGGCTCGCATGCCAGACGGTGCGCGGCGACAGCTCGCCGAAATGCAGGTGCGGCGAGAGCATCGACGTGCCGTCCTCGCCCGGCAGGTTGCGCCCGGTGCCGTAGCGCGACACCGCGTCGCCCACGAACTGCACCAGCCGCCGGCCGGCCTCGGCCTCGCCCGGCCGCCAGGTCCGGCGCAGCCCGCCGGCCCAGTCGGGTTTGCGCGGCAGCAGACCCCAATCCTCGAGCGCTTCCGAGGCGACCGGCTTGGCCGGCCGGATCGCCCTGGGTGCCGGCAGCGGCTCGCCCGGCTCGCCCAGGGCTTCGACCGCGCGGGCGAACGGCGTGTACATGCCATAGACCGTGCCGGTCTTGCTGCGCAGCGAATCGAGGTCGATCAGGGTGGCGGTGCGGTGCAGCGCCAGGCTGCGCCCCTCTGCCGCCAGGGTCTGCCTCACGGCCTCGCTCACCCTGCGCCAGGCGGGCTCGTGGGCGATGCCGCCATGCACCACGGCCACGCCCGCCTCCCGCGCCAGGGCAGGCACGATCTCCTCCGCCCTGCCACGGCGCAGCACCAGCTTGGCACCGGCCTTGTGCAGTGCCGCACCCAGTGCCGCGAGGCTGCCATGCAGCCACCAGCGGGCAGCGCCACCCATCGGCCAGGCGACCTCGTCGTCCAGCACGTAGAGCGCCAGCACGCGCGCGCCGCCCGCCATCGCGGCCTGCAACGCGGGCTGGTCGTCCAGGCGCAAATCCTGTCGGAACCACAGGAGGGAGGTGGCGGATGCGTTGTCCATCATCCCGAATTGTGCTTCCGGCCGTCACTGGCAAGCGTACGGGGCGTCGGCTCGGCGTCGCTGCAGGGCAGCGTCGGCCGGTCCTCGCCCATGGCGGGCACGGCGAAGCAGAACACCCGGTCGCGGCCGAGCAGGTAGGCGTGGCCGCCTTGCCGGAAGTGGCGCGCGATCGGCGGGCTGCGCACGTCCAGCCCGCCGGTATAGGCGCCGAAGGAGGGCAGCATGATGCGGTTCGCGTCGACCATGAAGCAGGGCCGGACGATCTCGCCGGCGCGGGTCTCCACGCGCGCCTTGGGGTGAAAATGGCCCGACACCTCGCCCGGCGCAGGCTCGTCCCGGCGGGACAGCGCCTGGTGGCGGAACACCACGCCCTCGGCCGCGAACACCTCGCAGGCTTGGCCGGCGACGCCTTCGGGCGGCATCGGATCGTGGTTGCCGCGCACCCAGACGATCCGTGATGCCTGGCCGATCGACGCGAGCACCGCCGCGTCGGCGTCCGACAGGCGGGAGACGGCGTGGGTGTCGTGAAAACTGTCGCCCACCGCGACCAGGATGCGGGGGGCGTGTTGGCGGACCAGGGCGGCTACCCTCGCCAGGGTTGCGTGGCTGTCCCACGGCGGCACGAGCTGGCCGCGAACGGCGCAGGCGCTGCCCTTCTCCAGGTGCAAATCGGCGATCGCTAGCAGGCCCAGGCGCGGCCAGACCAGCACGCCGGCCGGGTCGAGCAGCAGCGACTCGCCGCGGAAGGTGATGGTGGCGGTCATGCGATCGGGCAGCTCCGAGTCGGCAAGGCCAGGGGCTCTGCCCCGCGACCCCGCTCAGGACAAATCCTTAGAACCATTTGTTCGGGGTGGGCAGAGCTTGCCCGCCTGCCCTGCCCGATGCAGAAGCGTGTGGGTGGAGCGGGAGGCCTAGCTTGGCGGCGACGGACTGGGACAGGGACGCGGCTTTGACGACGGCTCGCATCCTGCTGGAGATCGGCGCGCTGAACTTCCGGCCCGACGAGCCGTACACCCTGACCTCCGGCTGGAAGTCGCCGGTCTACATCGACTGCCGCAAGATCATCTACTTCCCCCGCGCCCGCGCCCGCATCTGCGCGCTCGGGGTCGAGAAGCTGAACCGCCATGTCGGCTACGAGCAGATCGAGGTGGTGGCGGGCGGCGAGACCGCCGGCATCCCGTTCGCCGCCTGGATGGCCGACCGGCTGCACACGCCGATGGCCTACGTCCGCAAGCAGCCCAAGGGCTTCGGCCGCAACGCGCTGATCGAGGGCGACGTGCCGGTCGGGCGGCGGACGCTGCTGGTGGAGGACCTGACCACAGACGGGCGCTCGAAGATCAGGTTCACCCAGTCGCTGCGCGAGGCCGGCGCCATCGTGAACCACGCCTTCGTGGTGTTCTACTACGGCGTGTTTCCCGGCAGCCTGGAGAAGCTGGCGCAGATGGACATCACGCTGCACCATCTGTGCACCTGGTGGGACGTGCTGGAGGCCGCCCAGGACCGGCCGTATTTCCCGGACGCCCACCTGGCCGAGGTGCGGCGCTTCCTGGAGAACCCGGTGGCGTGGTCCAAGGCGCATGGGGCGGATGTGGAGCAGGCGACCACCGGCTGAGTTCAGGCGAGCGCCTTGCCCATGCGCACGAGCGGCACCGGTGTGCCGAAGCGTGCGTCGTCGAACCGTTCGATGACCCGGTAGCCGCAGGCCGTGTAGAGCGGCTCGCCCGCCAGGGTGCCGCCGAGTTCGGCGCGGCCGAACCCTTCCGCCGCCGCCGCCCGTTCGCACAGGCCGAGGACCAGGCGTCCGACGCCGCGACGGGCGAACGAGGGGGCCGTGTACATTGCGCGGATCCGGGCCGCGTCGTGCGACGGGTCCAGCAGCCTGTCGTCGCGGCCGGGCGTATGGTCGCCGCCGAACAGGGTGGCCCGCCGGCTCCAGCCGCCGACGCCGGCCAGCGTCTCGCCTTCCTCGACGACGAAGTAGGTCCCGTCCGCGATGAGCTGCCGGTCCAGGCCCATCAGGCGTCGGCTCGCCTCCATTTGGCCGGCGGTGAGGAAGCCGCGCTGCAGCACGGTGATCGCGTCGTCCATCAGGGCCAGTATGCGCGGGACATCGTGGCTCGTCGCAAGCCGGGAGACGAACAGGCCGGCCGCGGCGAACATCGCGGTCCCGCTCACCCGCGCTGCAGCCGTGCCAGCAGGAAGTCGCGGAACACCGCCACCCGCTTCGAATGGCGCAGCTCCTCCGGGTAGACGAAGAAGCAATCGACCTTGGGCCGCGGCACGTCGGCCAGCACGCGGACCATGCCGTCCAGGTCTCCCGACATCCAGCCGGGCAGCGCGCCGATGCCGAGGCCCGCGCGTATCACCTGCGCCATGCTGGCCAGGTTGTTGACCTCCAGCACCGCGCGGCGCGGCGAGCCGGGGCGACGGCCGGCGGTGGCCAGCCAGTTGATGTCGGCGACAGGGGGATGGTAGTCGCCGAACAGCACCAGCTTGTGCCGGTCCAGATCCTCGGCAACCGTAGGTGTCCCCGCCCGCGCCAGGTAGTCGGGCGAGGCGCAGACGTGCCACTCGATCTCGAACAGGTGCCGCTGGATCAGGTCGGGCTGCTTGGGCGGGTGCATGCGTATGGCCACGTCCGCCTCGCGCATCGCCAGGTCGAGGTCGCCGTCGTCCAGCAGCAGGTTCACCGTGACGTCCTGGTGCAGCTCCAGGAACTGCGTCAGCCGGGGCGCCAGCCAGGTGCTTCCGAAGCCCACGGTGGTGGTGATCTTCAGCCGCCCGGCCGGCTTGTCGCGGCTTTCGGTCAGCAGCGCCTCGGTCATCGCCAGCTTGGCGAACACCTCGCGCACCGTCTGGTTCAGGCTCTCGCCCTGTTCGGTCAGGATCAGGCCGCGCGCGTGGCGGTGGAATAGCGGTACCTGCAGCGCCTCCTCAAGCGCCGAGATCTGGCGGCTGACGGCGGACTGGCTGAGGTTCAACGTGTCCCCGGCATGGGTGAAGCTGCCGGCTTCCGCGACGGCGTGGAAGACACGCAGCTTGTCCCAGTCCATGGCTTGGCCCCCGGTTGAGCACGCCCCGGCCGGTCAGGCGTTCTCCAACGCGGGAATCGGGGCGGTTTCAGTCAGCCACTTTTCAGCTTCCAGCGCCGCCATGCAACCTGTTCCGGCGGCGGTGACCGCCTGACGGAAGATCTTGTCCTGCACGTCGCCCGCGGCGAACACCCCGTCCACGTCGGTGCGCGTGCTGCCCGGGCTGGTCAGCACGTAGCCCTCGGCGTCCAGCCCGACCTGGCCGCGGAACACCGACGTGTTGGGCGTGTGGCCGATGGCCACGAACACGCCGTCGAGGTCCAGCGTGCGCTCCACGCCGGTCTCGCGATGGCTGATGCGCAGGCCGGTGACCACCGGCGGGGTGCCGCCGCCCAGCACCTCCTCGACGATGCTGTCCCAGACCACCGAGACCTTCGGGTTCTCGAACAGGCGCTTCTGCAGGATCTTCTCGGCCCGCAGGCTGCCGCGGCGATGGATCAGGGTGACGTGGTCGGCGTGTCGGGTCAGGTGCAGCGCCTCCTCGACGGCGGTGTTGCCGCCGCCGATCACCGCCACGCGCCGGCCGTTGTAGAAGAAGCCGTCGCAGGTGGCGCAGGCCGACACGCCGGCGCCCTGATAGGCCTTCTCCGACGGCAGGCCGAGCCAGCGTGCCTGGGCGCCGGTGGCGATCACCACCGTGTCGGCGAGGTATATGTCGCCCGAATCGCCCACGCAGCGGAACGGCCGGCGGGAGAAGTCGACGTCCATGATCAGGTCGTGGACGATACGCGTGCCGACATGCTCGGCCTGCGCCTGCATCTGGTCCATCAGCCAGGGCCCCTGGATCGATTCGGAGAAGCCCGGGTAGTTCTCGACGTCGGTGGTGATCATCAGCTGGCCGCCCGGCTGCAGCCCGGCCACCAGCATCGGCGACAGGCTGGCGCGCGCCGCATAGATGGCGGCGGTGTAGCCGGCAGGGCCCGCGCCGATGACGAGCAGGCGGGTGTGATGGGTCTCTGGCATGGCTGGGACTCGGGCCGGGTGTTTGCGTCCATCCGATATCGGTGGCCGACGTGGCGGTGGCAAGCGTGGCTCCGGCGCGCCGCCTTCGGTATGGTGGGCGGAACGGCGGACCGAGACACGATGAGAGCAGATGGCACCGAACTTCCGGAGATCGACGCGATCGATCGACGCATCCTGTCGGAGCTGCAGGAGGACGGACGGATGACCAACGTGGAGCTGGCCCGCCGCGCCGGCATCAGCGCGCCCCCCTGCCTGCGCCGCGTGCGCCGGCTGGAGGAGGCCGGCATCATACGCGGCTACCACGCCGACACCGACCCGCAACGCCTGGGCTGGGAGGTGACCTTCTTCGTGATCGTCGGCCTGGAGAGCCAGCGCGAGGCGGCGCTGGCCGCGTTCGAGACGATGGTGGCCGCCTGGCCGGAGGTGCGCGAGTGCCACATGATACGCGGCGGCGGCGACTTCCTGCTCAGGCTGGTGGCGCGGGGAACCGCGCAGGAGAACGCGCTGACGACCCGGCTGACCGAGGCGGAGAACGTGGCGCGCATCCAGACGCTGCAGACGATCCGCACCAGCCGGTGCTCGGCGGGCGTGCCGATCTGATCGGCGGGAGCTTTGTCGAACCACAGCGACGGCTCAGATGCAGCCGCTCGCCAGGGTTTCGTTCGAAAGCCGACCTGCGTTGTGGTATGCTGACCTCCGTGGAGAGGGACAATGAGCGACAACATCGCGCTTGACATGATTGGCGCCATTCGCGGCGACCTGGCGACCATCAAGACCGATGTCACCGAACTGAAGGAGCGGGTCGGCTTCCTGGAAGGCCAGACGGCCTCGATCTCGCGCCGGGTCGACCGCATCGGCGGCGATGTCGGGCTGGTCCGGCGCCGGCCCGACCTGGTGGATGCTACCTAGGAGCCCTCACTTTCCCGGCCGGCATCGCGCGCCTAGACTGCGGCGATGAACGCCATCGCCCCGCCGCTCTGGACCGCCGCCAGCGTCCGCGCCCTGATCGACACCCCGTTCACCGAGCTGGTGTTCCGCGCGGCGACCGTGCACCGCGAGACCTTCGATCCGACGCGCGTGCAGGTCAGCACGCTGCTGTCGATCAAGACCGGCGGCTGCCCTGAGGATTGCGCCTACTGCCCGCAAAGCGCGTCCCACGAGGCGGGCGTGCCGGCCTCCAAGCTGATGGAGGTGGCGGCCGTGCTGGACGAGGCGCGGGCGGCACGCGACGCCGGCGCCACGCGCTTCTGCATGGGTGCGGCCTGGCGCTCGCCCAAGGATCGCGACCTCGACGCCGTCTGCGCGATGGTCGAGGGCGTGCGCGCCCTGGGCCTGCAAACCTGCGTCACGCTGGGCATGCTGACCGCGAAGCAGGCAGGGCGGCTGCGCGGCGCCGGCCTCGACTACTACAACCACAACCTCGACACCTCGCCCGAGCATTACGGGACGATCATTACCACACGCACCTACCAGGAGCGGCTCGACACGCTGGGCCACGTGCGCGACGCCGGGATCAACGTGTGCTGCGGCGGCATCGTCGGCATGGGCGAGGACGAAGCGGACCGGGCGGGGCTGATCGCGACACTCGCCAGCCTGCCGAAGGCGCCCGAGAGCGTGCCGATCAACGCCTTGGTCCGCGTCGCCGGCACGCCGCTAGCGGACAGCGCGCCGCTCGACGCAACCGATTTCGTGCGTGTGATCGCCGCCGCACGCATCACCATGCCGCGCTCCTATGTGCGCCTGTCGGCCGGGCGCGAGCAGATGAGCGACGAGGCGCAGGCGCTTTGCTTCCTGGCAGGCGCGAACTCGATCTTCTATGGGCCACGCCTGCTGACCACGAGCAACCCGGAAGCCGAGCGGGACCGTACGTTGCTGCGGCGTCTGGGCATGCGGGCGGAGGCGTGAAGCGTGGACCTGCCCATGAGGCGTCCGGGTGCCCTGCCCAGGACTGACGCAGCAAGCCACCTCTGGCGTCCGTACACGCAGATGCAAACGGCAACGCCGCCGTTGCACGCGGCATCGACACAGGGCTGCACCATCACGCTGGCCGACGGCCGGCAGCTCACCGACGGCATCGCTTCCTGGTGGACGGCCTGCCACGGCTACAACCACCCGCACATACGCGCGGCCGTGGCCGGCCAGCTCGGACGCATGCCGCACGTCATGTTCGGCGGCCTGACGCACGCGCCGGCCGAAGAGCTGGCCACGCGCCTGTCGGCTCTGCTGCCTGGCGACCTGAACCACGTGTTCTTCGCCGAAAGCGGGTCGGTGGCCGTGGAGGTCGGCATGAAGATGGCGGCGCAATACTGGCTCAACCAGGGCATACGCAGCCGGCGCCGCTTCCTTGCCTTCTCGGGCGGCTACCACGGCGACACGTTCGCCACCATGGCGGTGTGCGACCCGGAAGAAGGCATGCACGCGCTGTATCGCGGCCTGCTCGCCGAGCACGCCATCCTCGACCTGCCGCGCGACGCGGACAGCATCGCCGGTTTCGATCGCTTTCTCGACGATCACGCACACACGCTGGCCGGCATCCTTGTCGAGCCGCTCGTGCAGGGCGCGGGCGGCATGGTGTTTCACCGCCCGGACGTGCTGCGGCATCTGCGCCGGAGCGCCGACCGGCACGGCCTGCCGCTGATCTTCGACGAGATCTTCACCGGGTTCGGCCGCACCGGCACGATGTTCGCGTGCGAGGCGGCGGGCGTCGTACCCGACATCGTCACACTGTCCAAGGCGCTGACCGGCGGCACCATGGCGCTCTCGGCCGCCATCGCCCGCACCCCGATCTTCGAGGCGTTCCTGTCGGACGACCCGTCGCACGCGCTGATGCACGGCCCCACCTACATGGCCAACCCGCTGGCCTGTGCGGCGGCGCTGGCCTGCCTCGACCTGTTCGAGACCGAGCCGCGCCTGGCGCAGGTGGCGGCGATCTCCGACCAGATGGCGCGCGAACTGGCACCCTGCCGAAGCCTGCCCGGGGTGCGCCAGGTGCGCGTGCTTGGGGCCATCGGGGTGGTCGAGCTGGACCGAATCGTGGACCTGGCGGCGCTGAAGGCGGCGTTCGTGGCCCAGGGCGTCTGGGTGCGCCCGTTCCGCAACATCGTGTATCTGACCCCGGCTTTCACCGTCACGGAAGAACAGCTGTCCCGGCTGACCGGTGCGTTACGCCGCGTTCTGGGGCCGCTGTCGTGAACTACATACAGCAATTGAAAAGCCCGCGGCGGCGGCTGACCATCGGCGCGGCCGTCGTGGTGCTGCACATTTTCATGATCTATGGCTGGTTCAACCTCAAGCTCTACGGCAACCCGCATCGCGCGCTGATGCTGATCCCGGTGAGCATCGTGCAGGATGTAGCGACGCCGCACCACGCGCACGCCAGGGCGCATCCGCACTGACGGCGTCGTGCCGGGCGCCATCGCGCGTCCTGCACGATCTTGCCTAGGAGATCATGAGGCTTCCGCGGCCTTGTTCATCGCGGCGCGAAACAGGGCGTAGGCGCGCACGCGCCTGCGGTCTTTCCGCCATGCCGAGGTGCCCTTGTAGCGGGCGAAAGCCGGGACCTTCTGGCGGGTAACTTTCGGGCGGCGCGCGGCGTCGGGGAGACCGGGATTGGACGTATTGCTCATGGCAGTGATCCAGCTTATGCGGCGCCTCTCTGACCACCGCAGAAGCGCGGGCGCAAGGCGTTTGGACCAATGTTCGGCACGCGCCGCCACTCGGTGCCGAAAGCGGCGGCTCCAGACAGCTAGGCGACACCCGGCCCGCGCGCGGCGGCCTGCAACCGCCGCACCCCCGGGATCGTTGCGTTCGTCAGCAGACCGGGAGAGCCGCATGATCGTTCGCATGACCGTCGCGACCGCGTTCGCCACCTTCTTGGTGGCCGGATCGGCGCTGACCCAGGCCGATGCCTATGCCATAGCGCACGCCGCGGCGGCCAACCAGCTCGGCGTCCTGGAATACTGCCAGGGGCGCGGCGACGTCGGACCGGACGCCGTGGCGGCACAGCGCAGCGCGATGGCGCGGCTGCCAGCCTCCACCATGTCCAACGACGCCGACGAAGCGCTCGGCAAGCAGGGTATGCTGGAAGCCCCGAACGGCGCCAAGATGACCCTGGACAGCGTGACCAGCGCGCATGGCAGCACAGTCTCCGCCCTGTGCAAGCAGATGGGCAGTTCGGCGGTGCAATCCGCCGCCGCACGGCAGACCGGCATGCTCCCGGGCGGGATGGCGATGCCCGCCATGCCGAACGGCATGGTCATGCCTGCGATGCCGGGCGCCCCTCCCCGGTAGCCTGCGGGCAGGCCCGACCGGTCCGCTCTTGGCCGTCAGGTCAGGGACTGGTATTACCCCGACCGTGGCCCTCTGTCGGAACTGGTAGACGAACGCGACTCAGAGAGAACTTGGGTGCCCCGGTGGAAATGCCGGGCGTAGAACTGCTCAAAGTCGGGGAAGGCTTCACTGCTAATCCCGAGCCAAGCCAGCCTGACACGGCTGGAAGGTGTAGAGACTGGACGGGCGGCGCCTAACCCGCATCGCGGCATGGCGAAGGGACAGTCCAGACCACGAACCCGCATGCGGGGCGGCGAAAGCCGAAGTGGGATGAAAATCGCGCGCTCGTAAGGGCGTCCCGGTTCGAATCCGGGGAGGGCCACCACCACCATCGACCGATCGAGGCGCCGACCACGTCCTCTGCGCGGCGGCGTATGCCGTCCGGACGCGACGGCAGGCATCCCTACCCTCCGGACCAGACGGCGCAGCGGTGGCCGAAGACCTCGTTCGTGTCGCGGCCGGTCCGATACGTCAACGCTCAAGACAGAAGGGATTGGTGAGCCCGGTGGGAATCGAACCCACGACCCCAAGATTAAAAGTCTCGTGCTCTACCGGCTGAGCTACAGGCTCCCGTGGCTGTAGAAGGGCACAGAGCGCCCCAGGTCAAGCCTGGGCGCGCCTGATTGGCCGCCTTGTGGGCCTGGCCTGCCGCACCGGCGCCCTATGCCGCCTTGGCATCCGCGGCCAGGCTCGCCTTGACGATACGGTCCGGGTTGGTCACCGAGCCGCTGCCGCCGCTGCCGCGCTTTATCCGGTCGACGTGGTCCATGCCGTCCGTCACCTGTCCCCAGATGGTGTACTGGTTGTCCAAATGCGGTGCCGGCGCGAACATGATGTAGAACTGGCTGTTGGCGCTGTTCGGGTCGCCGGTGCGGGCGGCGCCCACGGTGCCGCGCACGAACTTGGCGGTGCGGCTGAACTCGGCGGGCAGGTTGCCGTATTTGCTGCCGCTGGTGCCGGTGCCCGTGGGATCGCCGCCCTGCGCCATGAACCCCTCGATCACGCGATGGAACGGCGTGCCGTCGTAGAAGCCTTCGCGGGCCAGCATCTTCACGCGCTCCACGTGCTTGGGTGCGAGGTCCGGGCGCAGCTGGATCGTCACCCGGCCAGTGCCGAGGTCGAGGTAGAGCGTGTTTTCAAGGTCGTCGGACATGAAGTCTCCCAGAAGCTAGATCGGTGCGCGCGGCCTATTTCACGTCGGCGGCCACGCGCATGTGGATGATGCGGTCCGGTCCGTCCACCTTTCCGTTGTCGTCCGGGTTGCCGCGCTTGATCTTGTCCACGTACTCCATGCCGGAGATCACGTTGCCCCAGATAGTGTAGTTGCCGTCCAGGCTCGGGCCGGGCGCGAACATGATGTAGAACTGGCTGTTGGCGCTGTCGGGGTCCTGCGAGCGTGCCGCGCCCACGGTGCCGCGCAGGAAATGCGCGCTGGTGCTGAACTCGGCGGGCAGGTTCGGATACTTGCTGCCGCCCTCGCCGGTGCCGGTCGGGTCGCCGCCCTGCGCCATGAAACCGTCGATCACGCGATGGAAGGGCGTGCCGTCGTAGAAGCCGTCGCGGCAGAGCTGCTTCACCCGGGCGACATGCTTGGGTGCGAGGTCGGGGCGAAGGCGGATGACGACGCGGCCGCTCGGCAGGTCGAGATAGACGGTGTTCTGGGGATCGATCGGCGGGGGCGCCGAGATTGGCACATCCTGGGCCATGGCACGCGAGAGAGCCATGGCGGCGGCAACGCCGGCCAGCAGGCTTCGTCTGAACATCATGTCTTTCACTCCCTGGATCATCGTCGAACTCATCGCCCTTCGCGCGTCGGCGGCCTGCCGTCCGCGTGAACGCGGGCAATCGTGCGTTCCAGCGTCAGCGCCGGGACGAAGCTGGACACGTCGCCGCCGAGCCGGGCGATCTCCTTGACGAAACGCGACGAGATGAACTGGTGGTGCTCGCTCGCCATCAGGAACACCGTCTCGATCTGCGGGTCGAGGCGGTAGTTCATGCCGGCCATCTGGAACTCGTAATCGAAGTCCGAGACGGCGCGCAGGCCGCGTATCAGCATGCCGGCCCCTGCCTCGCGGGCGAACTGGATCAGCAGCGTGTCGAAACTGACCGCCTCGATCGCCGCGCCGTGGCGGGTGCCGATCAGCGCGCACTCGGCCTGCACCAGGTCCAGCCGTTCCTCGATCGAAAACAGCGGGCTTTTGCCGACGTTGCGGGCCACCCCCACCACCAGGCGGTCAACCAGGTGGCAGGCGCGGGTGATGATGTCGATGTGGCCGTTGGTGATGGGATCGAACGTGCCGGGATAGATGCCCACGCGCTCGCTGTCGGACCGTTCAGCCATGGCCGGGATCCGGCGCCGGGTCCTCGGGCCCTGCATCCTCGCCAGCCGGGTCGTCGCCCGGCACCGCGATGCCTTCCAGCACCGGGAAGATGCTGGTCACCCGCTCACCCTCGCTCAGCCGGAACAGCGTCACGCCCATCGTCTGGCGTGCGGTGATCCGCACCTGGTCGGCCGGCACGCGGATCAGCCGCCCGGCATCGGTCACCAGCATCACGTCGTCGCCGCGACGCACGGGAAGGGTGGCCACCACCGCCGTGCCGTTGCGCGGCGCCAGCATGATGTTGGTGATCCCCTGCCCGCCGCGCCCGGTCACGCGGTAGTCGTAGGCCGACGAACGCTTGCCGAACCCGCCATCGGTGACCGTCAGCAGGATCTCCTCGGCACCCTCGAGCTCGGTCAGGCGATCGAACGACAGGGTCAGATCGGCTGCCGGCTCGTCCTCGTCCTGCCCGTCGGGGACGACGGACAGCGGTTCGGCCGCAACCTCGGCCGCCTCCTCCTCGTAGCCCGGGTTGCGCCTCCGCGCGGCGATGGCGCGCAGGAACCCGGCGCGCTCGCCGTTGGTGGCGCTCACGTGGCGCAGCACCGCCAGGCTGTTCACCTCGTCATGCGCCGAAAGCCTGATGCCCCTGACGCCGGCGCTCTCGCGGCCCGCGAACACGCGCAGCGTGTCGTCGGTGATCTGGAACCGTATGCAGCGGCCCAGCCTTGTGGCCAGGAACACGTCGTCGCCGTCGCGGCAGGTGGCGACGCCGATCAGGTGGTCGCCCTCGTCCAGCTTCATCGCGATCAGGCCGTTGGTGCGGATACGGCCGAAATCCGAGAGGCGGTTGCGACGCACGGTGCCGCTCGACGTGGCGAACACCAGGTGCAGGCTCTCCCACAGCGTCTCGTCCTGCGGCAGCGGCAGCACGGTGGTGATCTTGTCGGCGCCGAGCTCCGGCAGCAGGTTCACCAGCGCACGGCCCTTGGCCGTCGGGCTCGCCTCCGGCAGGCGCCACACCTTTTCGCGGAACGCCTTGCCGCCGCTGGAGAAGAACAGAACCCACTGGTGCGTGTGCGCGTTGAAACTTCGCGCCACGATGTCGTCGCCGCGGGTGCCGGACGCGATCCGGCCGCGGCCGCCGCGATTCTGCGCGCGGTAGGTCTCGAGCGGGGTGCGCTTGATGAAGCCGTCGCGGGTGATGGTCACCACCATCTGGCCGGGCTCGATCAGGCTCTCGTCGTCCTGGTCGGCGGCGTAATCCACGATCGCGGTCAGGCGCGGGACGGCGATCTCCTCGCGCACGCGCAGCAGTTCGTCGCGCATCACCTCCATGCGGCGCGGGCGGCTGGCGATGATGTCCAGAAGCTCGGCGATGCGGCTCGCGACCTCGGACAGTTCGCCCTGTATCTTCTCCTGTTCCAGCCCGGTCAGGCGCTGCAGGCGCAGCTCCAATATGCCGCGCGCCTGCGTCTCGGTCAGGCGGACATGGTCGTCGACGATCAGGTTGCCGCTGTCGTCGATCAGGGCGAGAAGGGCGGCCACGTTGCCCGCCGGCCAGTTCACCGCCATCAGCGCCGCCCGCGCCGCGGCCGCGTCGGGGCTGGCGCGTATCAGCCGGATGACCTCGTCGATGTTGGCGACCGCGATGGCGAGGCCCACGAGCAGGTGGGCGCGTTCGCGCGACTTGGCGAGGTCGAAGCGGCTGCGCCGGAGGATCACCTCCTCGCGGAAATCGACGAAGCACATCAGCATGTCGCGCAGGCCCATGGTGCGCGGGCGACCGCGATCCAGGGCCAGCATGTTGCAGCCGAAGCTGATCTGCATGTTGGTGAAGCGGAACAACTGGTTCAGCACCACTTCCGGCGTCGCATCCCGGCGCAGCTCGATGACGACGCGCATGCCGTCGCGGTCGCTCTCGTCGCGTATGTCGCCGATACCCTCGATCTGCTTGGCGCGCACCAGCTCCGCGATGCGCTCCTGCAAGGTGGCCTTGTTCACCTGGTAGGGCAGCTCGGTGATGATGATCGCCGTGCGATCCTTGCGCACCTCCTCGAACTCGCAGCGGGCGCGCAGGGTCAGCGAGCCGCGCCCCGTCTCGAACGCGCTGCGTATGCCGGCGCGGCCGATGATCAGCCCGCCGGTCGGGAAATCGGGCGCCGGCACGATGGCCATCAGGTCATCCAGCGAGGTTGCCGGATCGGCAATCAGCGCCAGGGCCGCATCGATGATCTCGCCAGGATTGTGCGGCGGGATACGCGTGGCCATGCCGACCGCGATGCCCTCGGCGCCGTTGATCAGCAGGTTCGGGTACGACGCCGGCAGGACGACCGGCTCTTCCTCGCTCTCGTCGTAGTTGGGGATGAAATCGACCGTGTCGCGGTCGATGTCGGCCAGCAGGTACATGCCCGACTTGGCCAGGCGCATTTCGGTGTAGCGCATCGCGGCCGGCGAATCGCCGTCGACCGAGCCGAAATTGCCCTGCCCGTCGATCAGCGGCACCCGTATGGAGAACGGCTGCGCCATGCGCACCGCCGCGTCGTAGATGCTGGCGTCGCCGTGCGGGTGGTAGGTGCCCATCACGTCGCCCACGATCTTGGCCGATTTGCGATAGGGCTTGTCGGGCGTGTAGCCGCCCTTGTGCATGCCGAACAGGATGCGGCGATGCACCGGCTTCAGCCCGTCGCGCGCGTCCGGCAGGGCGCGGCTGACGATGACGGACATGGCATAGGCGAGGTAGGAGCGCTGCATCTCCTCCTCCAGCGTCACTGGCTGGGTGTCGCCGTGGCCGTCAGGGTCGTCGGTGATGTCGCTCAAATTGGTTCGGCCCAGTTCAACGTGGGGCTTTCTACATCAGAGCGGGCATGCTGCCAAACCGCCCGCCACCGTGCTAGAACGCCAGGGCGGTGGCCTGCACGACCAGCGGCAGGGCGCGCACCTCGCGCAGGACCGCCTCGCTCACCTCATCGTCCACCGAGACCAGGCATATGGCATCGCCGCCGGCGGCGGCCCGGCCCAGGTGGAAAGTCGCGATGTTGAGCCCGTTCCGCGCCAGCGTCTCGCCGAACCGGCCGATGAAGCCGGGCCTGTCCTGGTTCGTCACGTACAGCATGTGCGGGCCGAAATCCGCCTCCACCTTGATACCCTTGACCTCCACCAACCGGGGCTTGTTGCCGGCGAACAGCGTGCCGGCCACCGCGCGCGCGCCGCGGTCGGTGGTCACCGTGATGCGCACCAGCGTCTGGTACTCGCTAGGCCGGTCATGCGCGGTTTCCGACACCTCGATGCCGTGCTCGCGTGCCGCGTTGGGCGCGTTCACCATGTTGACGCCGGCAAGCACGGGGGTGAGCAGCCCGACCAGCGCCGCGGCGGTCAACGGCCGCTGGTTCAGCGCGGCCACGCCGCCCTCGTAGTCGATGGCGACGCGCCGGATCACGCCCTCCTGCGCCAGCGTCATCTGCCCGGCAAACGCGCCCAGGAACCGCACCAGCTCCATGTAGGGGCGCAGCCGCGGCGCGTCCTCGGCACTGACGGACGCCGCGTTGATCGCGTTCGTCACTGCCCCGTTCAGCAGGAAGTCGCTCATCTGCTCGGCCACCTGCAGCGCCACGTTCTCCTGCGCCTCGTTGGTGGAGGCACCGAGATGCGGCGTGCACACCACGTTCTCCAGCCTGAACAGCGGGCTGTCCGTGGCCGGCTCCGTCTCGAACACGTCGAGCGCCGCGCCGCCGACCTGGCCGCTGAGAATGGCCTCGGCCAGCGCCGCCTCGTCGATCAGCCCGCCGCGCGCGCAGTTGATGACGCGTACGCCGCGCCGGCATTTCTGCAGCGCCGCGCGAGAGAGGATGTTGCGCGTCGCGTCCGTCATGGGCGTGTGCAGCGTGATGAAGTCGGCGCGCGCCAGCAACTCGTCCAGCTCCAGCTTCTCGACACCCATCTCGAGCGCACGCTGCCCCGACAAATAGGGGTCGTAGGCCATCACGCGCATGTGCAGCCCGTGCGCACGGTCGGCCACGATGGAGCCGATGTTGCCGGCACCGATCAGCCCCAGCACCTTGCCGGTCAGCTCGGTGCCCATGAAGCGGTTCTTCTCCCAGCGCCCCGCCTTGGTCGAGGCCGTGGCTTCCGGGATCTGCCGTGCCAGGGCGAACATCATGGCGATGGCGTGTTCGGCCGTGGTGATTGAGTTGCCGTGCGGCGTGTTCATCACGATCACGCCGCGGGACGTCGCCGATTTCAGGTCCACGTTGTCCACGCCGATGCCGGCGCGGCCCACCACCCTCAGGCGGGATGCCACGTCGAGCAGTTCACGCGTCACCTTGGTGGCCGATCGTATGGCCAGGCCGTCATAGTCGCCGATGATGGCGCGCAGCTCGGCCGGGAACAGGCCGGTCTTGACGTCCACCTCGATGCCGCGGTCGCGAAAGATGCCGGCCGCCTCGGCGGAAAGCTTGTCGCTGATCAGGACCCTGGGCATCGATCTACTCCGCGGCCGATTGCAGGAGCTGGGCGCGGATCTCGCCCGCCGCCCAATCGAGCCAGGGCAGCAGGGCCACGATGTCGCTCGTCTCGACCGTGGCACCGCCCCAGATACGCAGGCCGGCCGGCGCGTCGCGATAGGCACCGATGTCCAGCGCCACGCCCTCGCGCTCGAGCAGGGTGGCGAGCGACCTGGCGGCGGCCGCCCGCCCGTCGGCGGCCAGGCGGGTGAACCAGGGTGCGACGACCTTCAGGCAGATCGAGGTGCTGGACCGGTTCTCCTCCCGCTCGGCCAGGAACCCGGCCCAGTCGCTGGCGGCGACCCAATCCGACACGGCCGCGAGGTTGGCCCGGCTGCGCGCCACCAGCGCATCGAGCCCGCCCAGCCGCTCGGCCCAGCGCAGCCCGTCCAGCGCGTCCTGCACGCAGAGCATGGACGGCGTATTGATGGTCTCGCCGGCGAAGATGCCCTCGATCAGCCGGCCGCCCTGGGTCAGCCGGAAGATTTTCGGCACCGGCCAGGCGGGCTTGTAGCTTTTCAGGCGGGCGACGGCACGCGGCGACAGCGCCAGCATGCCATGGGCCGCCTCGCCGCCCAGAACCTTCTGCCAGGACCAGGTGACCACATCGAGCTTGTCGTACGGCAGGTGCATCGCGAACGCCGCCGAGGTGGCATCGCAGAGCACCAGGCCCTCGCGGTCCCAGGGGATGAAGTCGCCATCGGCCAGGCACACGCCGCTGGTGGTGCCGTTCCAGCACAGCACGACGTCGCGCGAGAAATCCAGGCCGGCAAGGTCCGGCAACGCGCCGTACGGCGCGCTCATCACCCGCGCGTCGATCTTGAGCTGCTTGACGGCGTCGGTGGCCCAGCCCTCGGAAAAACTCTCGAAGGAGAGGATGTCCGTGCCCCGCGCGCCGAGCAGCGACCACATCGCGGCCTCGAACGCGCCGGTGTCGGACCCCGCCATGATGCCGAGGCGCCAGTCCTGCGGCAGCCGCAGCAGCGCGCGGGACCGGTCGATCACCTCGGCCAGGGCCGCCTTGGGGGTTTTCGCGCGATGGCTGCGGCCGAGCTGCGCGCCGGCCAGGGCGTCCAGGCTCCAGCCCGGTCGCTTGGCGCAGGGGCCGGATGAAAATTGCGGGTTCCTCGGGCGCGTGTTCGGCTTGCCGGCCAGCGACATGTGCAGCCCTCCCTTTCAGAAGAGAAGCGCCCCGTTGGGGGGGCGTGGCCCGTCGCGGCAGGTAGCCGTGGCGGCCGGCCTGCACAAGCGCCGAGCCGGTGGGGGGTGCCATGCGCGCCCGGGCGCGCGAGATCCCGCCCGCGTTCAGCGGCCCCACATCCGCGCCAGCAACGATGCGGATCGGGCGTTGCGGGCGGCGCCGATGCCGGCCGCCGCCCAAGCCGCCTCGAACGCCGGCATGAACCCGTCGGCGACGCGTCGGCCGGCCACCACGCTGCGCGCGATGTCGGTGCCGTGTTGCGAATCCCGGCGCATCACGCGGCAGAGCAGGGCCGGGTCGGCCTGCAGGCCGGGAGCGCAGGCGCGGAGCGCCGCCGCAGGGTCGGCGGCCAACGTCTCGAACCACAGGACATCGAACGCCACGCCCGCCTCGCACAGCGTGTCCAGCGCGTCGACCGCCTGACGCAGCACCGCCGCCACCGCCACCGGCGACTCGGCGAAGACGCGGTGGCGGGAGATGGCCCAGGACTCGACCCGGCGCAGCATGAACACCACCCGGCATCCCCGCGCCGCGTCCACCATGGCCAGCGGACGCTCGTTGCACTGGCTGCGCAGCTTGATGACCGTGTCCGGGCCGAGCACCCGGCAGAGCGATCCGATGCACGCGCCGGCCAGCAGCGTCGCCGTCCCCTCCCGTCGCGTGCGGTGCTCCTCGCCCATCCAGGCGACCTGCGCCAGCATCGCGGGCTCGGATGCGCAGGGTCGTCCGGCGGCGGCGAGCAGACGCGTCAGCAGGGTCGATCCCGTGCGCCCGGGCGAGAACACCAGCACCGGCCCGATCGGGGGCGCGGCCTCGCCGGGCGGACCGAGCTGCTCGAACGGCACGCTGAGGAGCTGCGAGGCCAGGCGACGCTGTTCGGGGAACATGAAGGGCGCCGCGAACAGCCGGCCGAGTGCCGCTTCGGTGTGCAGCGTGAACACCACGCGCTCGGCGGCAAGATCGGCGCAATAGGCCAGCGCGCCGGCCGGGCGCTGGAACCGTTCGGACGAGGCGGTCCAGTCGGTGACGAAATCCTCCGCCGCCGCCCACTCCGCCGGGGCGTGGCTGCGCGAGACGATGTCGTAGCGATGGGTCAGCCGGTGCCGCATGGGGCAACGCCCCTGCCCTTCACGTCACGCCAGGCGCCCGGCCTGGCCCTGGATGAACTGCCAGGCGACCCGGCCGGAGCGCGCGCCGCGCGTGACCGACCATTCGATGGCGGCCGCCCGCAGCGCCGCCGGGTCTGCGTCCAGGCCGAACGCCAGGGCATAGGCTTCGACCATCGCCAGGTAGGTCGCCTGGCTGCAGCCGTGAAACCCGAGCCAGAGCCCGAACCGGTCGGAGAGCGAGACCTTCTCGTCGGTCGCCTCCCCGGGCGAAATCGCGGTCGCCGCCTCGTTGTCGATCATGTCGCGCGGCATCAGGTGGCGTCGGTTGCTGGTGGCGTAGAACAGCACGTTGGCCGGACGGCCCGCGATGCCGCCGTCCAGCACCGATTTCAGCGCCTTGTAGTCCGAATCCTCGCGTTCGAAGGACAGGTCGTCGCAGAACACCAGCACGCGACGCGGCGCTTGGCGCAGGCGGTCCAGCAGGTCGGGCAGGGTGGCGATGTCGCCGCGAAAGATCTCGATCAGCACCAGGCTGCCCGGGCGTTCGGCCAGGGCGGCCGCATGCACCGCCTTGACCAGGCTCGACTTGCCCATGCCGCGTGCGCCCCACAGCATGGCGTTGTTGGCCGGCCGGCCGGCCGCGAACTGGTGCGTGTTGTCGAGCAGGATATCGCGCGCATGGTCGATGCCCTGCAGCAGATGCAGGCCCACCTGCGCCACGCTGGCCACCGGCGCCAGCCGACCGCCCGACCCGCGCGCGTCCGGTTGCCAGACAAAGGCGTCGGCACCGTCCAGGGTCAGGGTCGCGCCGCGTGGCGGGCTCAGGCGTTCGAGAGCCTCCGCGATGCGAAGGAGCAGATGGGTGGTGTCCAAGGGCGATGCTTGACGAGGTGAGGCCGGAACCTATGGTGCGCCGCCGCCCGTCGCAACCCGATCCCCGGACAGTCCAGACCCATGTTCTCGCTCATCGCCGACGCCCAGGCCCAGGAGCTGCCGGGCGGCATCGCCAGCGCGCAGGTGATGCAGTTCCTGCCGCTGGTGCTGATCTTCGTGGTCTTCTACTTCCTGATGATCCGCCCGCAACAGCAGCAGCAGAAGGTGCTCAAGGCGCAGATTGCCGCGGTCAAGCGGGGCGACAAGGTGCTGACGGCGGGCGGCATCCTGGGCGTGGTGCAGAAGGTAAAGGACGGCACCAACGAGATCGAAGTGGAAATCGCCCCGGGCGTCCGCGTCACGGTCGCCAAGGATACCCTGTCCACGGTGCTGACGCCGGTTGCCGCCAACGATTCCAAATGATCAAAAGTTCTTTGCTTCTTTCTTTCAAGAAAGAAGGCCTTCTTTTCTGAAGAAAAGAAGCAAAAGACTTTTGTTTATTTAGGGGTGCGCAGGCGGCGAGCGTTTTCGGTGGCGCCGGTGTGGAAGGGGCGGAGCACGTCTTCCGCTTCGGCGCCCGACATCAGGGCGGCGCCGGAGAGCTGCACGGCGTTCATCTTCTCCTGCAGCATCAGCTCGTACTCGGCGGGGCTGCACGTGCCGCTCGCCATCAGGGCGGTCCGATGCCAGATCGTCTCCCAGGACGCCACCGCCAACTCCGTCCACATCAGGGGCAAAGCGAACGCGTTCATCAACCTGCCAGCCACGCGTCGCTCCGATCCTAAATTAGACACCGCATCCTACGCTGTCCGGCTTTTTATACCAGCCGCTTGCGCCTACGGGTCAGGCCGCCTGCAGTTGCGCCGCGGCGAACTCGTAGTTCGCCAACTTGTCGAGATAGTTCTGCGCGTAGTCCGGGCGCCGGTTGCGGAAGTCCAGGTAGTAGCTGTGTTCCCACACATCGAGCCCGAGCAGGACCCGGCCCTCGCCGGTGGCGACCGGGTTGCTGCCGTTCGGCGTCTTGGTGACGGCGAGCTTGCCGTCGTGCCCGAGGACCAGCCATGCCCAGCCGGAGCCGAACTGGCTGACGCAGGCCTGCTTGAACGCGTCCTTGAACTTCTCTGTGCCGCCGAGATCGGCGTCGATCTTGGCCTGCAGCGCGCCGGGGATCTGGCCGCCCTTGGGCGACAGGTTCTGCCAGAACAGGATGTGGTTCCAGTGCTGTCCGGCATTGTTGAAGACCGGGCCAGGCGTCTGCGCCGTGGCGAGCACGATCTCGTCCAGGCT
The DNA here is from genome assembly GCA_964244615.1 of uncultured Acetobacteraceae bacterium. GTDB lineage: Bacteria > Pseudomonadota > Alphaproteobacteria > Acetobacterales > Acetobacteraceae > BOG-908. The sequence continues at coordinate 58,646 of CAXTJP010000011.1, forward strand.
CTTGCCCTGCAACGACGGGTCCTTGTCCACGAAGCCGTTCAGCGCCGTCACGTAGGCCTGGTGATGCTTGCCGTGATGGATCTCGAGCGTCTCCTGGCACATGCCGGCAGCCGCCAGCGCGCTCGTGTCGTAAGGCAGGGGTGGCAGTTCAAAGGCCATGTCAAACTCCATGATGGCAAGCGCCCGGGCGGGCGGCCCGGGCAGACCTTGCGGTCACAACGCAACAATCGTCCATCGTTCCCGCAAGATGGGGGCAAGCTTGCCCCGGCCGACGCGATGCAGCCATGTGCGGCGATGCCCGACACTTTGGCCGAAGCGCTGCGCCGGCGCGACCCGGACCGCTGGTTCACCGCCCTGTTCGCCCCGCCCGCGGCGCGCGACACCCTGTTCACCCTCTACGCCTTCAACCACGAACTGGCCCGGGCGTCCGAGGTGGCGCATGCGACGGGTCTTGCGCTGATACGCCTGCAATGGTGGCGCGAGGTGGTGGAGGGTGCGGTCCGCGCCCACGAGGTGGCGACGCCGCTGCGCGCCGCCCTGGCCGCCGGCGCGCTGCTGGCGGAGGACTGCCTGGCCATGCTGGACGCGCGCGAGAGGGAGGCGGAGGCGGAGATGCCGACGCTGGACGCCTGGCGCGACTGGCTGCTGCAGGGACCCGGATCGCTGGCGGTCGCCGCCGGCCGCGTGCTCGGGGCGCCGGCGGGCGAACTGGCCCGGCTTCGAGCACTCGGCGCCGGCTACGGCGTGGCGGGGCAGCTGGGCAACATCGCCGCCTTTGCCCGGCAGGGCCGCTGCCTGCTGCCGGCCGACCTGCTGGCCGAACACGGCCTGAGCACCGAGACGGTGGCCGCCGGACCGGACGCGCCGAGCCTGCGCGCGGTGCGCGCCGTGCTGGCCGGATCGGGTG
>CAXTJP010000012.1:0-51956 GCA_964244615.1 uncultured Acetobacteraceae bacterium
GCGGGGTTCGGCCTGGTCGGCGCTCGCTTGCCGGCCGGACGAGGTGACGGCACGCGCCGGGCGTTCCGGCCAGGCACTCTCGGACGCCACCGCTGCCCACGCCGCGGCCGCTGCCCGTTTGAACAGCGCGGAACGGCGGCATCGCGCTCTGGCCAACGCCGAGCGCGACGCCGCGCTCCGGGCCAGCGAAGGCCGCGAGCGGCAGACCAGGGCGCAGGCCGCGTCGGAGGCCACCGCCCACGCGCTGCAGGCGGTGCTGGACCGGGCGGCCGAGCGGCTCGGCCCGGAATGCGTCGCGATGAAAATGCCCGATGCTGCATCCGACCTGTCCGACATGGCGGAGGAGCGGGCGCGGCGGCGCTTCGAACGGCTGTCCCGCGAGCGCGAGGAGATGGGCCCGGTCAACCTGCTGGCCGAGCGCGAGCTGGAGGAGCTCACCGCGCGGCTCGATGCGCTGGAGGCGGAGCGGGCCGAGCTCGGCACCGCCATCGCCAAGCTGCGCGGCGCGATCGGCCAACTGAACCGCGAGGGGCGCGAGCGGCTGGCCGCGGTGTTCGCCGCGGTGGACCAGCATTTCCGCATCCTGTTCACCCGCATGATGGGGGGCGGCCGGGCGCATCTGGCGCTGACCGGGTCGGAGGACCCGCTGGCGGCGGGGCTGGAGATCTACGCCGAGCCGCCGGGCAAGAAGCTGTCCGCCCTGTCGCTGCTGTCGGGCGGGGAGCAGGCGCTGACGGCGCTCAGCCTGATCTTCGCGGTGTTCCGCTGCACGCCGGCGCCGCTCTGCGTGCTCGACGAGGTGGACGCGCCGCTGGACGACGCCAACGTGGAACGCTTCTGCACCCTGCTGGACGAGATGGTGCGCGACACCGGCACCAGCTTCCTGGTGGTGACCCACCACCAGCTGACGATGTCGCGCATGGACCGGCTGTTCGGGGTGACGATGCAGGAGCGCGGGGTCTCGCGCCTGCTCTCGGTCGATCTGACGCGTGCCGCCGCCCTGGTGGAGCCGGTCATGCAGGCGGCGGAGTGACCCCGGGGCCGCGCACCGGGCGTGGTCGGCCTCGGATCAGGTGAACACCGAGACGACTAAGTAGATGAACAGGAACAGGGCAATCGCCCCGCCGAACATCGGCAGGATGAACCGCCACGCACGCACCTCCCTGTAGCGGGTGGGGAACTGGCACTCGAAACAGCACCCGTCGGACTGCCGACGCATCTGCAGCAGGGTCGGCGCGGTCTTCAGGCCGGCGGCCCGCCACTGCTTCTCGGTCATGTTCGGCCGGCGCAGCGCCTGCGTCTCAAGGTACTGCGCCATCGCGTGCGGCCCGCTGATCTTGATGGCCTTGCCGCACACGCGGCATTGATCGACCCCGTACGTCATTGCATTGTCCTGCTTGGCTTCAGCACCGGTTGAACTTGGCCCCTTCGCCCGTATCCTTCCACCCGGCACCGTCGCAGGCAATTCCGTATTCCGTTCCGGCAGGAGAACGCCATGCCCACCCGAAAGATCGCACGCGACGGCCTGCTGGCCGCCGCCCTGCTGGCCTCGACCGCGGCGCAGGCGGTGCCTGACCCGAAGACCGCCGCACCCGTGCATCACGCCCATGGCCGTCGGCACCACCACCTGGCGTCCCGGATCGCGCCGTTGCCGCCTGCCGCGTCGGCGGCGCCCGTGGGCAACGGCACCAGCCCGGCCCCGGTGCCGAACGAGGCGATGTCCGCGCCGATCGACAACACCGACAAGACGGCCAGCGTGGCACCCAGCGTGTTCTCGCTGCACTACCCGCCGCAGGGCGACGGCTACGTCACCGGGTCCAGCCCGCAGGCGATGGACGACCGTAACGCCGCAAAGGCGACCGGCGTGCAGGCCAAGGTGCCGCTGCCGCAATGACCGGCGCCGCAGGCGGCCTGTTTGCGGCCTGTGGTCGCCTTGACACCCCGCGGCACCGCATCTAGCAAGCCGGGGCTTTCCAGCACGGGGGCCCCGGGCCTCTGGAGCGGTGATGAGCGAGGACAATGGCGGCGCCGGCGGTTCCTTCGAGGACCGGTTGCGCGCCGCATGCAGCCGGCAGGGTATGGATGCCCCGTCCGGTGCGGCCGCATCCGGTGCCGACACATCTCGCGACGGGCGTGAGGCGTCGGCCCTGGGGGTCGGGCTGCGTGTGGGGGTGGAGCTGGTTTCCGCCCTGGCGGTGGCGGTCGCCATCGGCTGGGGGCTGGACCACTGGCTGCACACGCTGCCGCTGTTCCTCGTGATCTTCGTGGTGCTGGGAGGGGTTGCGGGCTTGCTGAACGTGTGGCGCCAGGTCGGGCCGCAACGTAGCCGGGACCCGGGCTGACGGGTCGGACGACAGCGAAGGACTTCATGGTGGCGGCAGCCGCGGAACACACAGGCGCACCGGCGATCGACGCGCTCGGCCAGTTCAGGCTGCAGCCGGTCGGCCGGATCGGCGCGGCGCTCGACTTCACCCAGGCCAATCTGCTGATGGTCGTCGGCTGCGCGCTGGTGCTGGCGCTGCTGTATTACGGGTCGCGTCCGCGCGCCGTGGTGCCTGGCCGGCTGCAATCGGCCGCCGAACTCGCCTACAGCCTCACCTTCCGCATGGCGGTCGACCAGATCGGGCCGGAGGGGCGGCGCTACTTCCCGTTCGTGTTCACGCTGTTCTTCTTCGTGCTGATGGGCAACCTGCTGGGCCTCGTGCCCTTCTCGTTCACCTATACCAGCCACATCGCCATCACCCTGGCCCTGGCTTTGCTGGTGATCGTGCTGGTCACCGCGGTGGCGCTGGCCGAGCACGGGCTGCACTTCTTCTCGTATTTCTTCCCGCCCGGCGCGCCGGTGTTCCTTGCACCGCTGATCGTGCCGATCGAGATCATCTCCTACCTCTCGCGCCCGGTCAGCCTGTCGATCCGCCTGTTCGCCAACATGGTGGCGGGCCACGTGATGTTCGCCGTGTTCGCCACCTTCGTGGTGATGCTGGGCAGTGCCTCGGTGATCGGCGCCATCGGCGCCATCGGGCCGCTGGCCATCAACGTGGCGCTGATGGGCTTCGAACTGCTGGTCGCGGCCTTGCAGGCCTACGTGTTTGCCATCCTGACCTGCATCTACCTGCACGACGCGGTGCACCTGCACTGAGGCAGGCGTCGCGATACCTCCACCACCCTTAAGGACAACGAGACATGGACGTTCAGACTGCCCAGGCCTTCCTCCCGGCTGCCAAGGCGCTCGGCGCCGGCATCGCCGTCATCGCCCTGGCGGGCGTCGGCATCGGCATCGGCAACATCTTCTCCTCGCTGGTCACCAGCGTCGCACGCAACCCGTCGGCCCGCGACCAGGTGTTCGGCCTGGGCATCCTGGGCTTCGCGCTGACCGAAGCGGTGGCGCTGTTCGCCCTGCTGATCGCCTTCCTGATCCTGTTTACTTAATTCATGCTGCCTGTAAGGCGCCCGGCGCTCGGCTTTTCCGCGGCCCTGCTGGCGGCCGGGTCGGCGCGTGCGGAGACGATGCCGCAGCTCGATTTCGGCAACCGCCTGCTGGTGGCCCAGGTCGTGTGGGGTGCGGTGATCTTCGCGGTGTTCTACCTGCTGGTGGCACGCTGGGGCCTGCCCCGGGTGGGCGCGGTGCTGGAGATGCGCGCCGGCACGATCGCCGGCGACCTGCAGCGTGCCCACGCTTCCAAGATGGAAGCCGACCACGCGGTGGCCGAGCTGAACGCGGCGCGCCAGCGTGCCTACGCGCAGAGCCAGGCGGCAGTCGCCGAAGCGATGCAGAAGGCCAAGACCGAGGCGGCAGCCCGCGCGGCCGAGCAGGACGCGAGGCTGGACGCGCAGCTCGCCGCCAGCGAGGCGCAGATCGGCCAGGCCCGCAACGCCGCCATGGGCGCGCTGCGCCAGGTGGCGACGGAGACGGCCACCGCGCTCGTTGCCCGGCTGACCAACAGCCCGGCCGACGAAGGCCGCGTGCGGGACGCGGTCGGCCGTATCCTGCACGACCGCGGCCTGGCCGCCTGAACGGGGTTCCCGGATGAAACACCTGCTGCTCGATCCGGAGTTCTGGGTCCTAGTCTCGTTCGTGGTGTTCTTCGTGCTGTTCGGCCGTCGGCTGTGGATTGCGGTCGCTGGCCTGCTGGACGGCCATACCAGGGCGATCCGCACCGAGCTCGGCGAGGCGCAACGTCTGCGCCAGGAGGCGGAAGCCATGCTGGTCGAGGCACAGCGCGCCCGCACGGCGGCCCTGGCGGAAGCCGAGCAGGTTCTGGCACGGAGCCACACCGAAGCGGCACGGGTGGCCGCATCGGCCGCCGCCGAGGCGGAAGCGTCGGGACGGCGCCGGGAACGCGTGGCGCTGGACCGCATCGCGGCCGCGGAAAAGGCTGCCCTGACCGAAGTGCGCCAGGCCGCGGCCGACATCGCCACCACCGCCGCGCGCCAGGTCATTGCCGAGGGTTTGGGCGACGAGACCGGGACCGCGCTGCTAAACCAGGCGATCGCCAACCTGCCCAGGGCACTAAGAGCCGCGTAGTCGGGTGCCAGCAGCAACCTCCGCGACAGCATGACCAAAAGTTTGCTTCTTTTTGCAAAAAGAAGGCCTTGCCTTGCTGTCAGAGGTTCAAAGCGCCCATCATCTCCGACCACTCACGCGTGGACAGTCCGCTGCCGGCCTGTTCGACCGCCTCGCCCGCCAAGCGCCGGCGCAGCACCGCCAGCATCTGCGCGGAGAACGTGACCGCGCCCAGGCGGTAGTCGCAGAACGCCTCGTGGGCGGCCGGCACCCAGGCACGCACCATGGCCAGGATGGCATCTGCATAGACGCGTATCTCGTATTGCGCGTGCGCATCGGCGCGCAGGCTGCAGAAGTTCAACAGGTTGTGCAGGTCGGTCTTCCAGTACCACTGGGTATAGGCGTTCAGCGTCAGGTTCATGCGCGCCAGTTCGCGCGCCAGGCCCCGGCGGCTCTCGTCCTGCACGGCGCCGTCGGCCGTCTCGTTCAGCATGCGCACGTAGTGGTCGTAGTTGCGGGCCGCATCATCGCGGAGCAGGCCGAGCACCTCGGTGGCCTCATCGCCCTCCAGCACGGCGCCCCTGCCCTGCCGGTTGGCGGATGACTGCGCGGCGAGCTGCTCCGGCGCCGGGATGTAGAACTCGCGGTCCATGACCGAGTAGCGGGCAGAGTACTCGTTCACGTTGGCCATGCGATGACGGATCCATTGCCGCGCCACGAAGATCGGCAGCTTCACATGCAGCTTGATCTCGCACATTTCGAACGGCGTGCTGTGCCGGTGGCGCATCAGGTAGCGGATCAGGCCGGCATCCTCGGACACGCGGCGGGTGCCACGCCCGTAGCTGACGCGCGCCGCCTGCACGATGGCGCTGTCGTCGCCCATGTAGTCGATCACGCGGATGAAGCCGTGGTCCAGCAGCGGCACCGCCTGGAACAGCAGCGCCTCCAGCGCGGGCACGCTCGGCCGCCTGGTTTCGAAGCGGCCATCCCGCTGGGCGTCGATCTCTGCGCGCTGGGCGTCGGTCAGGGGCATGGCACAGAGCTAGCGCGTCTCGGCTTGCCGAAACAGGTCCGTATGCCTATCTTTGGTTCGTTAGCTTCGGCCGACTATGGCGATAAACGGTGCGTGGAATAAACGTTGTGGACCCGGGGGCAGTGCCCGGCGTCTCCACCAACGATCTGGACGGCCCGGGGACGGGCCTTGCGGGGACGACACAGGCTCGACACGCGTAGTAAAGACTCATCTTTTGCCCGGCATGATACCGCCGTTATCGGGTCAACACCACAAGTGCGAACGATAACTTCGAAGCACTCGCGATCGCTGCGTAAGCAGTGACACGCGCGGTTAGGGGGGCCCCGGGCAACAGAATGCCCCCCACTTTCCACCTTTCAATCTGCGCTGTTTGCGTAACGGCGGCCACGATTGCCAGCTTGGGTTTGCCGCGGCCGGCTTGCGCGCTATGAGAGCGGTTCGCGGGAGCAGGACGATGGAAGACGACACCGAGGCGACGGGTGGGGCGAACGGCACGCCGGAGAGCTTGCTCCCCTACGATCTCTGGATGGAGGAGGCGCTGCGTGGCGTGGTGGCGCGGGCGCTGACCCACGCGATGACCGAGGGCCTGCCGGGCCAGCACCATTTCTACATCACGTTCCAGACGGGCTATCCCGGCGTGGTGATCCCGCCGCGGCTGCTGCAGAAATACCCCGACGAGATGACCATCGTCCTGCAGCACCAATACGACAACCTGATGGTGGACGAGGTCGCCGGCCTGTTCGGGGTCAGCCTGTCCTTCGGCGGCGTTCTCTCGGCCCTGACCGTGCCGTTCGCCGCGGTGAGCGCCTTTGTCGACCCGCACGTGCAGTACGGGCTGCGCTTCCGGGTGCAGATGCCCGCCGCCGCCGAGCCCGCCGCACCGCCGCCCCCGGCGCTGCCGGCCCCAGCCGACGCCACCCCGCAGGTGGTCAGCCTGGACGCGTTCCGCCGCAAGCGCGACTGATGCGCGTGCTGGGCCGCCTGGTCCTGGTCCAGGTGGCCTGCCTGATCCTCATGCTGGCCTTGGCGCCGCTCGCCGCGGTGGTGCTGCTGGGCGCGCCGGGCCTGGGCGCGCTGCTCGCCGACCCGTCCATGGTTGCGGCCGCCTTGCGCAGCATGCTGCTGGGCGAGGCGGGAACCGCCATCGGCTGGCCCGCCGGACTGCTGGCGGCGTTGGCGATCTGGGGTCGGCCGCCTGCCTTGCGCCGGCTGGTGCTGGGCTGCGCGCTGCTGATCCTGGTGGCGCCGCCGAGCGTGTTCGCGGCGGGCCTGGTTCGGCTGGCAAACGGCGCGGGCGTGGCCGGCGCGCATGTCCTGGCGCTGCTGGCGGCGCACGCGGCACCCGCCGCCGCCATCGTGGCGCTGGTGATGACCGGCGCGCTGAACCAACTGGACCCCAGGCTGCGCCACAGTGCGGCGACCTGCGGCGCCACCGCCGGGCAGACCTGGCGGCTGGTGCTGTTCCCGGCGCTAGCGATGCCGCTGGCCGTGGCGGCGGCGGCCGGCTTCGCCGTGTCCCTGGGCAGAGCCGGGCTGGACGCACGGCTGGCCCCGCTGCACCACCCCACGCTTGCCGGCCTGCTCGACGCCGCCTGGCGCCAGGCGGACGTGGCCGCGGCGCCCGAGGCGCTGCTGCTGGCGATGCTGGCGACGGCGCCGCTGTTGGGTGTCGGGCTGCTGGCGGTGCTTCGGACGAAAGTTTAGGAAGCAGTTCTTTTTTGGAAAAAAGAACCAAAAAACTTCTGTTCATTGGTCGGGTGTTTGAAGGAAGCTCCGCGATAGCATGACCAGTAGTTTTTTGCTGCTTTTTTCAGAAAAGTAGACCTTCCCTTCGAACGGCAATCGCCAGGTCGGCGCCAAACGCCGGCACCACGAGCGCCATCCGGCTGCAAGCCGCGCGACCGGCGACGCACCCCGACCGCGTGTCCCAGAACACCGCCTCGAAGCGGCCCTCGCCGAGGCATGGCAGGCGCAACGTAAAACCAGGACGGACGCTGCCATCGACCTGCCCGGTCGCGGCCAGCAGCGCGGTGCGCAGCAGCCAGACGACGGCCTGGGCATCGTCGCCGCAGCCGAACGCCGCGATGGCCGAGCCGGCGTCGAGGTCCAGGACATTTCGGTCGAAGTGTCGCCAGTCGATCAGGGCGAGGAACCCCGACAGGGCCGATTGCGCCTGTCGCATACCCGGCGTCAGGGTGTGCGGCCGGCGGTTGGGCCAGCGCATGCCGCCGCCTGCCCCGCCGGACGCCAGGTGCGCCCACTGCATGTGCCGGAAATACTCGTCGTCGAACGCGGCGGGCAGCGTCTTGTGGCGGTCCTTGAAGGTGTGGATCGGGCCGTGCTCGGAATCGAAGAACGGCCGCCGGTCGGTGATCTCGGCCAGCGCGTTCCGCGTCAGCCGGCCCGCGGCCAGCGCCGGCGCCACCGTGTCGCGCGGGTCGTCGATGGTGCCTTCCTCGTAGAAATGGCTGTTGGCGAAATCGAGCGCTGGATGGCGGAAGATCGGCTGGTTCAGCTCGGGCTTCCAGATCAGCTCCGGCCCGAACACCGAGACGGTCTGCAGATGGGCGCGGCCATGCAGCCTGGTCTCCAGCGCGCGCAGGAACGGGCCGACATCCTCGATGTAGTCGCCAAACGAGTCGCTGCGGTTGCCGCCCTGCGCCGGGTGCATCTCGTTCCACAAATCCCAGGCGAAGATCACCCCTGAGCCGCCCCAGCGCTCGGTGGCGAAAGCCAGCCGGCGCTTGACCAGCGCGCGTACGCCCGGGTGGATCATCAGCTGGGTGCGCGACGGGCAAGGGCCGCCATTGGCGCGGTTGTAGGGGTGGTGCTTCCAGCGCACCCAGGTGAAGAACGTGTCGAGCGGCGTCAGCAGCACGCGCAGCCCGGCGCGGCCGCACAGGGTGAACAGGTCGTCCCACAGCGCCACCATGGCCGGGTTGAAGCGGCCGGCCGGCCGCTCGAAGCCGCGGTGGTCGGTCTGGCAATACTCCATCATCAGCCGCAGGCAGGTGACGCCCTGCCCCGCGAGCCAGTGCAGGTGTCGCTCGACGCCTTCGAGGTCGCGACGCCGATAGAGCCCGGCCAGTTCGGGCCAGGTGACCGCGTCGTTCTGTCCGACCGGCGTCCACGCCAGCCCCGACTCGGTCTGGAAATAGGGGCCGCCCGGCGCCCGCTCGATCCAGGGCAGGTCTGGGCAGGACACGCCTGGCCGGGGCAGGTCCGGCGGGGAGGGCATGCCCGGGCTACTTGCCAGGCGGCAATTCCAGCACGTCCGCACGGTCGGCCGGCCCGCCAGCGAGGTCGGCCATGCCGCGGGCCACCGTCCTGATACGCTCCGAGACGATGCCGGCGTTGATCAGCACGGCCCGTACGGCCAGCGCCCGGTCCAGCGACAGGCGACGCGGGGTCGACGGGTCGTCCGCGACGCCAGGTGCCCAGGCGGTGACGGCAATGGTCAGCGTGGGGTTGGCTGCCGCCCGCACGGCGACGAGCTTGATCGCGGCGAGCGTCGCCGGGTTGAGGTCGGCGGTGCCGGCGCCGAAGCTTATGCGCGTGCCGCCGGCGATGGCTGAGGCGGCACCCGGCGCGTCGGCCCGCACCGGCACCGGCGGCGGCGGTGGTGGCGCGTGGGCCGGCATCACGAAGGGCGGCGGCGCGATGACCGGGTTGGCGGGTGCGACCGTCGGCATGGTGACCGGTGCATGCGGCTTCGCCGCGGCATGCGTCCTGGCCGGCGCGTGCGCCGCCTTGTGTCCTGGCCGGGCCGAAGGAATGGCGGGCTTGGCCGCATGCTGTGCGACCGCCGGCTTGCTGGCCGGCAACGAGTCGAGCGCGTGGTCGTCGGTGGTGACCTGGGCCACGGCTACACAGGGAAGCAGCGAGAGGAGGATCAGCAAACGGCGCATCGGGCGGGTATAGGCAAAGCCGGCCAGCGGGGGAATGCACGCGCGCCCGCCCGAAACGAAGCGAGACAAGATGGTTCAGGCTGCCGGGAAGTCGGCGCCGATCGTGGTCTCCTCCCAGGCGTCTATCTCGGCCTGCATGGCGGCGAACTTGCCGCGCACGAGGTTCAGCGCCTGCCGGCCGAGCAGCAGGTGCAGCGGCGGCGCCTCGCTCTCCACCGCCTTGATGATGGCGGCCGCAGCCCGTACCGGGTCGCCCGGCTGCTGGCCGGAATAGCCCGCGATGCCGCGGCGACGTGCGCCGGCGGTGTCGGCATAGGCGTCGATCGCGTGCTTCGGCTCCTTCAGCGAGCGGCCGGCCCAATCGGTGCGGAACGGCCCCGGCTCCACGATGGTGACGCCCAGGCCGAGCGGCCGCAACTCGCCCGCCAGCGCCTCCGAGAGGCCTTCGACCGCGAACTTGGTGGCGTTGTAGAAACCGACGCCGGGAAAGCCGACCAGGCCGCCCTGCGAGGAGATGTTCACGATGTGCCCGCGCCCGCGCCCGCGCATGCCCGGCAGCACGGCCTGGGTCATCGCCACCAGGCCGAAGACGTTGGCCTCGAACATGGCGCGCACCTCGTGGTCCTCGCCCTCCTCGATGGCGGCCATGTAGCCGTAGCCTGCGTTGTTCACCAGCACGTCGACCGCACCGAAGCGCTGCTCGGCCGCCTCTACCGCGCCTGCGATCTGCTCCGGCCTGGTCACGTCCAGGGTCAGGGCCAGGGCGCGATCCGGCGCCTTGTCGGCCAGGTCCTGCACGCGTGCGGCGTCGCGCGCGGTCACCACGGCGCGTCCGCCGCGCTCCAGGATCTGGCTCGCCAGCTCCCGCCCGAAGCCGGTGGAGCAGCCGGTGATGAACCAGACGGATTGCGGGCCGATGGCGGGCATGAGCGATCTCCGGACGGGTGGGCACCGCGTGCGCGCGGCATGCGTCGAACGCCCCGCGATCCCGGGCGTTCGACGCAAGCCTTCTGAGGGCAGCCCTGCGCCGCGCCGTCTTGACCGGCGCCGCGGCAACGCTGTTTGGACATTGCAGGCCCGATCATTGCCGGGAACCTGCCGGCGTCGGGCGGTTAGAGAGAGTGTAAGGGCGGGCGTCCGCAAGAGAGTGTCAGGGCGCTCGTCCGCGAAAGAGTATTTAGGGCGCGCGTCCGCGCTGGCACAGCATCGGAGACTTGATGGATCAGGCGCCCGAACCCGACGATTTCGCCATCACCGCGCAGATCTCCCTCGTCGAACACCGGTTTCGCACCCTCAAGCACAACGACATGTTCGGCGTGTTCGACCAGCGCGGCGACATAAAGCCTGGTCCGGGCGGAACCGAAGGCATCTACTTCAACGACACCCGCTACCTCTCGGAGTTCGAGCTGGTGCTGGGCGGACGGCAGCTCGTGCTGCTCAGTTCCACGCTGCGCGACGACAACGCGACGCTCACCTGCGACCTCAGCAACCCCGACCTGCCGCATTTGGGCACGAGCGGGGATGGCCCGGCCGGGTTGCAGAACAACCTGATCCACGTCCGGCGCTCGCGCTTTCTGTGGGAGGGCATCTGCCACGAGCGTGTTTCGGTGCGCAACTTCGACGTCGTCGCCCGCACCCTGCCGGTGGAGATACGCTACGGCGCCGATTTCGTGGACCTGTTCGAGGTGCGCGGCATGGCGCGCACACGGCACGGCCGACACGAGCCGGCGGTGGTCACGCTCCAGACGGTGACGCTCGCCTACACCGGCCTCGACCACCGGCGCCGCACCACCGATCTGCGCTTCGACCCGCCGCCCGAGCGCATCGACGAGGGCCGCGCGCTGTTCAACGTGGCGCTGCCGCCGCACGGCCGTTTCATCATCTATGTCGAGGCCATATGCGACGCCACGCCCAGCACGCGCCGGCCGTCGGAGGATTTCGTCTCCCGCATGGTGGAGCAGCGGCGCTGGATGCGGCAGCGCTCGGCCGTCGCGTCCGGCATCGAGAGCTCCAACGAGCTGTTCAACGAGGCCATGCGACGCGCCATCAGCGACCTCACCATGCTGACCACGGCGAAGCCGACGGGTCCTTACCCCTACGCCGGCATACCCTGGTTCAGCACGGCGTTCGGTCGCGACGCCATCCTGACGGCGCTGAACGTGTTGTGGATGGACCCAGAGATCGCCGCCGGCGTGCTGCGCTACCTGGCCGCCAACCAGGCGACGACCACCGACGCGGCATCGGACTCCGAACCGGGCAAGATCCTGCACGAGGTGCGCCGCGGCGAAATGGCCGAGCTCGGCGAGGTGCCGTTCAGCCGATACTACGGCAGCGTGGACGCAACGCCGCTGTTCGTGATGCTGGCCGGCGCCTATCTCGACCGCACCGGCGACCTGGCGACGATCGAGGCGATCTGGCCCAACATACGCGCGGCCCTGGCCTGGCTGGACGGCTGCACCGCGCGCGACCCCGGCGGCTTCGTCAGCTATTTCCGCCAGACCGAGGAAGGCCTGGCCAACCAGGGCTGGAAGGACAGTTTCGACAGCATCAGCCACGCCGACGGCACGCTGGCCGTGGGGCCGATCGCGCTGTGCGAGGTGCAGGGCTACGTCTACGCGGCACGGCAGGCGGCAGCGCGCATCGCCCGCCGGCTGGGCCACGCCGAACAGGCGGCCGCCGAGGCCGACAAGGCCGAACGGCTGCGCGCCGCCTTCGAGACGCGGTTCTGGTGCGAGGACCTCGATACCTACGCGCTGGCTCTGGACGGCGCGGGCAAGCCCTGCCGGGTCCGTTCGTCCAACGCGGGGCACCTGCTGTTCACCGGCATCTGCACGCCGGCCCGGGCGCGGCGCCTGGCCGGCGGCCTGATGGGCAGCCGCCTCTTCAACGGCTGGGGCATACGCACGCTGGCCTCCGACGAGGCGCGCTACAACCCGATGAGCTACCATAACGGCTCGGTCTGGCCGCACGACAACGCGGTGATCGCGATGGGCCTGGCGCAGTACGGCCTCAAGCCGCAGGCCGAGCGCCTGTTCGGCGGCCTGTTCGACGCAGCACTCTACGTCGATCTGCGCCGCCTGCCGGAGCTGTTCTGCGGCTTCGTGCGCCGCCGCGGCCAGGGGCCGACCTTCTACCCGGTCGCCTGTTCTCCCCAGGCCTGGGCCGCGACCGCGATGCACGCCGCACTCGGCGCGTGTCTCGGCCTGAGCTTCAACGCCGCCGAGCGCAGCGTGGTGTTCGACAGCCCGCGCCTGCCGGAGTTCCTGGGCGAGGTGACGTTGCACAACCTCCGGCTGGGCGACGCCCGTATCTCGGTGGTGCTGCGGCGCATGGGGTCTGAAGTCGCGATGAACGTGCTGGATCGGACGGGATCGATCCATGCGGTGATGCGCAGTTAGGACTGCCTGCTTTCCTGAACGAAGCAGACAACCTTTGCCTAGACGAGCGGGCGGGGTCGGCCTTCCGCGTCGACCGCGACCATGACGAAGCGTGCCTTGGTGACGCGCTCGTGGCGTATCGGCATGGCGCGGCGGGCCCAGACGTCGACGTCGATCGTGATCGACGTGCGGCCTCTCTTCACGAGTTCGGTGTAGCAGCTCACCAGGTCGCCCACATGCACCGGACGCAGGAACACGAGGTCGGAGACCGCCACGGTCGCGACCCGGCCGGCGGCCACCTCATGGGCGGTCGAACCGGCGGCCATGTCCATCAGGCCCATGATCCAGCCGCCGAAGATGTCGCCGGACGCATTGGTGTCGGCCGGAACCGCCGACACACGCATCGCCAGTTCGCCGCGCGGCCCGCCCTCGTCGGGGGCGGCCTCCGTCACGGCGACGCCGGTCAGCCCTGACGCGCCTTCATGCGCGGGTTCTTCTTGTTGATCACGTACACGCGGCCATGGCGACGCACGACGCGGCAGTTCTTGTCGCGCAGCTTGGCGGAGCGCAGGCTGTTGCGTATCTTCATGGCACGACCTTGGTGGCCCGGGCCGGCATGCGGTCCAGGTGAGTAATTCCGGAGCCGGCCGATACCGCCCGCCCTCCCCTCTGTCAAGGCGGCACCCCGCGCGCGGACCGTCAAGCGTTCAAAACCCGCTGGGCCGGCAAAGCGGGTTCCAAGGCACTCAGGGGCGAATGGCGTGCCAGCGCACCAGGCGCATGCCCAGCCGTCGCATCAGCCGCATGCGTAGCAGCCATAGCTCGGCCTCGGCCACGAAGGCGGCGGCGTCATGAGCGGCGGGACGCGGGCCGGCCCCCATGCCGCGCACCGCGTCGCGCCACCCGGTCAGGGTCTGGGTCACGTGGCGGTCCGACAGATCCTCGACCACGCGCACGTCGAAGCCGAGGCGCTGCAGGCCGTCCGACAGGTCCTGCGGCCGCGGCAGGGCAGGCTGACGGTCGTCCAGGCGGCACCAGGCGGCAAATTCCCGGTCCCGCTCGCCCGGCGTCTCGTCGGCGACAAGCTCGGTCAACACGATCTGCCCCCCTGGGCTGAGCGCCGCGGCGAGCGCCGCCAGCAGCGGCGCCGGCGGATGGCCGCGCAGCGCTTCGAGCGAGAGGACATGGTTCGCACTGCGCGGCTTGAAGTCCGGACGCGTCCGGTCCCACTCGGCAATCGAGATGCGGTTGTGCGGATCGTTCCTGCCGCGCCGTGCGGCGGCCCGGGCGCTGAGCGCCTGGTCGGCCTCGAAGCTTGCGACCCACACGCCGAAACGTCCGCTGATGCTCTCCGCCGCGCCGCCGAGGCCGCCGCCCAGCAGCATGAGCGTGACGCTGGGTGACAGGCCGAGCGGCTTGACCAGACGCAGCGCCTCCGACGCGCCGCCCGGCGTGGCGAAGCCTTCCCCCCACAACGCCTCGACCGCCGCCACCCTGGTGCCCGGCCAGCGCTGTCGGGCGGGGGGCGTGATGCCGGTCGCCCATGCCGCCTGCCCCGGGCCGGGCCCTTCGACCGACCCGACCGCCGCCGTTCGGATGTCGTCCTCAGCCGTGATCCAGCCCTGCATGTCGCCCACGGCCCCGCCGATTGACTCGATGCCGGCCATCCTGGCCTGCAAGCCTTACCAAACCATTGCCGCACCGGGACGACGGCGAGGGTCCGCCGGTTTACCGGGCGCTCCCGCCATGGCAGCACTGCCCCGGGCCGGTGGCACGGACGGGAGCACAGGCGAGATGCAAGGTTCGGACGGATCGAACGACGGGGGGGCATGGACCGGCTTCCTCGTCGTGGCCTTCGGCGTCGTGGGCCTGATCGGCGCGTTCGCGACGTTTGCGGCGCAACTGCCGTTCGACCGCGCGGCTGCACGCAGCGCGGCGCTGGACCAGGCCGTGGCCGCCTCCCACGACGCGCATCCGCAGACGGCGCTCGACGCGCTGCGCCCGCTGCTGGGCGACAGCGCCGACCGCGTGCTGGGCGGCCCCGGCGACATCGCCACCCGCGCCGCCGTCGAACGCAGCCGGATGCTGGCCGAACTGCACGCCGAATCAGTCGATTACGGGTTCCGCCTACGCTGCGTGATCGCCGCCTTCACCGCCACCGCCGCGCTGTTCGGCACCATGATCCTGAGCATCGTGCGGCGCCGGACCGGTGCTGGCTGAACAGGCCGGCCCACCCTCGAATAGGGGCTGGTTGCCCGCCCTGGCGCGGTACAAGGTAACCCTTGTGAACATCCTGGCTCCCCCGAAAGCGCGCCTGTCGATCGAGGTCGTGCACGACCTCGTCTGCCCCTGGTGCTACCTCGGCATCAGGCGGCTGGCCCGGACGCTCGCCAGGCGCCCCGACCTGCTGGTGGACGTGACCTGGCGGCCGTTCCTGCTGAACCCGGACATGCCGCGCGCGGGCATGTCGCGCACCGACTACGTGCTGCGCAAATTCGGCGGCGAGGAGCGGGCGCGGCGCATGTACGCCTCGATCACCGAGATCGGCCGGGTGGAGGGCGTGATGTTCCGCTTCGACCGCATCAGGCGCACCCCGTCCAGCGTGGACGCGCATCGCCTGGTGCGCTGGTCCGCCGCCTTCGGCCGGGCCGACGAGGTGGTGGAGGCCATCCTGGCCGCGCATTTCACCGACGGGCGCGACATCGGCGACCTGGCCGCGCTGACCGCCATCGCGTCCTCCTGCGGGCTGCGTGCCGCCTCGGCCCGCGCGTTCCTGGCCAGCACCGAGGGCACCGAGGCGGTGCACGCCGACAACCTGCGGGCGCACCGGCTGGGCATCAACGGGGTGCCCTGCTTCGTGGTATCCGGCTGCCATGCCATCGCCGGGGCGCAGGAGCCCGAGGTGATCGAGCGCCTTCTGGACGTGGCGGCCGCCGACATACTGGACGGCGACCGTGTCGATTGAACCGCTGTGCTGGCCCGGGGCTCATGTGCCCGCCAGCACAGCTTCCAGCCTCCCGACCCCGAGACGCAGAGCGGGAAGGTAGCGGCCGGCGATGCCGTCCGCCACCTCGTTTCGGTCGTACTCGATGAACTCCGCCGCGCGGCGTATGGCGACGTCGCTCGGGTAGCCGCGCCGCAGCTTGGCCGCCCAGTGAGCGCGCGAGCGGGTGAAGTAGTGGTTCACCCGACACCCGCCGTAATCGGGCGGCTCCTGGCTGACGCCGGGCAGGATGCCGCCCTGCTCGGGGGCCGCAAGCCACTGCATGCTGCGGCCGCGCGCGTCGCAGTAGCTGCCCAGCCGGTCGCCGCGCAGGTCGAAGCAGTGCGGGTTGAGGCAGCGTGCGGCGAATCGCGGACGGATGATCGATTTCACGTGCCGCGCGGGGAAGAACTCGGTGCTGGCGCGGCGGGTGAAGCTCTCCAGCACCAGGCCGCCCGGAAACCCGTCATGGCCGTTGGCGCCGTACACCGCCCAGTTCACCGCGATGCCGCTCCAGCCCTCGTGCCGGGCCAGGAACGCGTTGATCGGCTCGTCCGCCGACGGGATCACGAACTCGTCCGAATCGACGAAGGCGATCCAGTCGAACTCGAGCCCGTAGGCCTGGCAGGCCGCCTCGTAGGCAGCGACCTGGCTGCGCACGCTGCTGTCCGCCCAATGATGGTAGCGCACGTCGTGCAGCGCGGCGGCGGACTTGACGATGGCGGCGGTGTCGTCGTCGGATCGGTTGTCGAAGATGATCTGGCTGTCGAAGCCGACCAGCGCGTGAAAGGCGATCCATTCGGCGATGTCGCGTGCCTCGTTGCGCACGATCAGGCAGATGGCGGATTTCATGGCTTCGGGAGCGTCCTCGGGATGGAAGGAAAAGCACGGCCGCGGCTGGATGGCCAGGGCGAGGCAGACGACCTGCCCGCCGGCGGGCACGGGCCGGGACCGGCCGCGGGGCCGATCGTCCAGGTCTCCCCGATGGGCGGGTTGGGCAACCGGATGATCCAGTACCTGGCTGCCATGGCGCTGGCCGAGCGGGTGCCCGGTGCGCGCTTGGCGCAGATCGACCTGCCGGAATGGGCCATACAGCTGGCCCCGGTGCCCGGCGCGGAGGCCCGGACCGAGGTGGCGACCACAGACCGGCTGGACCTCGACGGCCTGGCGGCCAGGCTGCGCGACGGCGTGGTGGACCGGGTGGACATACGCTCATACGCCCAGCAGCTGGCAAACCTGCCGGCCCGTGCCGCCTGCCAGGCGCTGTTTCCCGCAGCCGCAGCACCAGGTGCCGGCCCGCACGAGCTGCTGATCAGCATACGCGGCGGCGACGTATTGGACGGCCACCATCCGGACTACGTGCAGGTGCCGATCGAGTTCTACGCCGAGCTTACGCAGCAGACCGGTCTCGCCCCGGTGTTCATGGGCCAGCTCGACGACAGCCCTTACATGCAGGCGCTGCTCGCAGCCTTCCCCGACGCGCGCACCGTGCCGAGCGGCGGGGCGCTGGCCGATTTCGCCTTCATCCGCGCGTCGCACAACATCGTGCCGTCGGTCAGCACGTTCAGCTGGCTGGCGGCCTGGCTGTCGGACGCGGCGCGCGTGTTCATGCCGGTGCTGGGCCTGTTGCACCCGCTGCAGTCGCGCGGCACCAACCTGCTGCCGCTCGACGATCCGCGCTTCCGCTTCTTCCTGTTCCCGTTCCACTACGCCGTGCCGGTGGCGCAATGCCTGGCCGCGCATGCGTCGCTGCGCGGCCTGTGGCGCGGCATGGCCCCGGCCCGGCTGCGCGCCCTGCTGGCCGCCCCCGTGCCGCCCCGAGACCGGGCCACCTGCCTGCAGGCGTTCGACGAGGTGTCCTACCTGGCCCTCTACCCGGACATCGCCGCCGCGGTGTCTTGCGGCCAGATGCCGAGCGGGCGGCACCACTACGAGCACCACGGCTTCGCCGAGGGGCGCGAGCCGTTCCACATCGACCGCGCCTGGTACTGCCAGACCTACCCGATCGCGGCGTTGGAGCTTGGGCAGGGCGACGCGCCAGACGTGATGACGCACTTTCTTTCGATCGGGCGGGATAGGGGGTATCAGCCGCATGCGGACGAGCGCCGCCAATCCGGAGATGAGGGTAGACCGTGAAATTCGCTTCGTTCGTCGGCCAGGACGGCGCCGCCGCCTGGGGGCTGGTGCAGGACGGCACGATCGCCGACCTGCGCCGCCACTTCCCCGATCTGCGCACCGCGCTGACGGCCGGCCCGCTCGCCGGGCTGCAGGCCGCCGACGCGCCACGCCAGGCGCTGAACACCGTCGCGTGGCTGCCGGTGATCCCCAACCCCGGCAAGATCCTGTGCGCCGGCATCAACTACGACGAGCACCGGCGCGAGACCGGACGCGACGCGGCCGCCCACCCCACCATCTTCACGCGGTTCGCCAGCAGTCAGGCCGGCCACCTCGGCGCCGTCTGGCACCCGGCCGAGACCGCCGAGTTCGATTACGAGGGCGAGCTCGCCGTGATCATCGGCGCCCCAGGGCGGCGCATCGCGGCCGCGGACGCGCTGGCCCACGTCGCGGGCTACGCCTGCTACATGGACGGCAGCGTGCGCGACTGGCAGCGCCACACCAGCCAGTTCACGCCGGGCAAGAATTTCCCGCGGACCGGCCCGTTCGGGCCCTGGCTGGTGACGCCGGACGAGATGGGCCCGCTCGGGCCGCAGCGCCTGCGCACCCGGGTGAACGGACGCGTGCTGCAGGACGCGAGGCTGGACCAGATGATCTTCGGCGTGCCGGCGCTGATCGCGTATTGCTCGGCCTTCTCCCCGCTCGAGCCCGGCGACGTGATCGTGACCGGCACCCCGGGCGGCGTCGGGTCCAAGCGCACCCCGCCGGTCTGGCTGCGGCCGGGCGACACGGTGGAGGTGGAGATTGACGGCATCGGCGTGCTGCGCAACCCCGTGACGGTTGATGACTGAGTCGGCCGGCGCGGCCCCGCTGGCCGGGCTGCGTGTGCTGGAGCTGGCGCGCATCCTGGCCGGTCCCTGGGCCGGCCAGCTGCTGGCCGATCTCGGCGCCGACGTGGTCAAGGTGGAACGCCCGGGCAGCGGCGACGACACGCGCGCCTGGGGACCGCCCTTCGTGCCGGCGGCCGATGGCGGCCACCTCTCGGCCGCGTATTTCCACGCCGCCAACCGCGGCAAGCGCTCCATCGCCATCGACATGGACACCGCGGCGGGCCAGGCGCTGATCCGTCGCCTGGCCAGCCATGCCGACGTGGTGGTGGAGAACTTCAAGGTCGGCGGGCTCGCGCGCTACGGGCTGGACCACGGATCGCTTTCCGCGCTGAACCCGCGCCTGATCACCTGCTCCATCACCGGCTTCGGCCAGACCGGGCCGTACGCCGCGCGGGCCGGCTACGATTTCGTGGTGCAGGCGATGGCCGGCGTCATGCACCTGACCGGCGAGGCGGAGGGCGAGCCGCAAAAGGCCGGGATCGCCACCGCCGACCTGTTCACCGGCGTCTATGCCACCGTGGCCATCCTGGCCGCCCTGCGACGGCGCGAGCTGACCGGACACGGCGCGCATCTGGACATGGCGCTGCTCGACGTGCAGGCCGGCGTGCTGTCGAACCAGGCGATGAACTACCTCGTCTCCGGCCGCTCGCCGCGCCGCCTGGGCAACACGCACGCCAACATCGTGCCCTACCAGGTCTTTCCCGTGGCGGACGGCCACATCGTCGTCGCCACCGGCAATGACGGCCAGTTCGTCCGCCTGGTGCAGGTGCTGGGCGCCCCGGCACTGGCGACCGATCCGCGCTACCTGACGAACCGCGACCGCATCGCCGGCCGGGCCTCGCTGATCCCGCTGCTGACCACGCGGACGCTGGGCTTCGAGGCCGCCGTCTTGCTGGCGGCGCTGGAGGCGGCTGGCGTGCCGGCCGGCCCGATCAACGACTTGGCCGGCGTGTTCGCCGACCCGCAGGTCGTGGCACGCGGCATGGTCCGTGACCTCCCGCTCGAGGGTTCGATGGGCGGCACGGTGCCCGGCCTGCGCTCGCCGATCGTGATCGACGGGCAGCCGATGATGGCACGCGGCGCCTCGCCCACGCTCGACACGGACCGGGCGGCGGTGCTGACCGATCCCGCCTGGGGCGGCGGCGCGACCTGCCCGTAAGACCGCCTAGGCAAAAGGCGCAAACCATCCCCGGGCCGCGCTGATGATCAAAAGTTCTTTGCTTCTTTCTTCCAAGAAAGAAGGCCTTACGTCTGCTCAGGCAGGGAACGGCGCCCCGACAGACACCTCGAGCCCCTGCCGGATCGGCACCAGGTTGGCCACGAAACGCTCCGCGCAAGCGCGCCAGGAAAACGTTTCGGCAAACGCACGGCAGGCCACCCGGTCGCCGTGGTCGAGCGCGCGCAGCACGGCCGCGCGCAGGTCGGTATCCACCGCACCGATTGCGCGGCCGCCGCCGGCCAGCACGTCCTTGGGCCCGGTGACCGGAAACGCCGCGACCGGGGTGCCGCAGGCCAGGCTTTCCAGCATCACCAGGCCGAACGTGTCGGTCAGCGAGGGGAACACCATCACGTCAGCGCCGGCATAGGCGCGCGACAGCGCCTCGCCCAGCAGCACGCCGGTAAAGCGCACGCCGGCATAGCGGCGGCGCAGCTCCGCCAGTTGCGGGCCGTCGCCCACCACCACCTTGCTGCCGGGCAGGTGGAGGTCGAGGAAGGCGGCGATGTTCTTCTCGACGGCGACACGGCCCACGTAGAGGCAGACCGGTTGCGACAGGCCGGCCCACGCATCGCGCGGTTCGGGCCGGAACACCGAGAGGTCGACGCCGCGCGACCAGGCGCGCAGGTCGCGAAAGCCGCGCGCCGCCAGGTCCTGGCGCAGGCTCTCGGTGGCCACCATCAGGCCGTGGCCGGCGGCATGGAACCGGCGCAGCCAGGCGTAGGACAGGCGGGTGGGAACACGCGTGCGGGCGCGCAGGTACTCGGGAAAGCGGGTGTGGAAGGCGGTGGTGAACGTCCAGCCATGCGTGCGAGCCAGGCGGCGCGCCGCGATGCCGAGCGGGCCTTCGGTGGCGATGTGCAGCGCATCCGGCCTGAAGGCCGCCATCATGCGGGCAAGCCGGCGTCGTGGCAGCACGGAGAGGCGGATGTCGGGGTAGGATGGGCAGGGCAGCGTGCAAAACCGGTCGGGCCCGATCACCTCGGCCACGATGCCGAGGCATCGCAGCTGGTCCAGCAGCGTCTCCAGCGTGCGGACCACGCCGTTCACCTGCGGCTGCCAGGCATCCGACACGATGAGCACGCGCGAGTGGGCGAACCCGCACGGCAGCCCAGGCGAGGGAGGCTCAAGCTCGGCTGCGACCTGATCAGGCAGGTGCGACGGCCGAGACGCGACGCGGGGCGAAGAACGACAGCTTGTTGGCGGCCACCCAGTCGATCAGTTCCAGGCGCCCGTCGTGATGCTCCACCATCGCCGTGCAGCTCTCCACCCAGTCGCCGGTGTTCAGATAGAGCACGCCGTCCACCATGCGCATCTCGGCGTGATGGATGTGGCCGCAGACCACGCCGTCGAAATGGCGGCGACGGGCCTCGCCGGCCAGTGCGTCCTCGAAGCGGTCGATCGCCTTGACCGCCTCCTTCACCTGCCGCTTGGCCCACTGGCTCAACGACCAGTACGGGTAGCCCAGCACGCGCCGCACGGCGTTGAACCAGCGGTTCAGGTGCAGGGCCGAGCGGTAGGCCCAGTCGCCCAGAAAGGCGAGCGTGCGGGCGTAGCGCACCACGCTGTCGAACTGGTCGCCATGGATGATCAGCAGCCGGCGGCCGTCGGCGGTGACGTGTGCCGCCTCCGCCGCAAGGCGCACGCCGCCGATCTCAAGGCCAAGCGGCAGCCAGGCGCGGAACATCTCGTCGTGGTTGCCCGGCAGGTACAGCACGTCGGCGCCCCGGCTCGCATGGCGCAGGATCAGCTTGACCACCTCGTCGTGCATCTCGTCCCAGTACCAGGATTTGCGCATGCGCCATCCATCGACGATGTCGCCGACCAGGAACAGGTGCTCGGTGGTGAAAGACCCGAGGAAATGCGCCAGGAAGTCGGTGCGGCTGCCGCGCGTGCCGAGATGCGTGTCGGAGATGAACACCGAGCGGTAGGTGGTCTGGGCGCCTGAAAGGTTCATCGGCATCGCAACCCTGCCTCCGGGCGCCACGACCGGCGCCGGGCCAGAAAACAATCCAGGCGCCGCGTTGCACGAGTGAAGTTTGCGTGACGGCGCCTGACCTGACCCATGCTCATACGGCGGCCAGCGTTGCACGGCTGGACCGGACCTGCAACAGATCGGCCTCGGCGCGGACGGCCCGGCCTACCTGGCCTGCTGGATGGCGGAAAGCACCCACTGGCCGCCGGGAGCGCGCAGGAAAGTCCAGAGCTCGGTGACCGTCACCCGCTCCGTCGGGCTGCCATCGACCACCAGGCCGCGGCCGTCGCGCGTCACGTCGATCATTGCGAAGCGCATCGCCACCGTCGCGTATTCCCGGCTGCCCTCCGACCAGGCCTCCGACAGGTCGCCCTGCAGCAGGCGGACGTCGCTCACCTGGTTGCGCACGCCGCGGCTGGTCTGCTCGGCCAGTTGCTCGGCGAAGGTGCTGACCATCTCCGGCGTGGACAGGCTGCGCAGCGTGTTGAGGTCGTGCGCGGTCCAGGCGGCCTGGATCCCATGCAGCACCCGGTCGAAGCTCTTGTAGTCGTCGGGGTTGAGGACCAGCGACGGCCTGGAGCTACCGCCGCCGCCGAACGGCGTCGTACGCGGCCCGGGTGCGGCACCCGGCATCATTCGTGCGAACATGCCGCCGCCTGCCAAAGCCGGGCCGCCGGCGAACCGGCGATAGAGCCACCGGCCGATGAAATACAGCAGGACGAGCTGGATGATGAGGCCGAGCAGCCCGCCGCCGCCGGTGACGCCGCCGAAGAAACCGCGGCCGAACAGCATGCCGCCGATCCCCGCCCCGATCAGCCCGCCCATCAACCCGCTGGAAAACGCCGAGCGCGGCCGCATGCCGCCAAACCCGCCATAGGACTGGCCGTAGCCGCCGTAGCCGGACCCGTTCGGCGTGATGCTCCGCTGCAGCGGCGACGCGCCGCCCGGCGCCGTGCTGGTGCCGGGCGGGCTGCTATAGGTCCGGCTGCCGCGGCTGCCGAACGACAGGCCGCTGCCCGGACGGGCGTCGGCCAAGGCCGGCGACAGCGCCAGGACGAGCGCCAACATCAGGGGCACCAGGCGCCGCACGGTCCGGATCGCGTTCATGGCAGGGATATAGGGCTGCGCGACGGCAAATTTGAGGCCCTGTCCGACGATCCGGCAGTCCGGGCGCTACGCGGTCTCCGCCAGCTTCGCCCAGGCCGGCACGCGCACCGACAGCATCACGCCTTCGGCCGTCAGCCCTGCTGTCCCCAGCGCGTCGACCCGCAGCACCGCGAGCCCCAGCCTGCCTTGGCTCGACCGCATCTGGCCCACCTCCCGGCCATCGGCCGAGAGGACCGGCGTGCCGGGGGGCGGCAGGGCCACCGGCCCCTGCACCGGCAGCAACCGTCGCTTGACCAGGCCGCGATAGCGGGTGCGCGCCGTCAACTCCTGGCCCATGTAGCAGCCTTTGGTCCAGGACACGCCGTGCAGCTCGTCGAAACCCGCCTCCAGCAGCACGGTCTTCTCCGCCTCGAGGTCGCGTGAGCCATCCGGCAGGCCGAGCGACAGCCGATGCCGGTCCCAGGCCGCCGCGTCCGCGTTGACGGTCGGCAGCGCCGCGCTCAGCACCCGCCATCCAGCGCCCTCGACCCGCGGGTCCGGGGCCGCGACCGAGTCCGGCAGCGACGGCGTGCCGTCCCAGGCGGCGGCGACCGACAGGTCGGCGGGGGTCACCGCCACGTCGGCGCGCAGGCGGTAGCGCGACAGGCGCTGGGCCAGCATGGCGGACTGGGCCGCCTCGCAATCCAGCAACAGGCGGTCCGCCTCGGCCAGGATGAAGAAGTCGGCGAGCCACTTGCCCTGGGCGGTCAGCATCGCCGCCCAGACCGCCCGACCGGGGGCGGCCTCGGCCACGTCGTTGGACACGAGACCGTTGAGGAAGCCGACACGGTCCGCACCGGTGACGGACAGCACGGCGCGGGCCGGCAAGTGGGCGATCTGCATGCCCCGCAGGTGGCGCGCGCCGGCATGGGGCACAAGCGTCCTCGGCGGTGTCGAAGGGCGATGGCGCTGCCGCCGGGGCCACGCGGCGCCGGGACGGTTCTTCGAAGGCCCTCTGGTCCTGCCTACAGCACGCCCCGGGTGACGGCGGCGCAACAGGTTGCAGCCATCCGGTGGCACAACATGTTAAGGGTGCAATCATCGCAGCCCAGACACAGGGACCAGACCGGCATGGACTACATCATCGGCCAGAAACCGACGGCAGGCGACCGCGGCGCGCGCGCCACGTCCGCGAGCGGGCCGCAGACAGCGCTCCGTTCGACGGCACCCGCCGGTGCCGCGCCGGCGCCCTCGGTCGACGCCATGATCGTCGATGGCGACCAGCGCACCTTCATGCAGGACGTGATCGAGACGTCGCGCACCATCCCGGTGCTGGTGGATTTCTGGGCCACCTGGTGCGGCCCCTGCAAGCAGCTGACACCGGCCCTGGAGCGCGTGACGCAGGCGGCCGGCGGCCGGCTGAAGCTCGTCAAGATCGACATCGACAAGAACAAGGCCCTGGTGGCCCAGCTCAGCCAGCTCGGCCTGCCGCTGCAGTCCGTGCCGACGGTCGCCGCGTTCTGGCAGGGCCAGATCGCCGACATCTTCCAGGGCGCCCTGCCCGAGAGCGAGATCAAGCGGTTCGCCGAGGCGCTGCTGAAGCTGGCCGGCGGCAGCATGCCGGCCGCCGACCTGCTGGCCGAGGCACGCGCGGCGCTCGAGGCCGGGCAGCCGGACGCGGCGGCCGACGGGTTCTCCGCCCTGCTCAACGAGGACCCGGAAAACCCCGAGGCCTGGGGGGGTCTGATCCGCGCCCTGCTGGCGATAGGCGACGAGGACCAGGCGCAGGATGCGCTGGCCCAGGTTCCGCCCAAGCATGCCGAACATGCCGAGGTGGCCGGCGCCCGATCCGCCCTCGCCTTGGCCGCCGAAGGCCGTCGCGCGGCGGGTCAGCTCGGCGCCTTCACCCGCAGGCTGCAGGCGGACCCGGACGACCACGAGGCACGCTACGAGATGGCGACGGCGCTGAACGCCACCGGCAAGCGCATGGAAGCGGCGGACGCCTTGCTGGAGATCTTCAGGCGCGACCGGACCTGGCGCGACGACGCGGCGCGTCAGCAGCTGCTTAAGTTCTTCGAGGCCTGGGGTTTCGCCGACCCCGCCACCGCGGCGGCACGGCGAAAACTCTCCGCCCTGCTGTTCTCGTAGCCATGATGGGCCTTTTGCAGCCGACTTTGGCGGACCTGCCGGCGGAAATCCCGGTCTTCCCGCTCCCTGGCGCGCTGCTGCTGCCGTATGGCCGGCTGCCGCTGAACATCTTCGAGCCCCGCTACTTGGCGATGGTCGATGACAGCCTGGCGCAGGGGCGGATGTTCGGCATGATCCAACCCAACCGGCACGCCCCCCGCGGGCAGAATGGACCGAGCCTCTATCAGATCGGCTGTGTGGGCCGCCTGTCCCAGTTCGCCGAGACCGATGACGGCCGCTACCTGATCACGCTGACCGGCATCAGCCGCTTCCGGGTCACCGAGGAGTTGCCGGTGCGCCATGGCTATCGCCGGATCGCGGCCGATTACAGCCCGTTCCACGCCGACCTCGTCCCGCCCGGCACCGGGATGGGTGACCGTCGCGCCGAGTTGCTGGCGGCCCTGCGGCCGTTCTTCCTCATGCACGACATCGACGCCAACTGGGAGGCGATCGAGCCGATGCCGGAGGCGCACCTGGTGACCACGCTGGCCATGCTGTGCCCGTTCGAGGACGCGGAGAAGCAGGCGCTGCTGGAAGCGCCAACCGAAGCCGACCGTGCGGCCGACCTGCTGGCCCTGCTGCGCATGTCGGTGCACGAAGGCGACCCGGGCCTGCGACCGAGCTGAGTGCGTCCCGCCCGGCTGCGGAGGAATATCATTCATGCTGGATCCTCGATTATTGGAAATCCTGGTCTGCCCGGTGACGAAGGGGCCACTCGAGTACGACCGTACGGCGGGCGAGCTGATCAGCCGGCAGGCCGGGCTCGCCTACCCGATCCGCGACGGCATCCCGGTCATGCTGCCCGACGAGGCGCGCGTGCTGGACTGACGCCGCGTGGTCGCCCGGCCAGACGGCGCCACGGCTCTTCCGCCCGGACGCCGGTCCGGCTATGGTTCGCCGGCGCGGGTGTAGTTCAATGGTAGAACGGCAGCTTCCCAAGCTGCACACGAGGGTTCGATTCCCTTCACCCGCTCCAGCGCCTGCCGGGACGTCGTGTCGCACCCCTCCCCGGATCGGGGCGGTGGTCGCCGCGGCCCGCCGCGGCGCCTCGCACGCCGCGCCGCTTTCGACCGGACGATCACGCTCGGGTGGGCATCTCGCGCATCGGCAACCACTGCCGGCCGCGCGACGTTCGCCGCCCGTGATGCCGAAGGAGACGACGATGGCTGAGAAGACGGACACCCATGAGCAGGCGCGCGACCTCGCAGAGGCGGCGCTGGGCGAATACGCCAAGGGGCACGAGAAGCAGGGCGACAAGCTGGCCGAGCAGGCGGTGAAGACCGACCGCCATGCGGTCGAGGAACTGGTGGAAGATCTCGACGAGGATGCCCGGACGACCGGGGCGGGAGACAAGGCGTGAGCGGGCCGGCCGACACGGCGCGCGATCCCGGCGACGCGGTGCCGCCCGGCGTCGCCGTGCAGACGCCGGAGCCGTTGAGCGACAACGACCGCCGGGTGAAGGAGAAGCTCGAAGACCTCAGTCACCAGGACAAGACGCCGGGCTGATCAGCCCGGCGCGTCCGTTGCAAGCGCTTTGTCCACTGCAAGCGCTTTGTCCACCGCGAACGCTTTCTCCACGAAGCGCTCGAGCCAGTGGATCGTGTAATCGCCGGCCTGGAACTCCGGCTGCTCGATGATCAGCTGGTGCAGCGGCAGCGTGGTCTTGATGCCCAGCACGGCAAACTCGTCCAGCGCGCGACGCAACCGGGCGATCGCCTCGGCCCGGGTTGGCGCATGGACGATCAGCTTGGCGACGAGGCTGTCGTAGTAGGGCGGGACGACGTAGCCGGCATAGAGGGCGGAATCGACGCGCACGCCCATGCCGCCCGGGGCGTGAAACGCCTGCACGCGGCCGGGCGTCGGCATGAAGGTCTCCGGATCCTCGGCGTTGACCCGGCATTCGATCGCGTGGCCGGAGAAGCGCACGTCCTCCTGCGCGTAACCCAGCGGCTCCCCCGCGGCGATCCTGATCTGCTCGCGCACCAGGTCGACGTTGCAGACCATTTCGGTGACCGGGTGTTCCACCTGCAGTCGCGTGTTCATCTCGATGAACGCGAACTGGCCGTCCTGGTAGAGAAACTCCAGCGTGCCGGCGTTGCGGTAGCCGAGTTTCCGCAAGGCCGCGGTGGCGGTGGCGCCGATCCGGTCGCGCTCATCGCCCGTCAGGGCCGGGGAGCCCGCCTCCTCGAGAAGTTTCTGGTGCCGGCGCTGCAGGCTGCAGTCGCGCTCGCCGAAATGCACCACGTTGCCGAACGTATCGGCCATCACCTGCAATTCGATGTGGCGCGGCCGGTCCAGGTATTTTTCGAGGTACACCTCGTCGTTGCCGAACGCGGCGCGCGCCTCGGTGCGGGCCACGCGCCAGGCTTCCTCCAGCTCGTCCTCGGAGAGTGCCACCTTCATGCCGCGTCCGCCGCCGCCGGCGGTGGCCTTGATCAGCACCGGGTAGCCGATCACGGCCGCGATGGCCCGGGCGCTCTCCAGGTCGGGCAGCGCCCCGTCCGAACCGGGCACCAGCGGCACGCCCAGTCCGGCCATGGCGGTGCGCGCGGTGATCTTGTCGCCCATCATCCTGATGTGTTCCGAGGACGGGCCGATGAAGGTAAGGCCGTGCGCCTCCACCATCTCGGCAAAGCCCGCGTTCTCCGACAGGAAGCCGTAGCCCGGGTGGATCGCGTCCGCCCCGGTCACCGACGCCGCCGAGAGGATGGACGCCATGTTGAGGTAGCTGTCGCGCGCGGACGGCGGGCCGATGCACACGCTCTCGTCCGACAGGCGCACGTGCATGGCCTCGGAATCGGCGGTCGAATGCACGGCGACCGTGGGAATGCCCAGCTCGCGGCAGGCACGCTGCACGCGCAGCGCGATCTCGCCACGATTGGCGATCAAGACCTTGCCGAACAGGGGGGCAGCCATGGTCAGTCGATGACCATCAGCACTTCGCCGTACTCCACCGGCACCCCGGGGCTGATCAGGATCCGGCTGAGCGTGCCCGCGCGGGGCGCCTTGATCTGGTTGAACGTCTTCATCGCCTCGATCAGCAGGAGCGTCTGGCCGGCCGAGACGCTTTGGCCGACCCCCACGTAGCTCGCGGCGCCAGGCTCGGGCGCGAGGTAGGCGATGCCCACCATCGGGCTTTTCACGGCGCCGGGGTGATTGGCGAAATCCAGCTCCTCGGCGGCCGGCGTCAGCGCGCCGGATGCGGGCATGGACGCGGCCACCGAGGCTGCCGCGGCCTGGGGCACGGCCGCCTGCACCACGCCGGGCGCCCGCTTGACGCGTATGCGGCTGTCGCCCTCGGCGATCTCGATCTCGGTCAGGCCGGTCTCCAGCAGGATGTCGGCCAGGACCCGTATCGCATCGGCATCGACCGGAAGTCGCCTCGACGCGTCGGGGACTTGTCCCGCGGGCTGGTCGGCGGGCAGGCGGCTCATTGATCTTCGTCCAGTAGCATCTCGGCCAATGCCGTCAGTGCCAGACCATAGCCGCGTATGCCAAGGCCGCAGACCACGCCCTGCACCGCGCGCGAGATCAGCGAAATGCGGCGGAAATCCTCGCGGGCATGGATGTTGGTCAGGTGCACCTCGACCGCCGGCAGCTCGACGGCCAGCAGCGCGTCCATCAGGGCGACCGAGGTGTGGCTGTAGCCGCCCGGGTTGATGACGATGCCGCGGGCACGGCTGCGGCATTCCTGCACCCAGGTGATCAGCTCGCCTTCATGGTTGGTCTGCCGGAAGTCGATCGAAAGGTCGAGCGCCTCGGCCGTCTCGGCGCACAGCGCCTCCAGGTCGTCGATCGTGGCGGCTCCGTAGAGCGTGGGCTCGCGGGAGCCGAGCAGGTTGAGGTTCGGACCGTTGAAGACGGCGATGAGCGGAAGGGCCATACTCGCCGGGCGTTAGCATGGCGGCCGTGCGTAAGAAAGGCCGGCGGCCCGCACCCCGGGCCGAAGCGGACCGCGGGATGCGTCGGCAAGGGTTTCAGGACTCGTACGTCAGCACCGGGCTCGGGGCGGCGGGCGTGCCGGAGGATGGCCGGGCCGGCTCGGACGAGCGGGCCTGGTCGGTCAGCATCTCGATGCGACCGGTGATCTGTCCGCCATCCTCGACCGTCAGGCGGCGGCAGCGGGCGGTGCCCAGCACGGTGCCGGTAGCGCGTACCACCAGGCTGCCGCGGACGGTCAGCGTTCCGTCGACGGTGCCGGCCACCTCGGCATCCTCCACCTCGACCTCGCCTCGGAACACGCCGCCGGGCGAGACCGAGAGTTCGGTCGCGTGGATCATGCTGGCTTCCACCGTGCCTTCGACCACCAGGCGCTCGGCGTCCTGCACCATGCCCTGGACGCTGATGCCGCGGCCCACCACCAGGGTGCGGCGTTCCGGCCCGACGATCGGGCCCTCGCGTCCGGGGCCGCCGCGCAAGGCAGGGGGACCGGGGGGACGGGGCGGCGCCGAGGGCGGCATCGGCGGATTGCCCGACGGCGGCGGATTGGCTGAGACGACGGGTGAGGCGAACGGGGAGCGTCCCATGGCGGGGTCCTTGAACAATACGGGGGCGGCAGGCGCGGGCGGACGTGGCGGCACGCCCAGCCCGGTATCGAGCGTTGGGCTGGGGGCGCCCGGTTCCTGCGTCTGCTCGCTCGAGGGTTTATCCATCTTCTGCTCCGGCTCGTCGTCGGGCTTGCGGCGTTTGAACAAAGGCATCCCCTTCGGAGATATCATGTCGGAAGGATCAGTCGACGCCCAGACTGCCGTTCCTGCGCGGCCGGTCGAGGCATGGCACTTCGACGGGTCGGCCTAACACGCGCCCTTCGGGGGTAACAACCCGTCACGGTCGCGTTATCCCCAGCTTTCGCCGGTGCCCGAAGCCGGGCCCGGCGCCCATGGCGGGACGCGGGTGCGTTGCATCAGCACATGCACCATGCAGGCCGTCCCCAGCACCGGCACCAGAAGGTTGGCCAGCGGCACGTAGCCGGCCAGTGACAGCGCCGCCCCTTGCGCCAGCACCGCGCCGCGGTGGCGCCGGTAGAGCGCGCCCGCCTCGGGCCGACCCATCCGGCGCATGGCGACCGCCACGAAGAGGCCGCGGCCGAGCGCCCAGGCGGTGATGGCCCAGCCGAACACCAGGCCGATGCCCGGCAGCACCAGCGCCAGCACCAGGCCCAGCAGACTGAGCGCCAGCACCAGGGCGCCCACCACCACGCCCTCCCAGAGCTGCTCGGCCAGGCCGGCACCCTCGGGCTCCGGCAAGGCGGGGTACCAGCGCCGCTCCACCGCCCGGCAGACCGGCTCCATGAACAGCGAGGCGATCACCACGGCCACGGGCAGGAACAGCCACAGGCCGGAGACCACGACGGCGAACCCGCCCAGCACGCCGGCGATCCAGGCCAGCCAGGCGATGCCGGCCAGCGCGTGGTGCAGCCCGGCGGCGGTGGCCGCGCAGAGCAGGGCGAAGCAGGCCGCCGAGAGCGCCAGGCTGGCCAGCAGCACGCGCAGGATGGCCGGGTCGTCCAGCTGTTCGACGGCGCGCGCGATCGGGGTGAACATGGCGGGGCCTGCCTCCTGGCACGAACTGTTGCCCGAGCGCGGGTTTTCGGCAAAGAGGCACCCCCATGAACAAGCCCCGCTTCGACCTGCCCCGCTTCGACCTAGTCGGCATCGGCAACGCCATCGTGGACGTGGTCTCGCCCGCCGACCATGCCTTCCTGTCGCGCCACGACATGCATCCGGGCGGCATGGCGCTGATCGACGCCGAGGCGGCCGAGCGCCTCTACGCCGCCATGCCACGGGGTCAGGAGAGCAGCGGCGGCTCGGTGGCCAACACCTGCGCGGTGGCCGCGGGCCTCGGCGCCCGCGTCGCCTATATCGGCAAGGTCGCCGACGACGCGCTGGGCACCACCTTCGCGCGCGACATCACCGCGGCCGGCGTGCATTTCCCGACCGCGCGCCTGGCCGGCGGGGCGCCCACCGCGCGCTGCCTGATCCTGGTCACGCCGAACGGGCAGCGGACGATGAACACCTTCCTCGGCGCCTCGGTCGCGTTCGGCGAGCACGACGTGGACGCGGCCCTGATCGCGGACTCGGCGGTGCTGTACCTCGAGGGCTACCTGTTCGACCCGCCCGCGGCCCAGACGGCGTTCCGCGCCGCGGCCCGGGCGGCGCGCGTGGCCGGCCGGCAGGTGGCGCTGTCGCTGTCGGACGCGTTCTGCGTCGACCGCCACCGCGACGCGTTCCGCACCCTGCTCGCCGACGTCGACATCCTGTTCGCCAACGAGGCCGAGATCTGCAGCCTGTACGAGGCCAACCGGTTCGAGGACGCGGCGGATGCGGCCCGCACCGACGTGGCGCTGGCCGCGCTGACCCGTTCGGAGGCCGGCAGCCTGATCCTGCGCGGCAACGAACGCGTGTCGGTATCGGCCGAGCCGGCGCGGGTGGTGGACACGACCGGCGCCGGCGACGCCTACGCCGCCGGCTTCCTGACCGCCTACACCGCAGGGCGGAGCCTAGCCGCCTGCGGCCGCCTGGGCAGCATGGCCGCAGCCGCGGTGATCTCGCAGTACGGCGCACGGCCCTCCGCCGATCTCGGCGGCATGCTGGCCCGCGTCTGAGACTGTCTTGATGAATAGAAGTCTTTTGCTTCTTTTCTTCAGAGAAGACCTTCTTTCTTGAAAGAAAGAAGCAAAGAACTTTTGTTCATTTGTCTTCGTCGAGGAAGTCAGCGACAGCCTTGATCGTCGGGCGGTCCATCAGCGCGGGCGCGTGTCCGGCGTCGGCCACGGTGTGGGTGGCCGATTTCTCGGCCATGCGGGCCAGGGTCTCGGGGAGCAGCAGGTCGCTCGATTCGCCGCGCAGCGTCAGCATCGGCACCGAGATCGCCTCCCACAGCGCCCACATCTCGACGTCGGCGGGCGGCGTCTGCCGCAGCGGCACGGCTAGCCCGGGGTCGTAATGCAGCGTCACCCGGCCGTCCGCCCTGGTCCGGGCGGAGAAGGCCGCCATCTGCGCCCACTGCGCGTCGGTCAGACGGCCGAACGGGGCGTGCACCCGACGCAGGAACGCCTCGAGCCCGGCGAGGCCGTCGAAATCGGGGATCGTCCCGACATAGCCCGCGATGCGCTCCAACGCGGCTTGCGGCAGGAACGGCCCGATATCGTTCAGCACCATGCGCCGGATCGGGGTGCCGGTTGCTGCCGCCAGCAGCATGCCGCAGATGCCGCCGAGCGACGTGCCGACCCAATGGACCGGCCGGTCGATCAGCGACAGCAGGTGCGACAGCGCGGCCACGTAGCTCTGCGCCACGTAGAGCGACGGGTCGGCCAGCCAGTCGGACCGTCCACGGCCCGGCAGAT
This sequence comes from uncultured Acetobacteraceae bacterium, assembly GCA_964244615.1. GTDB lineage: Bacteria > Pseudomonadota > Alphaproteobacteria > Acetobacterales > Acetobacteraceae > BOG-908. The sequence goes on from CAXTJP010000012.1 coordinate 32,620, forward strand.
CCGGGCAGATCACGTGGTAGCGGCTGGCCAGCGCCCGGGCGAGCGCGTCGAAGTCGCGCCCCTGCCGGCTGAGCCCGTGCACGCAGACCACGGTCTGGCTGCCCGGGTCGCCCCATTCGGTGAAGGCCATGTCGTAGAAGGCGCCAGCCAGCAGGTAGCGGCTGCGGCGTTGGATCGGCTGCATCTGGGGTGCCTCCTGCGGTGGTGGTGCGCGCGGCCGGCGGCCTGGGGCGCACAGGTTGACGGGGCGGCCATTGAGAGGCTGTTTGAACCGCCGGATACTCCGCCCATTTCCCCGACACCACCAAGAAGCACGACATGGCCAAGACCGATCGCGACATCCCCCAGAACCTGCAACCGCGCCCGGCCGATTACGGGTTCGACCTGGAAGCCGCCTTGCGCTCCGTGGTGGGCCTGCGCGCCGACATACCCGGTGACGCGTTCACCGCCGGCACGCTGGGCACCGAGCGGGCCGGCAACGGCATCTGCATACGCGGCGGGCTGGTGCTGACCATGGGCTACCTGGTGATGGAGGCCGAGAGCATCTGGCTGACCACGTCGGAGGGCTGGGCGGTGCCGGGCCACGCGCTGGCGGTGGATTTCGAGACCGGGTTCGGCCTGGTGCAGCCCTTGGGCAAGCTCGGCGTGCCCGAGATGGCGATCGGCGACAGCAACGCCGTCGAGGTCGGCCACAGCGCCCTGCTGGCGGCTGCCGGCGGCCGCCACCGCACGATCGAGACGCAGGTGGTGGGACGGCAGGAATTCGCCGGCTACTGGGAGTACCTGATCGACGACGCGATGTTCACCGCTCCCGCCCACCCGTTCTGGGGCGGCGCCGGCCTGATCGGCACCGACGGGCGGCTGCTGGGGATCGGGTCGCTGATCCTGCAGCAGGGCGACCAGAAAGGGCGTCGGGTGGACATGAACATGGTGGTGCCGACGGCGCTGCTGACGCCGATCCTGGACGAGCTGACACAGCACGGACGGGTCAACCGTCCCGCGCGCCCCTGGCTCGGCCTGTTCGCCATGGAGAGCGAGGATTCGGTGGTGGTGGGCGGCCTGGCCGAGGGCGGCCCGGCGGACCGCGCCGGCCTGCGTGCCGGCGACCGGATCGTCGCCGTGGACGGCGACGAGGTGACCGACCTCGGCGGCCTGTGGCGCCGCGTCTGGAGCGCCGGCACGGCGGGCGCGCGGGTGCGCATGAGCGTGGGGCGCGACGACGAGCTGCTGCACGTGACCATACACTCGGCCGACCGCAGCAGCTTCTTGCGCGCGCCGCGGCTGCATTGAAGGGCCGGTCGTGCCGTTCTCCAGCACGGCCTTGTCCAACGTAACTTCGGATCGTGCTTGGCCATGGCGGCTTTCCTGCGTGCCGCTGGCGGTCGTCTGCGCCGTGGTCCTCACGCTTAGGCTGACGCTGCCGCCGGCACACAGCACGCTGCGCCTCCCGGCGCTCGGCGCGCCGGTGGACGTGACGCTCGATCGCTGGGGCATCCCGCGCATCCACGCCGCCTCGGACGCCGACGCGGCCGCGGCACTCGGCTACCTGCATGCGCGCGACAGGATGTTCCAGATGGAGCTGATGCGCCGCCAGGCGTCCGGCCGGCTGGCCGAGATCGCCGGGCCGCGCGCCGTCAGGCTGGACCGCATGGCCCGCATCTTCGGCGAGCGGCAGCATGCCGAACGCAGCCTGGCCGACCTGCCGCCCGCGTTGCGCGCCATCCTGGTGTCGTACAGCGCCGGCGTGAACGCCTGGATCGCCGAGCGCGGCCGGATGGCGGCGCCGGAGTTCCTGGCCCTCGGTGCGCCCGAGCCCTGGACGCCCACCGACAGCCTGCTGTGGAGCGAGACCGTCTCGCTCTGGCTGTCGGACAACTACCGCACCGAGTTGTCCCGCGCCGCGCTGTCCGGCCGGGTGCCGATGGCCAAGCTGCTGCAGCTCTGGCCGCCGACCGACCATACCGCCGCCCCGGACAGCTCCAACCCGCCACCGCCCGGGCCGCCGCTGCAGCAAGGCCTGCTCGACAGCCTGCCGGCCTACCCGGAGCCTTTCACCTGGCCCGACCAGGCGTCCAACGCCTGGGCGGTGGACGGCCACCACACCGACACCGGCGCGCCGCTGCTGGCCGGCGACCCGCATCTCAGCCTGGGCTTCCCCGGCCTGTGGTACCTCGCCAGGATCGAGACGCCGTCCGGCGTGCTGGTCGGCGCCACCGCGCCGGGCGTGCCCTTCCTGGTGATCGGCCGCAACGCCCGCATCGCCTGGACCTTCACCACCACCGGCATCGACACCCAGGACGTCTTCGTCGAGACCGCGCTGCCGGACGGGCGCTACGCGACGCCGGACGGGCCGCGCGCGTTCGAGACGCGGCGCGAGGTGATCCACGTCCGCGGCGCACCCGACACGGTGCTGGTGGTGCGCAGCACACGGCACGGGCCGGTGATCTCCGACGGCGGCCCGCCGGGCGGCCCGGTGCTGGCCGTTGCCATGGCGCAGTTCAAGCTCGGCAGCCCCGCACCTGGCCTGTTCGCACTCAACCACGCCGGCAGTGTCGCCGAGGCCGGCCGGGCGGCCGCCATCATGACGGCGCCGATGCAGAACCTGACCGTCGCCGACCACGCGGGCATCGCCCTGTTCACCACCGGCCAGGTGCCGGTGCGACGCGACGGCGACGGCAGCGTGCCGGTGGCCGGAGCCGACGGGCTGCACGACTGGACCGGATTTGCATCCGGCGACGCGCTGCCGCATGTGGTCGACCCCGCCAGCGGCACGGTGGAGAACGCGAACGAGCGCACCGCGCCGCCGAGCTTCCCCGTCTATCTCGGCCGCGACTTCCCCGCCGCCACGCGGGCGATGCGCATCCACGAACTGCTGGGCAGCCGCGCCAGCGTGGGCGTCGCCGATTTCGAGGCGATGCAGCGCGACGACGTGAGCGTCTTCGCCTTCGACATGCTGCAGTCGCTCGCCGCGCTGAAACGCCAGCCGGGCCTGACCGGCCGGGTGCAGCGGCTGCTCGAGGGCTGGGACGGCACCATGGCCAAGGACCGGCCGGAGCCGCTGGTGTTCAACGCCGCCCTGCAGCTGTTCGTGCAGCGCGTGCTGGCCGCAAACCACGTGCCCGAGGCGGATGCCGGTCCCTGGGCCGGCTTCGCCGCGTGGCTGCTGACCCCCGAGGGCGGAGCCTGGTGCGACGGCGACTGCCCGGCCGCCCTGGGCCGGGCGCTGCACGACGCGACCGAAGCGCTGGCGACGCAGTTCGGGGGCGATCCCGCCGCCTGGCGCTGGGGATCGGTGCACCAGGCCGTGTTCGCCCACCCGCTGCTGGGCGAGCTGCCGGTGGTGGGCGGTCTGGCGTCCGCCAGGGTGGCGGTGGACGGCGACGACACCACCCTGTTCCGCGGCGGCAACGTGCTGGGCCAGTTCACCGCCGCGCATGGTGCCGCCTATCGCGGCGTCTACGACCTGGCCGACCTCGACCGCAGCCGCTTCGTCGTGACGCCCGGCCAATCCGGCAACCTGCTCGGCCGCCACGCGTGGGACCTGTTGCCGCTCTGGGCCCGCGGCACCACAATCATGATCCCCGCAAGCCCGGACGACGTGTCCGCGACACTGCTCCTGGCGCCGTGAGGCCCTTCACAGCGTCGGATTTCTGCAGGCATGATGGGTGATCCTCTGCGAGGAGCCGGTTCGAAGCACGCATGACCTACAAGCCGCCGCGCAGACCGCAGTTCTTCTACACGACCGCCCCCCTGCCCTGCCCCTATGTGCAGGGCAGGATCGAGCGCAAGGTGGTGACCGAGATCACCGGCCCGGACTCGGACGCGCTGCACGACAGGCTGTCGCGTGCCGGGTTCCGGCGCAGCCACAACATCGCCTACGCCCCGGTCTGCCCGAGCTGCTCGGCCTGCGTGCCCATACGCATCGACACGCGGCTGTTCGAGCCCGACAAATCCCTCAGGCGCGTGGCCCGTGCCAACGAGGGCACCGAGGGGTTCGAGGTGCCCGCGCGTGCCACCGCCGAGCAGTTCGGCCTGTTCCAGCGCTACCAGCAGGCCCGACACGGCGACGGCGACATGGCCACGATGAGCTTCTACGACTACCGCGCCATGGTCGAGGACACGCCGATCGAGACCATGGTGGTCGAGTTCCGCGACCAGGAGGACCGGCTTGTCGGCGCCTGCCTGGCCGACCGGCTGGGTGACGGGCTGTCGGCCGTCTACAGCTTCTTCGCGCCGGAACTGGCCAAGCGGTCGCTCGGCAGCTTCGCCATCCTGTGGCTCGTCGAACGCGCCCGCCTGCTCGGCCTGCCCTACGTCTACCTGGGCTACTGGGTGCCGGAGAGCCGCAAGATGGCCTACAAGGCGCGCTTCCGCCCGAGCCAGATCCTGGCAGGCGGCAGCTGGCGCATCCTGACCGACGCCGATCTCGGCGTGCACGACGACCGCACCGGCACGCTGCTGGTGCCGGAGACCGCCGACCTTGCGTAACGTGAGGTCGGGCGTGGCTCAGGGGCGCGGGACGACCCGCTTCCTGATCGCGTCGTACTGCATCAGCTCGGCGATCAGCGGCTCGAAATCCCGCAGCGCGATCATGTTGGGTCCGTCCGAGGGCGCGCGGTCCGGGTCCGGGTGCGCCTCGATGAACAGGCCCGCTATGCCCACCGCCACCGCGGCGCGGGCCAGCACGGCCACGAACTCCCGCTGCCCGCCCGAGGCGGCACCCTGGCCGCCCGGCTGCTGCACCGAGTGGGTTGCGTCGAAGATCACCGGCGCCCCCATCGCCGCCATGATCGGCAGGGCGCGGAAGTCGGACACCAGGGTGTTGTAGCCGAAGCTCGCGCCACGCTCGGTGACCAGGACGCGGTCGTTGCCGGCACCGGTCACCTTGTCGATCACGTGGGCCATGTCCCAGGGGGCGAGGAACTGCCCCTTCTTCACGTTCACCACCCGCCCGGTGCGGGCGGCGGCCACGATCAGGTCGGTCTGGCGGCACAGGAACGCCGGGATCTGCAGGATGTCGGCCACTTCGGCGACCGGCGCGCAGTGCTCCCGCTCGTGCACGTCGGTCAGCACCGGCACGCCGAGTGCGGCGCGTATGTCGGCGAACACCTGCAGCGCCGCCGCCAGGCCCACGCCGCGCCGGCCGGCGGCGCTCGTGCGGTTGGCCTTGTCGTAGCTGCTCTTGAACACGAACCCGATGCCGAGCCGCGACGCCATCTCGTGCAGCGCCACCGCACACTCCATCGCGTGCGCGGCGCTCTCGATCTGGCACGGCCCGGCGATGACGGCGAAAGGGGCGGCGTTGGCGAACACGGTGTCGCCCACCGTCACGCGCGCTTGCGGGGCTTGGCCTGGCATCGATGCTCCTGGACGGCGGCCGTCCCGGCGTGCATTCGCTTGAAAGGCCGGGCAACGCAAGCAGCCGCTCCCCTGGCCCGGACCGGAAGACCCTGCCGAGGACGCCGACGATGCCGACACTGCCCGCCCGAAGCCGCGCGTTCGCCGAGGCGGCGTTGTATGGGGGCGTGGAACGCCTGGCGCTGGCCGCCGGCGCGTTGATCATGATCGCGATCGTCGCCGCCTCGGCGTTGCTCGCGGCACGCACCGATCTCGACCTGTCGGACGCCGCGCGCACGCAGGCCACCCGGGCGCTGACCTCCGCGGTGCTGGAGACGGTGATCTCGGCCGAGACCGGGCAGCGCGGCTACCTGCTGACCGGGCGCCCGGACTACCGACAGCCCTACGATCGCGCGACGGCGGCGTTGCCCGGCGCGTTGTCCCGGCTCGACACGTCGCTGCGGGCCGATGTGGACCTGCCGCGCTGGCGGGCCGCCATCGATGCCAAGATGGCCGAGCTGGGCGAGACGGTGCGGCTGCAGCAGGCCGGCCGGCGCGAGGACGCGCTGGCGATCGTGCTGACCAACCGCGGGCGGGACGACATGTCGACGATCCGCGCCATCGCCCGCGACATCGCCGCGCGCCAGGACGGCGCCGTGAGCGCCGAGCTGCGCCGCAGCCAGGCCGGGACGCGGCTGCTGGTGGCGGTCGATGCGATCGCCCTCGTGCAGCTCGTGGCCCTCGTCGTCTTCGTCGGGCGCAGCATACGCCGCACCGTGCTGGCATTGCGGCAGGCGGCGCAGGCGCTCCAGCAGGCCAACCTGGCGCTGCAGGACGGTCGGGACCGGCTGGAGGCGACGGTGGCCGAGCGCACCGCGGACCTGACGAGCGCCAACGAGGAGGTGCAGCGCTTCGCCTACATCGTCAGCCACGACCTGCGCGCCCCGCTGCTGAACATCATCGGCTTCACCAGCGAGCTCGAGCGCGCGACGCACTGCCTGAACCGCTTCGTGGGCGAGCACCTGGAGCCGGCAGGCGTCGCGGTCCCGCAGGACGTGCGCGAGGCCAGCCGCGAAGACCTGCCGGAGTCGATCCGTTTCATCCAGGCCAGCACGGCCAAGATGGACCGGTTGATCACCGCCATCCTGCGGCTCTCGCGCGAGGGCCGCAGGGTGCTGGCGCCGGAGCCGCTGGACATGGCCGCCTTGATCGGCGGGGTGTTCGACAGCATGCGCCACCAGGCGCAGGAAGCGGGCGCCACGCTGCGTCTGGGCGAGACCCCGCCCGTCGTCTCGGACCGGATCGCGATCGAGCAGGTGTTCTCCAACCTGGTCGAGAACGCGCTGAAATACCGGGCGACGGGCCGCGCGCCGCTGATCGAGGTCGCGGGGTCCCGGTCCGGCGGCACCCTGCGCTACGAGGTGCGCGACAACGGCCGCGGCATCGCCGAGCGCGACCGCGAACGCGTCTTCGAGCTGTTCCGGCGCGCCGGGCCGCAGGACACCGCCGGCGAGGGCATCGGACTGGCGCATGTGCGCACCTTGCTGCGGCGCCTCGGTGGCACCATAGAATGCACGTCGACCCGTGGCCTGGGATCGACCTTCATCGTGCTCCTGCCCGTCGTACCGGCGCGTGCGGCGGTGGCGATGGATGCCAACCTGGGCGAAGCGGGTGTGCGATGAACGCCGTGCCGGTGACAATCCTGCTGATCGAGGACGACCCGGGCCACGCCAGGCTGATCGAGAAGAACGTGCGCCGCGCCGGGGTCGCCAACGAGATCACCCACGTGGCCGACGGCACCACGGCCATGGCGCACCTGTTCGACCGGGGCGACGCCACCAAGACCGACCCGGTGCTCGTTCTGCTGGACCTGAACCTGCCCGACATGAGCGGCACCGACATCCTCGCGCGTATCAAGGGCGATCCGCTGCTCAAGCGCACGCCGGTGATCGTGCTGACCACGACGGACGACCGGCAGGAGATACAGCGCTGCTACGACCTCGGCTGCAACGTCTACATCACCAAGCCGGTGGAGTACGAGGGCTTCACGGCAGCCATCCGGCAACTCGGCCTGTTCCTCACGGTGATGCAGGTGCCGCAGACCGCATGAACGTACGATGAGGTGCCTCATGCGACTGAGCGATCCCGCCTGATGGCCGAGGACGTGGCGGTTCCGCACATCCTCTACATCGACGACGACCCCGGCATCGCTCGGCTGGTGCAGCTCAACCTGCGGCGTGCCGGGTTCCGGGTGACGCTGGCCGGCGGCGGGACGGAGGGCCTGGCGTTGCTGCGAGCGGCGCGTTTCGACGCCGTCGGCCTCGACCACTACATGCCCGGCCAGGACGGGCTGGAGGTTCTGCAGGCGTTGCAGGCCGAGCCCGATGCGCCGCCGGTGATCTTCGTGACCGGGGCGGAGGAGCCGCGCATCGCGGTAACCGCGCTCAAGAACGGCGCCGCCGACTACGTGGTCAAGGACACGGCCGGCAACTTCATCGAATTGCTGGCGGCGAGCGTCAGCCAGGCGATCGAGCGGTCCAGGCAGCGGCGCGAGCACGAGGCGGCCGAGCGCGAGGTGCGACTGAGCCGCGACCGGCTGGCGACGCTGGCCGCCCAGCAGGCGGTGCTGCTGCGCGAGGTGAACCACCGCGTCGCCAACAGCCTGCAGCTGATCACCTCGCTGATCGGCATGCAGGCGCGCCGCGTGACGGACCCGTCGGCGCGGCTGATGCTGCACCAGGCGGCCGAGCGGGTGGAGGCGGTGACCATGGTGCATCGCCGCCTGTACACCGGCGACAACGTCGAGTTCGTGGAGATGGACGCCTACCTCGCCGGCCTGGTGGAGGAGCTGGAACGCGCGACCCGGCGCAGCGAGGGGCCGGACGCCGCGCGCGCGCGCCAGATCGAGCTGCAGGCGGACCGGGTCAGGGTGGAGACCGACCGCGCGGTGCCGATCGGGCTGATGGTCAACGAGCTCGTCACCAACGCGCTGAAATACGCCTACCCGCCCGGACAGGTGGGGCCGGTCAGGGTCGAGCTGCGCCGGCACGAGGAAGGCCTGCGCCTGGTGGTGGAGGATGACGGCATCGGCTACCCGCCGGCCGACACGACGCCGCGCGGCAGCGGTCTGGGCTCGGTGATCGTGGGCTCGATGGCGCAGTCGCTGCAGGCGACGGTGGTGCTGGACCGGGCGCATAGCGGCACGCGCTTCGTGGTCTCGCTCGGGACGTGACCGGTGGATGGCCGCTTACTGGACCTTCTTGGGGTCCTTCGGCGCGGCACCCATGCCGTTCTTCTCGAGAAAGGCGAACAGCCGCACCGCCATGCTGCTGGCCGCCGCGGGCGGGATGACCAGCCGGCTGACCACGACCTTCTTCAGCATGCCCGGCGTCTCGGCGTAGTCGTAGCGGGCCGAGACGAACGAGATCGAGATCATGCCCTGCACCAGCGAGATCGCCTGCGCGTCGCTGGCGAACACTTCCGGCGCCAGCAGGTTCTCCACCAGCGGGATCTCCTTGACGGCGGCAACCGGGAGCTCGGGCGGTCGGGCGACCTCCTCGGGCGGTGCTTCCCTGGCCTTCTTCTTGTCTCCCAATCGCGTTCTCCAGGCCTGCGGCGTCGTTCAGCCGTGATCAGGAACGACGGGACGGTGCCACCATGTCCATCGGCCAACGCGCCGGCAATGGTTTTCTGCGGCCGCGGCGAGGCTGCCCATGCGGCCATCCCGTCGCGAGCGCGACGCGCTTACCACCGTTGCCCCGGAATGCCGGCGCGGGCGGTGTCTGGTGGGGGGCGCGCGCGACCTGTAACAAGGGCCGGTGCGCCACATGGACCCGCTCCCCCTCGCCCGGGCGCTGCTGCGCTGCCCCTCCGTCACCCCCCACGATGCCGGCGCGCAGGCCATGCTGGCCGAGGTGCTGCGCGAGCTGGGCTTCACCGTGACGCCACTGCGGTTCGGCGACACCCCGAACCTGTTCGCGCGCGTGGGCGAAGCGGCCCCGCATCTCTGCTTTGCCGGCCACACCGACGTGGTGCCCGCGGGGCCCGGCTGGCGGCACGACCCGTTCGGGGCGGTGGTGGAGGACGGCGTGCTCTACGGCCGCGGCGCCTGCGACATGAAGGGGGCGATCGCCGCCTTCGTCGCCGCGGCGGCGCGGCACCTGGGCGCGGGGGCGCCGCGCGGCTCGATCAGCCTGCTGATCACCGGCGACGAGGAGGGGCCGGCCAACGACGGCACCGTGCGTGTGCTCGACTGGATGGCCGAGCACGGCCAGGTGCCGGATTTCTGCCTCGTGGGCGAACCCACCAACCCGTCCTGCCTTGGCGAGATGGTCAAGATCGGGCGGCGCGGCAGCCTGAACGCCGCCATCACCGTGCGCGGGGTGCAGGGCCACGCGGCCTACCCGCATCGCGCCGACAACCCGGTGCACCGGCTGGTGGCGGCGCTGGCCGAACTGACCAGGGCGACGCTCGATGAGGGCACCGCGCGGTTCGAGCCGTCCAGCCTGCAGGTGACCTCGGTCGATGTCGGCAACCCGGCCGCCAACGTCATCCCGGGGGAAGCCCGCGCCCGCCTTAACCTGCGGTTCAACGACCGTCACACCGGCGCCTCGCTCGCGGCCTGGCTGCGCGCGGTGCTCGCCCGGCACGCGGCCGCTTCGGATGTCGAGGTCACCATCGGCGGCGAGGCCTTCCTGGCGCCGGACTTCTTCGGCCGACGCCTGGCCGCGACCATCGGGCGCGTCACCGGCCGAACGCCCGCGCTCGACACCGGCGGCGGCACCTCGGACGCCCGCTTCATCGCGCGCCACGCGCCGGTGGCCGAGTTCGGGCTGGTCGGCGCCAGCATGCACCGCACGGACGAGTGCGTGACGGTGGCGGACCTGCAACTTCTGACCGATATCTACGAAGCACTGCTGCAGGACATGCTGCCATGAAGTTTCCCGGGCGACGGACCACGCCGCGCGCCGGCAGCCCGCCCCCCAACGGCCGCCTCGCCCTGGGCCTGCTGCTGATCGGCACCGGACGCCCGGCCGGCTTTGCGCAGTTCGGCGGCACGACCGAGGCGTTCCTGTCCAGCCTCGCGCCGCTGATGGCGATCCTGATCGTGATCGGCGGCGTCATCGCCTGGTCCGGCCGTCCGGCATCCGGGCTGATGATCCTGCTGACCGGCCTGTGCGACCTGCTGGCGCCGGCGGTGATCGCCGAGCTGTTCTGCCGGCTGTGGCAGCGCCAGCCGCAATGGGCGCTGTACGCCAACGTGCTGAACTGCGCACAGTGGCTGCTGCCGGCGGCACTCGTGCTGCTGCTGCCGCTGGCGAGCCTGGGCATGGCGCTCGGCCTCAGCCTGACCCAGGCCTCGCTGCTGACGATGGCGGCGTTCGGGCTCTACACGATGTGGTTCCACTGGTTCACCGCGCGCCACGTGCTGGCGCTGTCGGCCGGCCGCGCGCTGGTGGTCATGCTGTCGGTGGTGTTCGGCACCGCGCTGCTGCTGCAGGCGCCCGAGTTGCTGGCCGGCAAGAAGGCGACGAGCGGCCCGCTGGCGCCGCCGCCCGCCGGCAAGGTGGCCGGCAACCCGGTGTGAGGCTGGCCACCTTCAACATCAACGGCGTCAACCGGCGGCTGCCCAACCTGCTCGCCTGGCTCGACGCGGAGCGGCCCGACATCGTCTGCCTTCAGGAACTCAAGGCGGAAGACGCGGCGTTCCCGGCCGGCCCCCTGCGCGAGGCCGGCTACCAGGCCGTGTGGCACGGCCAGCGCAGCTGGAACGGGGTGGCCATCCTGTCGCGCGGCGCCGAGCCGGTGCCGACGCGGCGCGGCCTGCCGGGCGATCCCGCAGACGTGCAGGCCCGCTACATCGAGGCCGCGGTGCGCGGCGTGCTGGTCGGGTGCCTATACCTGCCCAACGGCAATCCGTGCCCCGGGCCGAAATTCACCTACAAGCTCGCCTGGTTCGAACGGCTGGCGGCACACGCGGCAACGCTGCTGGCGGCGGGCGTGCCAGCGGTGCTGGCCGGCGATTACAACGTGGTGCCGACGGAGTTCGACATCTACTCGTCACGCAGCTGGAAACGCAACGCGCTGCTGCAGCCGCAGAGCCGGGCGGCGTTCGGGCGGTTGCTGGACCAGGGCTGGACCGACGCGCTGCGCCGCCTGCACCCGGACCGGCCGATGTTCACCTTCTGGGATTATTTCCGCGATCACTGGAAGCGGGATGCGGGGCTGCGGCTGGACCACATCCTGCTCAGCCGCTCGCTCCTGCCGCGCCTGCAAGACGCCGGCGTGGATCGAGACGTCCGCGCCCTGGACCAGGCCAGCGACCACGCTCCGGCCTGGGTGTCGCTGTCGTGAGTTCGGCGGCGTCGGCGGTGTCGGTCGACGAGGCGTTTGCGCAGGCAGGTGACGCTGCGGTAGAAGGCGCTCGCCAAAGGGCCGTGGGCGGCGCAGCCGGACGCCCCCGGTCCGGCCTTGCCGGGTTAGCACAGCGGTAGTGCAGCGGTTTTGTAAACCGAAGGTCGGGGGTTCAATCCCCTCACCCGGCACCGCCTGCTTTACGACGCCGGTTCGGAGCTCATCGCAATATCATCTCGCTGTGATCTTTGTCCGCCCGTGCCACCGGCCGGCTCGACCGGGCCAAGGCCGCCGGATGCGATTGGCGTCGCGAATTAGCCCACCATAGGCTGGCGGTCATGGGTGTCCTGCGCTGGACTGGGCAGGCGTCGGTCAAGGGGAGAGTTCATGCAACCGGACTTCCAGACCATCACGAAACAGGTTCTTTCCCTGGCCGAAGCCAAGCGGGCCGGCGGCTTGCGGTCGTGGGCGAGCTACCATGTGGTTCTGCCGCTGATCGGCCTGAGCGTCGTGTTCTATGGGGCTTCGGTGTTCGGGGGCGCCACGGAACCGTACCTCAAGGTGCTGGCCGTGGTCGGCGCGGCCGCAGCCTTCGGCCTCAGCTTCGTGCAGTGGCAGCTGGGCAGGGACGAGAGCACGTACGACAGCCTCTACGACCGGCTGAAGATCAGCAATGACAACCTCGATCGATACTGGACCGACGTCCACGCCAACGATCCGGCGGAGCTGATCAATCACAGGCGCAACATGTACGTGTTCTCCGAGGTGGATAACCTGGAATACGTGCTCGGCAAGAAGCGGCTTCAGTATGCCGAGACCGTCATCGTCCGGCGGGCCGTGCAGCAGTTCTGGGGATTGTGCACCAGCAAGGACAAGTACGAGTGCCTGATGTTCTGGCTCGGCGCCGACGAGACGACGCGCAGGGTCATGGGCTACGAAGCCGGAACCTGCGCGGCCGCCCGCTACATCGCCAGGCAGGCCAACGCCGTCGCACAATGACCCGCCGCCCGACTGGAACCTCGCCGCCTGGCCAAGCATTCTCGGCGGCGGCGGCCCCACATCCGCGTCGGGTCGGTCCAACCCGGCCGACAAGGAGAGGAACACGATGACGCTCCGGTGCATGCCTCTGCTTCTGGCGCTGCTTGGGCTGGCACAATGCGCGGGGGCCCCCAGGCCGTCGGCCGAGCAACGGGCGGCCGCTGCCGACGACCTGAACCCGTCCGGCCGGCCCTATGACGGGCCGCCTGGCCTACGCTCGTCGTCCCCGCCTGCGGATTCCAGCTTCACGCCGCTCTATTGCCACCCGGAGCCGCCGGGCCAGGTCTGCACGCGGAACGCTCCGAAGTAGGTGCGCCGGCGCCAGCCGCATCGGGGCCGGGCCGTGTGCTTGGAAGCGGCGCGGGGATGCGCTAGGCCAGGAGGGCACATTCCAGCCCGGCGCGAGACCCAGCCATGCCGCAGACCTCACCCCACGAATGGCTCCGGCCGAAGCTCAGCGCCCTGGTGGCCGAGGCGGAGGCAGCCGGCATCGCGCGCGACGTGTCCGTGGCGGTCATCACCGACCTGATCAACGGCCCGCTCGGTGCGCCGGAGCCGGCGCCGACCGGCGAGAACCCGAACCTCGACATCGGCGAGCCCCCCTCCGCAGCCAGCGCCGAATCCGGCACGCATGCGCCTCTGGCGGACGATCCGGGCGATGGCGGGGTGCGCAACCCCCTCGACCATGTCGGGCGGGGCGGCCGCTTCGGACGTCGGCTCTAGACCTTTTGGTCCGACGCGCGCGGACACTGTCTCAGAGCGTGAAGAAGCCGATGCTGGCCGCCACCATCACCGCAGTCGACAGCCAGCCGCCGACCTGCATGTGCCACGGCAAGGTCAGCCGGCCCATGACCCGCCCGTTGCTGGCCAGCAGCATCAGGATCGCCATCAGCGGCGCCGCGAGCACGCCGTTGACCACGGCACTCCAGTAGAGTGCCCTGACCGGGTTGAGCGGCGTGTAGTTCAGCGCCACCCCGGCCAGGGTGGAGACCGCGATGGTCGCGTAGAACCACTTTGCCTGCAGCAGCCGGCTATCCAGGCCCTCGCGCCATTTCAGCGCCTCGGCCAGCGCGTAGGCGCCGGAGCCGGCCAGCACCGGCACCGCCAGCAGCCCGGTGCCGATGATGCCGGCGGCGAAGATCGCGAAGGTGAAGGTGCCGGCGACCGGCCGCAGCGCCTCGGCCGCCTGCGACGAGGTCTCGATGCGCACGATCCCGCTCGCGTGCAGCGTGGCCGCGGTCGCGTAGATGATGCAGAGTGCCACCAGGTTCGAGACCGCCATGCCGACGATCGTGTCGGTGCGTATGCGGCTGAACTGGTCGCGTGCCTTGTCGCGCGCGATGCAGAGCGGCGAGGCGCCACGGCGCCTTCGCTCCTCCACCTCCAGCGCCGACTGCCAGAAGAACAAATAGGGGCTGATGGTGGTGCCCAGCACCGCGACCAGCGCCATCGCATGGTCTGGGTCGAGCACGATGTGCGGCACCACGGTGGCGCGCAGCGCCTGACCCCAGGGGACGTGGGCGGTAAACACCACGGCGACGTAGGCGAACAGAGACAGGGTCAGCCATTTCAGGAAGCCGGCGTAGCGCGCGTAGCTGATGAACACCTCGGCCAACACGCAGGCGACGCCGAAGCCCAGCGTGTAGAGCCTGGTGTCGCCGCCCAGCAGCAGGCGCAGTGCCGCGCCCATGGCGCCGAGGTCCGCGCCGAGGTTGACGACGTTGGCGACCAGCAGCAGCAGCACCACGCCGCGCACCAGCCAGGGCGGATAATGCCGGCGCAGGTTATCCGCGATGCCGTGGCCGGTCACGCAGCCGATCCGGCCGCTGATCTCCTGGATCACGATCATGAACGGCAGGCTGAACAGCATGGTCCAGGCCAGGCCGAAGCCGAACTGCGCGCCGACCTGGCTGTAGGTGGCGATGCCGCTCGGGTCGTCGTCGGCGGCCCCGGTGATCAGGCCCGGCCCCAGGCGGCGCATCAGGCTGGGCGGCGGGATCTCGGCAGCGTCGGCGATTGTCGGGCGCATGCTACCTCGTAAGCCGGGTGCGGCCAGACGGATCGTATACGGCCATGTCGAGCCGGGACACGATGGGCGCGCGCACGAGGACCGGCTTGCCATCGGCCAGCCGACGCCCGACAAGCCGCCTGTGCCGCCGCCTCTGCTCTCGCTCCAGGACATCCACCTCACCCTCGGGGGCGCACCCCTGCTGGACGGCGCGGAGCTGTCGGTCGCGTCCGGCGAGCGGATCTGCCTGGTCGGGCGCAACGGCTCGGGCAAGTCCACGCTGCTGAAGATCGCCGCCGGCCTGCTGGCGGCGGACGGCGCCCGCTTCCTGCAGCCCGGCGCCACCGTCCGCTACCTGCACCAGGAGCCCGATTTCGGCGACGCCGCCAGCGTGCTGGCCTACGTCGAGGCGGGGCTCGGCCCGGGCGACGACCCGTATCGCGGGCGCGCGCTGCTGGAACAGGTGGGGCTGACCGGGGAGGAGCCGCCGGCTTCGCTGTCGGGCGGTCAGGCGCGGCGTGCGGCGCTGGTGCGCGCGCTGGCCTCCAGCCCCGATCTGCTGCTGCTCGACGAGCCGACCAACCACCTCGACCTGCCGGCCATCGAGTGGCTGGAGGCCGAACTCGCGTCGCTGCGCGCCGGCATCGTGCTGATCAGCCATGACCGCCGGCTGCTGGAGAGCGTGTCGCGCAGCATCGTCTGGCTGGACCGCGGCCGCACCAAGCGGGTCGATCGCGGCTTCACCCATTTCGAGGCGTGGCGCGACGAGGTGCTGGAGCAGGAGGAGCGCGACCAGCACAAGCTGAGCCGGCAGATCGCGCGCGAGGAGGACTGGATGCGCTACGGCGTGACCGCCAGGCGCAAGCGCAACGTGCGCCGCGTGGCAGAGCTTGCCGATCTGCGGGCGCAGCATCGCGGCCATGTGGGTCCGGCGGGCGGCGTGCGCATGGCGGCGAGCGAGGCGGACGGCTCCGGCAAGCTGGTGTCGGTGGCGAGGGGCGTCGGCAAGTCCTATGGCGGCCCGCCGATCGTGCGCGACTTCTCGGCCCGCATCATACGCGGCGACCGCATCGGCATCGTCGGGCCGAACGGTGCCGGCAAGTCCACGCTGCTGAAGCTGCTGACCGGCGTGATCGAGCCCGATACCGGCAGCATCAAGCTCGGCACCAACATCGAAGCCGTCACCCTGGACCAGACGCGCGAGAGCCTGGACGCGAACGCCACGCTGTCGGAGACGCTGACCGGCGGCTCGGGCGACCAGGTGCTGGTCAACGGCGTCAAGCGACACGTGATCGGCTACATGAAGGATTTCCTGTTCCGTCCGGAACAGGCGCGCACCGCGGTGGGCGTGCTGTCGGGCGGCGAGCGCGGGCGGCTGATGCTGGCCGTGGCACTCGCGCGGCCCAGCAACCTGATGATCCTCGACGAGCCCACCAACGACCTCGACCTCGAGACGCTGGACCTGCTTCAGGAGATGCTGGCGGAGTATCAGGGCACCGTGCTGCTGGTCAGCCACGACCGCGACTTCCTCGATCGCGTGGTGACCTCGACGCTGGCCGCCGAAGGCGCGGGCACTTGGCAGGACTACGCCGGCGGCTACTCCGACATGCTGGCGCAACGCGGCACGCCGTCGCTGACCGCGCAGGCGGCCGGCAAGCGACGCCCCGCCGGTTCGGGCGACGCCAGGCCCGCGCCGGCCAGGAAGCTGTCGTTCAGGGAGCGGCACGAGCTGGAGAAGGTGCTGCCGGACGCCATGGCGAAACTGCAGGCCGACATAGCGCGGCACCAGCGCATGTTGCAGGACCCGAACCTGTTCAACCGCGACCCGAAGAAGTTCAACGCCGTAACCTCCGCGCTTGCGCAGGCGGAAGCCGATCTGGCAAAGGGCGAGGAGCGCTGGCTGCAGCTGGAGATGGTGCGCGAAGCCGGCTGAGATCTCCGCCCAGGTCAATCAAAAAGGAAACGCCATGAACGCGCCGGTCAACCGCCGATGGACCCTGACGTCACGTCCGGAGGGTCTGCCAAAGCGCCAGGATTTTACCTTCGATACGCAGCCGGTGCCGGAACTGCAGGACGGGCAGGTGGTGGTGCGCACGCAGTACATATCGCTCGACCCGGCCATGCGCGGCTGGATGAACGATGCGAGAAGCTACATTGCCCCGGTCAAGCTCGGCGACGTCATGCGCGCGGCCGCGGTGGGCGAAATCGTCGCGTCCCGGCACCCCGATCTGGCCGAAGGCGACAGCGTGGTGGGCCTTTTCGGCATGCAGGACTACGCGGTGTCGGACGGGAGCGGGGTGCGCAAGGTGGATACCGGGCTGGCGCCGTTGCCGCTGTATCTGAGCGCGCTCGGCATGCCCGGCATGACGGCCTATTTCGGCCTGCTCGACGTGGGCGCGCCTGTCGCGGGACAGACCGTTGTGGTCTCCGCGGCATCGGGTGCCGTGGGCGCGCTGGTCGGCCAGATCGCGCGCATCCGTGGCTGCCGCGCGGTGGGCCTGGCGGGTGGTGCGGAGAAATGCGCCTACGTGCGCGACACGCTCGGCTTCGATGCTGCCATCGACTACAAGAACGAGGATGTCGGCGCCGCCCTGTCGCAACACTGTCCGAAAGGGATCGACGTCTATTTCGACAACGTCGGCGGCGCCATACTGGACGCGGCGCTGGCCCGCCTGGCCCGGCACGCCCGCGTGGTGATCTGCGGCGCCATCTCGCAATACAACAGCAGCGCGATGACCGGGCCGAAGAACTACATGTCGCTGCTGGTGCAGCACGCGCGCATGGAGGGTTTCGTGGTGTTCGACTACGCGCAACGTTACGACGAGGGCGCACAGGCGATGGCCGGCTGGCTGGCCGACGGGTCGCTGAAATCCAGGGAGGACGTCGTGGACGGTCTCGAGACGTTCCCCGAGACCCTGCTGAAGCTGTTCAGCGGACAGAACTTCGGCAAACTGATGATCAAGTCCAACTGACGTGAGGCAAGCGCGGTTCTCGGAAGCTCCGCGACAGCCCAACCGAGGTTTTTTGCCGCTTTTCAAGAAGCAGGCCTTGCCTCGCCTTTCTCTCACCCCGGCAACGTCACCACCGCCCGGGCCCCACCCCCGGGCCGGTTCCCCAGCACCACGTCGCCGCCATGCGCCCGCAGGATGTTGCGCGCGATCGGCAGACCAAGACCGGTGCCGCCGGTCTCGCGGTTGCGGCTGTCCTCGACGCGGTAGAACGGCTCGAAGATACGCTCCAGCTCGTCGGGCGGCAGGCCTGGCCCGTCATCCTCGATCGTGACGGTGGCGAGCCCCGGGGTGGCCGCCAGCGTCATGCGGGCGGCGTCGCCGTATTTGAGCGCGTTGCCGACCAGGTTGGCGAAACTGCGCTTGAGCGCCAGGATGCGTCCGGTGACCGTCATGTGCGACGGGCCCGCGAACGCGAGGCGTTCGGCCGATTCGGGGCGCGCGTCGGCGGCGTCGTCCAGCACCGTGCGCAGCAGGGCCACCAGGTCGAACGCGACGGCGGGTTCGGTGTCGGCGGTGTCGCGGCCGAACACCAGGGTTGCCGCCACCATCGCGTCCAGCTCGTCCAGGTCGGCCATGAACTTCTGCCGTTGCTCGTCGTCGTCGATGAACTCCGCGCGCAGCTTCAGCCGGGTGATCGGCGTGCGCAGGTCGTGGCCGATGGCGGTCAGCAGGAAGGTGCGGTCCTGCACGAAGCGGCGTATGCGCGCCGCCATCGTGTTGAAGGCGACAGCCGCGCGGACCACCTCGTCGGGTCCGCGTTCGGGCAGCGGGGGCGCGTTCACGTCGCGGCCCAGCCGCTCGGCCGCCTCGGCCAGCAGCGCCACGGGGCCGGTCAGCCGGCGCACCGCCCAGAACGACAGGGCGGCGGCGGCGGCGGTCATCAGCACGAAGGCCAGCAGGAAGGTGGGCGAGTGCCAGGGCCGCGGCGGCGGCTGCACCACGTGCATCACCAGCCAGCCCTGGTCGGGGAACTTCAGCGCCACCGTGATGCTGCGCGACCAAGGCTCGCCGCGTATCACCACGTCGCGCGGCCGGTTCACCGGGCGCACCGGCACCAGCGTCATGTTGGCGCGTATCTGGCCGACGAAGGGCGGCTGCGTCGCCTCGGGCGCCATCGGCGGGCTGTCGGCCAGGGCGGCGGTGACGTTCGGCCCCAGATCCATCTCGCGCAGCGCCTCCGCGCGCTCGCCGGGCGAGGTGGCGACGGCCGAGCGGTAGATGCTCATCGTGCGTATGCCGACGTCGCGCAGGCCGGCGAAGCGCTGCAGTTCGATGCGGTCGAAGGCGTGGATCGTCAGCCCGGCCGCCTGCACCGCGGCCAGGCCCACCAGCAGGGTCAGCAACGTGCGGCTGGCCAGGCTCCTGGGCCAGGGCGGCAGGCGCCAGGGGAGCAGGCGCCAGGGGAGCAAGCGCAAGTCTGGGCTAGGACCGCTCAATGTCGGCGGCCAACACGTAGCCGCCGCCGCGCACGGTCTTGATCAGCTGGGCATGGCGCCCGTCATCCTCCAGCTTGCGGCGCAGGCGCGAGATGGCGACGTCGATCGCGCGGTCGAACGGGCCGGCCTGGCGGCCGCGCAGCAGGTCCAGCA
>CAXTJP010000013.1:0-51368 GCA_964244615.1 uncultured Acetobacteraceae bacterium
GCTCGCTGCGGCCGTGTCGGTGCCGCTGGTCGGGGCGGCAGCCGTCCGCGGCTCGTGGCGCAACCCGGTCGGGTGGATGCTGCTGGTCGCCGGCATGGCGCTGCCGATCGTGCTGGCTGCGCACGCCGAGGTGCTCGTGCACCCCCACGATTCCATCTGGATCTACTGGATCGAGGGCTGGCCCGCGACGCCGCGAACCCAGTGCCGCAAGCCCTCCCAGCCGGCGTTGTGCCCCTCGGCCCGCCGCAGGGCCTCGTGCAGGGTCTCGTGCCGTGAAGCGAGCTCGGCTGCCTGGCGGGCGAGTGCGGACGCCTCCGCCTGGCTGGCCGCAAGCCCGGCCCGCGCGGCCGAAAGCGCCGCCTCTGCCTCCGCAAGGCTGGCGCGCAGCGTCTCGGTCTCGCGTGCCGCGCCCGGGTCCGGAGCCCCGGCCGCCTGGTCCCGCCTTGCCACCGGTTCGGTGCCGAGTTGCAGCCGGTCGGCGAAGGCCGACAACTCGCTCTCGGCCGCGGTGGCGGCGCGGTCCACCAGGAACGCGCCGGGCGAGACGAAGCCGGCGTCGAACTCCACCACCGGCTGGTAGCCGAACTCGGCAAACACCTCGAACCATTGCGTCAGCTCCGGCAGGGCCGGCGCGCCGCCCTCCGCCGCCGCACCGCCCAGCGGCAGCGGCGCGAACAGCAGGCGCTCGCTGGCTTCCGACAGTCTGGCGACGAGCCCGCGCGTGGCCGCATCGGCGGCGGCGGCGGGCGACGCCAGCAGGATCGCCAGGTCGAAGCCGCCTTGCGTGCCCGTCCCGGACAGCATCTCCGCCGCGGCGCCCGCCTGCTCCAGTTCGGCGACGAGGCGGGCCGCACCGTCTCCGGCCACCAGCACGGACACCAGCATGAGTTCTTGGACCAGGTCCTGGGCGATCGTCATCGGTGCGTACTCGTGGTGGGTTTCGGCGCCCTCATAGTCCGTCCGGCCCCGCGAAGGGGAAGTCCGGGTCGTAGGGCGAGATCAGCTCGCTCGGCATGTCGGCGCGTTCGCGGCCGGTCAGCAGGTCGACCAGCAGCTCCTGCGGCAGCAGCCGTCCCGCCAGCAGTGCCGCCGCGTGCAGCCGTGCCTCGGCCGGCGAGGGCCAGCGATCCAGCACGAAGCGGAACACCGCGTCCACGAAGCGCGGCGGGCCTTGGGCGGCGAAGTTGCCGGGCATGTCGAGGCAGGACGGACGCCTGAGCAGGTCCGCCACGGTCCAGCCGCGCGCCGTCCGCAGCAGCTGTTCCACGCTGGCGGGGCGTGGCGGGTCCAGCTTCGGCACCACGATGCCCATCGACGCGCTGACACCCGCCCTGGGCAAGTGCAGGACCAGGGTGCACGCGCCTTCCGGCAGGCTGGCGCGCAGCCGCGCCTGGAAACCGTAATGCCCGTGGCCGTGGCCGGATTGCAGCAGGTCCGACCGGAACTCGCGGGCCAGCGCCTCGGCCAGCACCCGCCCATCCCGCAGCACCTGCACGTGGCAGGGTGTCGCCGTGCGGCTGTCGCGCAGCCAGCCATGCACCACGCCGTCGGGCGACAGGGTTTCGATGTGACCTTCGATCAGGGCAGCGTTCCATCGGGGTATTCGGGGACTGCGCCGACCATGATCGCTGCGGCTCGCCCTGTCGAACGAGCCCTGATCTGGGAAGCGGGCGGGCTGCTCGATCGGCAGGCCGAGGCACCTGGTTTCGATGCCCTTATCGTCATCGCCGATTTGTGGGAGTCTCGCCCCTCCGAGCGGAGGCTGCGGTTTGGAGGAATTGCCTGGCTGGTGGAATGCGTCGGCGATCGTGCTGAGCTGCCCCGGCCCGCTGCGGCGACACGTGGCGGCGCTGGTGCCGGTGTACGAAGCGACGCTGCCGCAGGTGCTGCTTGGCGGCGAATCGCAGTTGCTCGCCTTCGCCGCGTCCGGCGTGGCGGCGGGGCTGCAGCAGCGTTTGTTCTTCGCACCCTTCCCGGAGATGTTCCCTGACGCGGCCAGCCTGCGCGCCGCCTGGCGGCGGGCGGGCGGCGCCGGACGGGGCGAGGCAGGACGGGGCGAGGCGGGACGCGGCGAGGCGGGACGGGGCCGCAGGCCGGGGGAGGGTCCCGGCAGGTTGGTGCATCTGCGCTTCGGCGGCGTGCGCGCGGCGCGCGTGCTGAAAGGGGTGCGCAACGCGTGCGTGGTGGCCGAGGCCGGCGGGACGGCGCCTCTGACCCCGAGCCACCATCCGTTCGC
Organism: uncultured Acetobacteraceae bacterium; assembly: GCA_964244615.1. Taxonomy (GTDB): domain Bacteria; phylum Pseudomonadota; class Alphaproteobacteria; order Acetobacterales; family Acetobacteraceae; genus BOG-908. The sequence goes on from CAXTJP010000013.1 coordinate 2,237, forward strand.
CTCCGGCCTGGTACTGCCCGCTTCCATCCGCCGGCTGTTCGTCTATGGGCCGGACTGTCAGCGCCCGCGCACCATAGGCGGCGGCGCGCTGCCGGTTTCGCGCCTGCCAGCCTCCTGCGTCACCGCCGACCTGGAAGCGGCGCAGGCCGTCGGGGCCGAGGCCGGCGCGGGCGGCGGCGATTCGGGGCTCGACCTTGTCTCGCTGGCGGAGTTCCGCTCCTTCGCCTGGGCCGCGGGGCCGGTGCGGGCACGCGGGGCGCGGGCGCAGCTGGTGTCGGGCGACGGTGCCACGGTGCTGCTGCCCTGGAACATGGACCATCCCGGCAGCATCGTGCCGGCGCTGCTGGAACGGCTGGCCAGGTTGCATGCGGGCGAGGATGGCCGCCCGGAACCGGGCCGGATGCCGCGCATCGTGCTGCTGCCGTTCAACTACGTGGGGCAGACCGGCATCATCCGCCGGCTGATCACGCGCCTGCGCGCGGCGGCGCACGATCCGGACGCGCTGCTCGGCGACCTGTTCCTGGCACGCATCGGCACCCTGGCGGCTTTGGGGCCGCTGCGCCGGCTCGCCAGCTTCGCCTGGGTGGATGGCAACGATCCGGAACATTGGTGGACGCTGGCGCGGTTCGGCGCCTGCGGCATCGATACGATCCTGATCGATCCCGCCGCGACCGGGCAGGCGGCGCCGGCCTCGGGCCTGCGGCTGCACGCCGACGAGGCGGTGTGGGTGGAGGCGGAGACGCGCTGCGGCACGCTGACCTTCCACGCCCGCCTGCCCTCGCTGCGCACCCTGCCGCGCCTGCTGGCCATGAGCGCCCCCGAACCCGCGCCCGCAGCCGCGACCGCAGGCAGTGGCCGGGCGAGGCGCCCCGCGCGCCTGGCGCGGGCGTGGGCGGCATCCGCCACGTCATGACCCGAGCTGCGCGGTGACCGTCGATGTCGTCTTCCCGCGCGTCGCCGCGGGCCTGCGGGCGCGTGACGCCACGGTCTATTTCGACGTCTCGCCGCTGCTGGAGCGGCAATGGACCGGCATACCGGTGGTGGCGGCGGGCCTGGCCCGCGCGCTGCTGGCCCGGCTGCCGGACCGGCTCCGCTTCTTCCTGGGCACCGCGGTGATCGGCCACGCCGTCGTGGCCGACGCGCTGCGACGCAATTCGGGGCTGTTCCTCAAGCGCGAGGTCGTCTCCGGCCGCGCCCGGGCCGGCCTGCTGCCGGTGCTGGGACGCGATCATGCGCCCACCATCGGCCTCTTCCCCTCGGTCAAGCCGCTGCGTCGCGCCTTCGACCTCGAATGCAGCGTGTTCCACGACCTGTCCACGCTGGTGCTGCCGTATTTCCACATCAAGGGAAACGTGGACCACCACATGGAGGCGATGATGGCCGACATCGCGTCCGACGACCTGGTGGTGGCGGTCTCCGCCGCGTCGCGCGACGACCTCTCGGCCTACCTGGGCGTGGACCCGGCGCGCATGGTGGTGGCGCATAACGGGGTAGCCTGGCCGGACGGGTTCGCCACGCGCGCGGCCAACGCGCTGGCGCCGGCCGGGGCCGAGCCGTACCTGCTGATCCTCGGCACACGCGAGCCGCGCAAGAACGTGAGCCTGGTGTTCGACATGCTGGACCAGGCGCCCGGGCTGCTGGACAGCCACCGCCTGGTCTTCGCCGGCAAGATGGGCTGGCTGGAGGAACAGCACAGCCTGCCGCGCGGGCTGGAGCCGGCGCGCGCGGCCGGGCGCATCGTGTTCACCGGCTTCGTGGACGACTACGCCAAGTACCTGCTGCTGTCCGGCGCGTCGGCCACCCTGTATCCCTCGCTGTTCGAGGGGTTCGGGCTGCCGGTGCTCGAAAGCCTGTCGGCCGGCACCCCCTGCGTCGCGTCGTGGAGTTCCAGCATCCCCGAGGTCGGCGGCCCGGACGGCGCGGCCGGCGTATGCAGCTATTTCGACCCGCTTTCGGCCGCGGACATGCACCGCGCTCTGCTGGCGATGCTGGCCCGCCGCCGCCAGGAAGGTGCTGCACTGCAGGCCGCCTGCCGCGCCCACGCGGCGCGTTTCAGCTGGGACGCGACCCTGGCCTGCATCCTTGACCGCCTGGAACCGCTGCTGCACAGCCCACATGGCGCTCGACGACAGACAACCGAAGGCTGACACCCCGACCCATGGCCGCGTTCTTCGAGGAGAAAATCCTGTCCGTCCATCACTGGACGGACACCTTGTTCAGCTTCACCTGCACCCGCGATCCCGCCTTCCGCTTCGACAGCGGCCAGTTCTCGATGATCGGGCTGATGGTGGACGGCCGGCCGTTGCTGCGCGCCTACAGCATGGTCAGCGGCCATTGGGAGGAGATCCTCGAGTTCCTCAGCATCAAGGTGGCCGACGGGCCGCTGACCTCGCGGCTGCAGCATGTGACCCCGGGCGACACCGTGCTGATCGGCCGCAAGCCGGTGGGCACGCTGCTGGCCCGCAGCCTGCTGCCCGGCCGCACGCTCTACATGATCGGCACCGGCACCGGCCTGGCGCCGTTCATGAGCCTGATCAAGGATCCCGACACCTACGAACCGTTCGAGCGCGTGGTGCTGGTGCATGGCTGCCGGACGGTGGCCGAACTCGCCTACCAGGACCGCATCCTGCGCGAGCTGCCGGTGCACGAGCTGCTCGGCGAGTTCGCGGGCGACAAGCTGCTGTACTACCCGACGGTGACGCGCGAGGCGTTCCGCAACCAGGGGCGGGTGACCGACCTGATGTTCAGCGGCAAGCTGGCGGCCGATCTGGGGCTGCCGCCGGTGGATCGTGCGCAGGACCGGGTGATGCTGTGTGGCAGCCCTGGGCTGCTGGGTGATTTCGGGGTCTGGTTCGAGCGGGATGGGTGGCTGGAGGGGACGAACACGCGGCAGGGCGAGTTCGTGATTGAAAAGGCGTTCGTGGAGAAGTGAAGGCCAGGGGATTTTACCCCCTGGACCCCACCAGAGGCCGTAGGCCTTTGGAACCGATTATGGAGTACTCCTCAGATGAGCGGACGTATTGACGACCGGTTGCTGGCGCTTGGCATCGTTCTGCCCGCGGCTCAGCCGCCGGTTGCGACCTATGTGCCCACCGTGGTGACGGGCAACCTGGTGGTGGTGTCCGGGCAGTTGCCGATGGTCTCGGGCAAGCTCGGCTGGACCGGCAAGCTCGGCGCCTTGGTCAGCGAGGCGGACGGCGTGGCGGCCGCGCGGCAGTGCCTGCTCAACGTGCTGGCGCACCTCAGGGCCGCCTGCGAGGGCGACCTGGACCGTGTGGCGCGCGTGGTTCGCCTGGGCGGCTTCATCGCCTGCACGCCGGAGTTCACCCGGCACCCGGCGGTGATGAACGGCGCCTCCGACCTGGCCGTCGAGATCTTCGGGGAGTCCGGACGGCATGCGCGCGCCACGGTCGGCGTGCCGTCCCTGCCGCTGGACGCGCCGGTCGAGATCGAAGGCATGTTCGAGATTGATTGAAGCGGAGCACCGCCCGATGACCGCCAGACTGATTGCCGCATTGCTCGCCTGCGCGGCGTTGTCCTGCGCCGCCCCCCCGGGTGCCCGCGCCGCCCAGATGCCCGCGCCGGCCGCACCAGTGCCCGCGACCCCGGCGGCACCGCCGAGGCTGGACAGTGAACTGGCCCGCGCCTTTTCCCCTCACACCGACACGTTCGACTACACGCGGCGCGAGGTGATGATCCCGATGCGCGACGGGGTGCACCTGCACACCGTCATCATCGTGCCGCGCGGCGCGCAGCATGCGCCGATCCTGCTGACCCGCACGCCCTACGGCGCCGATTCGCGCTTCGGCGACACCAGCAGCGCGCATCTCAGCGCCGTGATGGGTGACAACGACGTCGCCGACGAGCTGGTGACGCAGGACGACTACATACGCGTCATCCAGGACGTGCGCGGCAAGCACGGCTCGGAAGGCGATTACGTGATGACCCGGCCGCTGCGCGGCCCGTTGAACCCGACCACCGTGGACCATTCGACCGACACCTACGACACGATCGACTGGCTGGTGCACCACACGCCCGAGAGCAACGGCCGCGTCGGCATGCTCGGCATCTCCTATGACGGGTTCACCACCCTGATGGGCCTGTTCCACCCGCACCCGGCGCTGCGTGCCGCCGTGCCGATCAACGCCATGGTGGATGGCTGGCGCGGCGACGACTGGTTCCACAACGGCGCCTTCCGCCAGGACAGCCTGGCCTACGCGCATGACCAGGAAGCCACGCGCGGCAGCGACGTGAAATGGTGGTCCGACCATTACGACGACTACGAGACCTGGCTGTCGGCGGGCTCCGCGGGCGACATGGCCAAGCTGCACGGGCTGAACCAGGTGGGCTTTGCGGCCAAGCTGATGAGCCATCCGTCCTACGACGCGTTCTGGCAGGGCCAGGCGATCGACAAGCTGCTGGCCGCCCAGGGGCTGACCGTGCCGACCATGCTGGTGCACAGCCTGTGGGACCAGGAGGACATCTTCGGCAACATCGCGGTCTGGAAGGCGGTCAAGCCGCTCGACCATGACGGCCGCCTGTTCCTGACGATCGGGCCGTGGTTCCACCACCAGGAACGGCTGGACGGCGGCGCGGTCGGCTCGATCGCGTTCGGCAGCGACACCGCCGCCTATTTCCGGCACGACATCCTCAAGCCGTTCTTCGACCATTTCCTCAAGGACGATGCGCCGCCCTTGAACCTGGCGCCCGTGACCGCCTACGAGACCGGCACCGACGCCTGGCGCTCGCTCAAGACCTGGCCCTCCGGCTGTGACGATGGCTGCCGGATCGACCACGTGCCGATGTACCTGCAGCCCGGCGGCAGGCTCGGCCTGACGCCCCCCGCCGCCGCCGTGCCCGGTTTTGACGGCTACGTCTCGGACCCCGCCAAGCCGGTGCCGTACCTGCCGCGGCCGATCCATATCGGCGGAGACGGCGAATCGAGCTGGCAGACCTGGCTGGTGAGCGACCAGCGCGACGTCGCAAGCCGAACCGACGTGCTGTCCTACGTCTCGGCGGTGCTGACCGAGCCGTTGAAGATCAGCGGCGAGCCCGTGGCCAACCTGTCCGCCTCCACCACCGGCACGGACGGCGACTTCGTGGTCAAGCTGATCGACGTCTACCCCGACGAGATGGGCCGCGACGCCAAGCTCGGCGGCTACGAGCTGATGGTCTCGGCCGACATCCTGCGCGCCCGCTACCGTAACGATCCGGCCAGGCCGGCCGCCATGCCGTCGGACCAGCGCCAGGCGCTGAAGTTCGCGCTGCCGACCGCGAACCACGTCTTCCTGCCGGGCCATCGTGTGATGGTGCAGGTGCAGTCGAGCTGGTTTCCGCTCTACGACCGCAACCCGCAGAGTTTCGTCAAGAACATCTTCTTCGCCAAGCCCGCCGATTACCGCCGGGCCACCGTGAAGGTGTTCGATGCCGGGCCGAACGCCAGCTTCGTTGACCTGCCGGTGGTGAGGAAGTAGCGCGGACCGTCGGCGGTCAGGCGGCGCTGCGAAACGCCGCCTCGCCTTCGGCGTCGAGCGCCGCAAGGTCGTCTTCCGAGAGAGACAGGCTGGCGGCCGCGACGTTCTCCTCCAGGTGCGACACGCTCGACGTGCCGGGGATCGGCAGCATTACCGGGCTGCGCGCGAGCACCCAGGCGAGGGCCACCTGGCTCGGTCCCACCCCGTGCCGGTGTGCGACCTTGTCCAGCAGGGAGCCGGGGCGTGCGAGGCTTCCGGCCGCCAGCGGGAACCAGGGAATGAAGCCGATCCCGTTGGCTTCGCAATAGCGCAGCACCGCCTCGCTGGTGCGGTCGACCAGGTTGTAGCGGTTCTGCACCGTCGCCACCGGGAACACGCGTCGTGCGGCCTCGATCTCCTCGACCGAGACCTCGCTCAGCCCGGCGTGGCGGATGATGCCATCGTCCAGCAGCGATCGGATCGCGCCGAACTGCTCGTCGCGCGGCACCTTGGGGTCGATGCGGTGGAGCTGCCACAGCCCGATCCGCTCCTGTCTGAGAAGCCGCAGGCTCATCAGCGCCTGCTGGCGCAGGTATTCTGGGCGGCCGACGGGCAACCACTTGTCCGGCCCGGTCCGGCACAGGCCGCCCTTCGTCGCGATCAGGATGCGACCGTAGGGGTGCAGCGCTTCGGCGATGATCTGCTCGGAGACGTCCGGGCCGTAGGAATCGGCCGTGTCGACGAAGTTCACGCCGAAATCGGGCAGGCGTCGCACCGTTCGAATTGCCTCCGCACGGTCGGCGGGCTCGCCCCACACGCCGCGCCCGGTGATCCGCATGGCACCGAAGCCCAGCCGGTTGATCTCGATCTCGCCGCCGACTTTGAAGGTGCCCGATCGGCCTGCGTCCGGTTCAATCATGCGATGTTCTCCGTTCGGCCAGGGCAACGACTCCCGGGCCGTGCGGTTTCGTGGGGAGCGGCGGCCGACTGTTGACGCGCGGCGCTTGCTTGCCGCAGATCGGCCGGGCGCAAACGGAAGGCAGTACGGGATGGGCGCCGGCACGACTGATGTGGGCACGGTGCAGGAGGGCGCGGACCCGCCCTCCGGCAGCCCGGCCCTGGGGCGCAGCCTGCGGGCGCGTCACGTCACCATGATCACGGTCGGCGGCATCATCGGCGCCGGGCTGTTCGTCGGCAGCAGCACGTCCATCGCGACGATCGGGCCCGCCTGCATCGTCAGCTACGGCATGGCGGGCATGGTGATCCTGCTGGTGATGCGCATGCTGAGCGAACTCGCCGCCGCCAACCCCGGCGTCGGCGCCTTCACCGAGTTCGCGCGTCTCGGTCTGGGCGAGTGGGCGGGGTTCACCAGCGGCTGGCTGTACTGGTATTTCTGGGTGATGGTGGTGCCCATCGAGGCCATCGCCGGCGGCGCCATCCTGCACCAGTGGGTAGGGCTGCCGATATGGGCGCTGGCGCTGGCGCTGCTGGCGCTGATGACGGCGATCAACCTGCTGTCGACCCGCTCGTTCGGCGAGTTCGAGTTCTGGTTCTCGTCGGTCAAGGTGGCGGCCATCATCGCGTTCGTGCTCATCGCCGGCCTGTACGTGTGCGGGCTGGGTGTGGCGGTTCGGCCTGGTCTGGGCAACCTCGTCTCGCATGGCGGCTTTGCGCCGTTCGGCTCGCTTGCCGTCCTCGCGGGCGTGACGAGCGTGATCTTCGCCTTTGTCGGCGCCGAGATCGTGACGATCGCCGCCGTGGAATCGGCCGAGCCGGGGCGCAGCATCGCGCGCATGACGAGCACGGTGGCGATCCGCATCCTGCTGTTCTACATGCTGTCCATCACCCTGATCGTCGCGGTCGTGCCTTGGGACAGCATTCGCCCCGGCTTCTCCCCCTTTGCACGGGCGCTCGGCGTGATCGGCATTCCCGGTGCCGAGGCGATCATGAACCTGGTGGTGCTGACGGCGGTGCTGTCCTGCCTGAACTCGGGACTCTACGTCACCTCGCGCGTGCTGTTCGGGCTGGCGTCGAAAGGGGATGCGCCCGGCTGGCTGGTCCAGCTGGACGCACGGCTGGTGCCGTCGCGCGCCATACTGTGCGGCGCGGCCTTCGGCTACGCGGCCATCGCCCTCTCGGTGCTTTCACCCAGCGTGGTGTTCAGCTTCCTGGTCAGCGCCTCGGGGGCGATCGCGCTGTTCAACTACCTGCTCGTGGTCCTGGCGCAGCTCCGGCTGCGCCGTGTGCTGGAGCGCACAGCGCCCGAACGCCTGGTGATCCGCATGTGGTTTTTCCCCTACGCCAGCTGGGCGGTGGCCGGCGTGATCGTGGCGGTCCTGGTTGCGATGGCGGCGACCCCGGGGCTGAGGACCCAGTTCTTTGCGAGCTTGTTGGCGGTTGTGGTAGTGTCGGCTTTGTTCTTGGTGGCTCGCCGCCCGAAGAAAGCAGTCCTTTTTTAAAGGAAATCAAAAAACTCCTGTTCAGTGTCCGTGGGGCGGGTTCTTTCAATACTGGCAGGTGAACAGGATTGCTGATTTTGCCAAAGAGAACCGCTTGCCTCAGTCTTCAGGCGGAACGAAATCAGGAATGTTCCGTAGCAGACTGGCCACGATTTCAGCGTGCGCAGGCAACAGGTTGGTGTGGCTGCGTATCGTCTGCACGATCCCCGACCGGGCGGTGCCGGCTGCCGCCACGGCCTCCACCCCGGCACGCAACTCCGCGAAGCCCGACCGCGCCTCGTAGATGTCGTTCAGCAGGCTGGAGATGTCCTCGCTCTGCTGCAGCACGGCGTGGTTGACGGCCTGCCCGACATCGTGGTTCGAGCGGACCAGCTCGCCAATCTCGAGCGTCCGCCGGTTTGCCGCCTGCGTCTCGCTCGTCAGCTCGCGCAGGGTTTCGACAGCCTCCTGCAGAACGACGAGCGTTTTGGCCGCCATCTCTCCTAGCTCCGCCACTACGATTTCCACCGCTCCGGCCTGTGTCGTGGTGGTGGCAGTTTCGCCTGTGGTTCCGGCGAGCTGCAGCGCCAAGGCAACTTCGTCCAGCGCCAGGGTCAACTTCGCCGACCGATCGTCCAGCGAGGCCACGGATTTTTGCGTCTCGTGCGCCACCTCCGCCAGCCGCACAGCCAGGTTCGTCATCCGTTCGGCAGCGCCCGTCGTGGCGCGCACGGAGCCGGCCAGGCGGACTGCCCCATCGACGACACGGCTCATGGCATCGTCGGCCAGTTCGAAGGGCCGGCCTGCGGCAGCAACCTCGTCGGCGAGGCGCGTCTCGGACAGCTCGACCGCCCCGGCCGCCTCATTGACGGCAGCGTCAGCCTGCCTCAGTCGTTCGACAAGCTGATCGGCCTCCGCGCGCCCACGCGCCAGCCTCTGGTTTGCCTTCTCGGCGGTGCGTCGCCACGACCCACCGAGGCCGCGCGGCTGTCTCACCAGTGTCGCCACCAGGTCGACCATGCTGGCTTCGCCCGCTTCCGCCGGGGCAAGCGGCACGGCGTCGGCCCCCTGTTGCAGCCGTCGAAACAGCGCGACGAAGAATGAGGCCGCGCGGTGACGGGAGTCGGTCTGTGCCCGACGCACGAGGTAGACCCCCGGCAGCGCGTATAACAGCAGCGCCACGCAGCTCGCTTTCATCACCATGAACGGGTCGGGATCGTGCTGCAGGGCAGGGGCCACGACCCAGACCAGCCCGGCGGCCAGGACGGCAAACCCCCCGAGTAGGAGGTCCAGCAACCGGACGAACCGGCTGTCCGCTGCGGGTTCGGTCGGCATCGACCCTTGAAACGGTCCGGCGACGGGGCGCAGCATGCGGGCTCCTGCGGTGTTGAACCGCTCCAGTGTGGCCGTGCCCAGTTAATGGGCGGTAAATGCGCTCATCCCGACGACTTGGGTGGAGGCCGCGCATTCCTCAACGGCCGGCCAGCCCCTATCCTGGCCAGGCCTTGCGGAGAAACCCATGCTCAACCCCGAATCGCCGCTGAAGCTCGCCGACCCCGACCTGCTACGCCAGGCCAACCTGATCGACGGGCAGTGGGTGCAGGCCGGGAGCGGCCGGACCATCGCCGTGCGCAACCCGGCCAACGGCGAGCTGGTGGGCGAGGTGCCCAGCATGGGGCGGGACGAGACGCGGCGGGCGATCGAGGCCGCGTTCGTGGCGCAGAAATCCTGGCGAAAGCTGACGGCCAAGGAGCGGCAGCGCCCGCTGCGCAGGCTGTTCGACCTGATGATGGCGAACCAGGAGGACCTGGCGGTGATCATGACCGCCGAACAGGGCAAGCCGCTCGCCGAGAGCCGTGGCGAGATCGCCTACGCCGCCAGCTTCATCGAGTTCTTCGCAGAGGAGGCCAAGCGCATCTACGGCGACACGATCCCGCAGCACCTCCCGGGACGTCGGATCATCGTGCAGAAGGAGCCGATCGGGGTGTTTGCCGCGATCACGCCGTGGAACTTCCCGGCCGCGATGATCACGCGCAAGGCGGGGCCCGGCTGGGCGGCCGGCTGCGCCGGCGTGATCCGGCCGGCGACGCAGACCCCGTTCTCGGCGCTGGCGCTCGGCGCGCTGGCCGAACGGGCGGGGCTGCCGCGGGGCATCTGCAACATCCTGACCGGGCCGGCCACCGCCATCGGCGAAGAGATGACCTCCAACCCGAAGGTGCGGAAGCTGACGTTCACGGGCAGCACAGGCGTGGGCGCCAAGCTGCTGGCGCAGTGCGCGCCAACCATCAAGAAGACCAGCATGGAGCTGGGCGGCAACGCGCCGTTCATCGTGTTCGACGATGCCGACCTGGACGAAGCCGTCCGCGGCGCGCTGGCCAGCAAGTATCGCAACACCGGGCAGACCTGCGTCTGTGCGAACCGCCTGCTGGTGCAGGACGGGGTGTTCGACGCGTTCACCGCCAAGCTGACGGCCGCTGTGGAAGCCCTCAAGGTGGGCAACGGCATGGAGGAGGGGGTCACGCAGGGCCCGCTGATCAACGCCGACGCGCTGGCCAAGGTGGAGGCGCACGTCGCCGATGCGGTGCAGCGCGGCGCGCGCGTGGTGACCGGCGGCAAGCGGCATCGGCTCGGCGGAAACTTCTACGAGCCCACCATCCTGGCGGACGTTCCGCGCACGGCCGACATCTTTCGCGACGAGACGTTCGGACCGGTGGCGCCGCTGTTCCGGTTCACCACCGAGGAAGAGGCGGTAGAGATGGCCAACGACACGGAGTTCGGCCTGGCCGCGTATTTCTACACGCGCGACGTGGGCCGTGTCTTCCGCGTCGCCGAGGCGATCGAGGCCGGCATCATCGGCATCAACGAGGGCATCATCTCGACCGAGGTGGCGCCGTTCGGCGGTGTGAAATCCTCGGGTCTCGGCCGTGAAGGTTCCAAATACGGCATCGAGGATTATCTGGAGATCAAGTATCTTTGCCTCGGCGGAATAGGGTGAGCCGCTATGCGCCGGTCGTGGCGTCGATGCTGATGGCTGCCTGTATCGGTTCGGCAGCTTCATCTCCCCCCGGGTTGATCGCGAACGTGAAGGAGCGGACGATGGAAGCGACGGCGAGCGGGACGTTCGAGGTTACGTTGAAGCCGGTTGCGGGTGCCGACCCGTCGATCGGCAGCCTGTCGATCCAGAAGAGTTTTCAGGGCGATCTGCAGGGTGGCAGCGTCGGCCAGATGCTCGCCATACGCACGCCACGGGAAAACTCCGCCGGCTACGTCGCGATGGAGCGTGTGACCGCAACGCTCGCCGGCCGGCACGGCACCTTCGCGCTTCAGCACAGCGGCACGATGGACCGCGGAGCGCAATCCGCGTCCGTCACCGTAGTACCGGACTCCGCGACCGACGGCCTGTCCGGCCTGACCGGAACGATGAAGATCACCATACCCGAAGGCAAACACCACTACGTCTTTGCCTACACCCTACCCGACAAGTAAAAGTTTTTTGGTTCTTTTCTTAAAAAAAGAACCGCTTCCTCAGGATGACACCCCATGGACTACGACCTCTTAGTCATAGGCGGCGGCTCAGGCGGCGTACGCTGCGCCCGCATCGCCGCCATGCACGGCGCCCGCGTGGCCATCGCCGAGGAGCGGCACTGGGGCGGCACCTGCGTGAACGTGGGCTGCGTGCCGAAGAAGATGATGGTGCAGGCGGCGGAGTACGCCGGCCTGATCGAGGACAGCCACGGTTTCGGCTGGAACACCAAGCCGGCGCAGCACGATTGGGCGGCGCTGATGGCCTCCAAGGACGCCGAGATACGCCGGCTGAACGGCATCTACGTCAAGCTGCTGGAGAACGCCGGCGTGACCGCGTTCTTCGAGCGCGCGGTGTTCCTGGACGCGCACACGCTGCAGGTGGGCGAGCGCCGGGTGACCGCCGAGCGCATCGTCATCGCCGTGGGCGGGCACCCGCTATGGCCGGAGATCGAAGGTGCGGAGCACGGCATCGTCTCGGACCAGGCGTTCGCGCTGCCGGATCGCCCGGCGCGCGTGACGATGGTCGGCGGCGGCTACATCGGGGTGGAGTTCGCCGGCATCTTCCGTGGCCTGGGCTCGGAGGTGGACCTGCTGTACCGGCAGCGCCTGCCGTTGCGCGGCTTCGATCACGAGTTGCGCGAGGGGTTGGCGGCGGCGTTGACGGCGCACGGCATACGGCTGCATCCGAGCGTCATGCTGCACCGGCTTGAACGCCTGCCCGATGGCTGCAGGCGACTGCACTTGACCGACGGCAGGCATTTCGACAGCGATCTGGTGTTCTTCGCTGTCGGCCGCGTGCCCAACACCCGCGGGCTCGGATTAGAGGCGGCCGGCGTGACGCTGGCGGCGAACGGCGCGGTGGTGGTCGATTCACAGAACGTGACGAGCCAGACGCATATCTTTGCGATCGGTGACGTTTCCAACCGGATGAACCTGACGCCCGTGGCCATCGCCGAGGGGCATCATCTGGCCGACCGCCTGTTCGGCACGCAGGTGCGCAGCTGGTCGTTCACGGCCATACCCACGGCGGTATTTTCCGCGCCACCGATCGGCACCTGCGGCCTGTCGGAAGAGCAGGCGGCCGAGCGCGGCCCGGTCGACGTCTACGTCGCGAATTTCCTGCCGATGCGACACGTGCTGACCGGCCGGCCGCGCCGCACGCTGATGAAGCTGGTGGTGGACCAGGCGAGCCAGCGCGTGGTGGGCGCTCACATGCTGGGCGACGACGCGGCGGAGATGATGCAGGCCATCGGCATCGCCATGACGGCCGGCGTCACCAAGGCGGATTTCGACCGCACGATCGGCATACACCCGACCTCGGCCGAGGAGTGGGTGACGCTGCGCACGCGCACGCGGGTGTCCGGGGCGGCGCAGGCCGCCGCGTAGGTGCCCGAGGGGCACACCGTCCATCGCCTGGCGCGCGCGTTCGACACCGCCTTCGTCGGCAGGCGTGTCGAGGCCAGCAGCCCGCAGGGCCGCTTCGCCGACGGCGCGGCGCGGCTCGACGGTCGCGCGCTGCTGTCGGCCGAGGCGCAGGGCAAGCAGATGTTCCTGGGCTTCTCCGACGAGACCTGGCTACGCGTGCATCTCGGGTTGTACGGCATGTGGCGGTTTGCCGGGCCGGGACTGCAAGGCATCGGCCGGCGGACGCGCAAGCTGGCCGACGACGCGGCCTTTCCGCCACCGCCCGCGGATGCCGTGCGTCTTCGGTTGCTGGCCGGCAACCGTCTGGCCGATCTGAGCGGGCCCACCGCCTGCGCCGTGATCACGCCGGAGGAAAAACGGGTGGCGATGGCCCAGTTGGGCGAGGACCCGCTTCGCGACGATGCCGATCCCGCCAGGGCCTACGCAAAGCTGCATGCGTCACGCACCGCGCTGGCGCTGCTGCTGATGCGCCAGGACATCGTGGCCGGAATCGGCAACATCTACCGTGCGGAGATGTTGTTCCGCTCGCGCCTGGAGCCGCATCGGCCGGGCCGGGAACTGGACGAAGATGTCTGGATGGCACTGTGGAGCGACCTTGCGGGCCTGCTGCGCGACGGCGTGAAGGTCGGGCGGATCGTCACCACGTTGCCGGAACACCGCATGCGCGCAGGCACCCGGCGCGACGACGCGGTTTACGTGGCGCACCGTGCCGGCCGGCCCTGCCACGTGTGCCGCACTCCGGTATCGTCGGAGATGCTGGGCGGACGGACGCTGTACTGGTGCACGGTTTGTCAGACGGAATGACCGGGCGGCCAGTTCGCGTCGCGCCTCGGGTCACTCCTCCTGCAGGGCCTTGCGTGAGGCTTCCAGGATCGCCCGCTCGGCGGCCGGGGGCGAGGGCTCGTGGAGGTCAAGCTGCTCCAGCGCCTCGATCAGGGCTTCGGCCACGATCAGATGCGCGAAGGCCTTGTCATCGGCAGGCACAACGAACCAGGGCGCGTGTCGGGTGGCCGTCGCTCGGATGGCATGGTCGTAAGCGTCCTGGTAGGCGTCCCAATGGGCGCGCTCCTTCAAGTCGCCGGCGTTGAACTTCCAGTTCTTGTGCGGCTCGTCAATGCGGCTCAGGAAGCGCCGCTTCTGCTCGTCGCGACTGACGTTGAGGAAGATCTTCAGGACCGAGGTACCCTGGCGGTGCAGGTAGGTTTCGAACGCGGCGATGTCTTCGAGCCGGTGTTTCCAGAACTTCTTCCCGCGCAGCGCCTCGGGCAGCCGCAGATGGTCGAGCATTTCGGGGTGGACCCGGACAATCAGGACATCCTCGTAATGGCTGCGGTTGAACAGGGCGATGTGGCCGCGTGAAGGGGCGTGCATATGGACGCGCCACAGGAACCCGTGGCTCAGGTCCTCCGGGCCTGGCTGCTTGAAGGAGGTGACCGAGATGCCCTGCGGGTTCACGCCGGTCATCACGTGCTTGATGGTGCCGTCCTTGCCGGCCGCATCCATCGCCTGCAGCACCACCAGCATGGACCAGCGGTCATCCGCGTAAAGCCTGGTCTGCAGCTCGGAAAGGCGGGCCACGCCGTCGGCGAGCCGTCCCGTGAGATCGTGGTGGTCGAAACCGCCGCCACGGTCGGCGGGGTCGTGGTCGCGCAACCTGAAATGGTCGCCGTCGGTCACGCGGTAGCGGTCCAGCAGCCGGGTCGTGTCGGGCGCGCTCACGACGCGCGCTTGACCGCGAGCGGGGCGGAGGCCTGGCAGGTGGGCATCATCTCGATCCGGTTGATGTTCACGTGCCGCGGCAGGCCGGCGACCCAGGTCACCGCCTCGGCGATGTCCTCGGCGGTCAGCGGCTCGGTTCCCTTGTACACGGCGGCGGCGCGTTCGCTGTCGCCGCCGAAACGGATCTCGGAGAACTCGGTGCCGCCGCACAGGCCGGGCTCGATGTCGGTGACGCGCAGGTCGGTGCCGACGAGGTCGGCCCGCAGGTTCAGTGAGAACTGCTTCACGAACGCCTTGGTGGCACCGTACACGTGGCCGCCGGGGTAGGGATAGGTGGCGGCGATGCTGCCCAGGTTCACCACATGGCCGCGGTGGCGGGCCACCATCCCGGGCAGCAGCGCCCGCGTCATGTGGATCAGGCCGGTGACGTTGGTCGCCACCATGCGATCCCAGTCCGCCGGGTCGGCCTCCTGCGCGGGGCCGAGACCCAGCGCCAGGCCGGCATTGTTCACCAGCAGGTCGATCTCCCGCCAATCCGGCGGCAGGGCAGCGGGCAGCGCCGCGATGGCGGCCGTGTCGGTCACGTCCAGCCGGTAGGGCAGCACGGCGTCGTCGAGCTCGGCGGCGAGCGCGTCCAGCCGGTCCTGGCGGCGTCCGCTGGCGACCACGCGCCAGCCGGACGCCACCAGGCGGCGGGTGATCGCCGCCCCGAAACCGGCCGTGGCGCCGGTGACGAGAGCGGTGCCGATCACTGGAGCTCGATCTCCACCGGCACGTTGTTCCGGGTTGCCTTGCTGTAGGGGCAGACCTCGTGCGCGCGATGCACCAGCTGCTCGGCGGTGGCACGGTCCACGCCGTCGATCCTGGGCTTGAGCTTGACGGCGATGCTGTAGTCGTTGCCGTTGACGTTCAGCGTCACCTCGGCGGTCACGTGCACGGCCTCGGGCTTGATCTTGTCCGCACCGGCCACGGCCATGATGGCCGAGCCGAAACAGGCGGAGTAGCCGGCCGCGAAGAGCTGCTCGGGGTTGGTGGCGTCCGGCTTGTTCGAGCCGGGCATGGCTAGATCGTGGTGCAGCGCGCCGTCCGAGCTGTCCACGTGACCGTTGCGGCCGGCGGTGGTGGTGGCGATCGCGGTGTAGGCCATGGTATCCTCCTGGTCGTCTGCAGCCGGCCTTGCCGGTTCGCGGGCGACGATATGACCCGGTTCCCCTCCGGCCGCAAAGCCGGTCGGGGTGAACCGGGCTCTGCGCGCGGCGAGCGCCTGGCCGACGGGCAGCGGACAGGCTATGTCGTCCTGCCCTTCCACCACCAGGGTCGGCACGTCGATGCTGGCGAGCATGGGGGTGAAGTTCGGGCGCGTGGCCAGCGCGTTGCCACCGCCCGCGACGCCGGTCGGTGTCGCGGCATCGATGATGTCGGTCAGCGTCGTCTGTGATTACCGGCTCGGGTCCAGCCTGATCGAGACCGGGCAGTGGTCGGACAGATGGCTCCGCTCCCGGTCCTCGGTCTCGCGGAACACCTGCACGCGCAGGCTGCCCGGCTCGAGCCACAGGCGTGCCGGGCCGCCGAGCAGGATGTGGTCGATGAACGCCTCGCCGTCCCAGCACGGGTTGCTGCGCCCCTCGGTGGCGCGGGTCAGCGGTGCCGCGCCTGCCAGCGCCTGGCCCAGTTCCTCGGTGCCGTCCATCACCCGGTTGAAGTCGCCCAGCACCAGGAAGGCCACGCCCTCCCGTCCCCGCGCGGCGACCCAGGCGGCGAGTGCCGGGATCTGCCGGGCGAACAGCACGCATTGGGCGCGTCGCGTGTGGGACAGGCTGTCGGTCTGGCAGCCGGTCTTGAGGTGCACCACCAGCACGCGAAGGCTCTGGCCGCCGGCCAGGGTCAGGGTGGCGTCCAGCCCGTCGCGCAGCGGGAAACGCGCGTCGGGTTCGACGTCGAGCGCGGCGTAGTCGGGGTTCCGGTGCACCGCCACGCCGTGGCGCACGGCCAGGCCCACGCGCTGGGTGACCGGCTCGTCGATCGTCAGGATGGTGTAGCGGGCGGGGTCGAAGACGAGCGAGGCGGCCTGCGGGCCGTCCACCTCCTGGAACGCCACGATGTCGGCCGCCAGCCGGTTCGCGTAGGCGGCGAGACGGGTGAAATCGCCGGGCGCGCGGGTGTGGACATCGGCCGGCAGGTTGGCCGCCGCGTGACTGCGCGCGGTCAGCCAGTCGAGGTTCCAGGTGCTGATTTTCAGCGATTCGGCGGGCGACGGAGCCGGCAGGAGCAGGGCGATCGCGGCCAGTGCGTGGCGGATCACAGCAGCATCCTCTCGCCCTCGGGTTCGCGGGCGGCCTGGGCGGGCAGCTCGGCCAGGTCGCGCGCACCACAGGCGGCGAGGAACGCCGCGATACGGTCGTAGACGGCCGGGTCGCGGGTCGCGTCCGCCGCGTCGCCCCTGGGCACGAAAATCGCCGTCTCGTAGCGGGCCCGGGTGAGCAGCACGCGGTAGGTGTTGATCTGGTTGGCGATCGCCTCGGCACCGCTGGGGGTGGTCCAGGCGGTGCCGCGAAAGTTTCGAACCCGCCAGGCGTGCCGGCCTGGTTCGCGGATCAGGTCGCCATCCCAGCACAGGCCGGCATAGTCGAGTTCCAACCCCTGGGCGGAAAACTCGGTCGCGACCACCTCCAGCGCGTCGGACGCCCGCACGTCCGGCCAGCGATCCAGGAACCAGCGGGCTACCGCCTTGGCATCCATGTGCGGCAGTTCGGCACCCAGGCCAGCGGCGCGCAGGCGGCGGGCCCCGGCGCTGGCCAGCAGGCCGCACCGCCGGCTGCCGCGGGCGGCGGAGCGCAGCCAGGCACGCAGGGCGGAAAGGCTGCGGGTCAGCAGAAACGGCACCGGCCCGAGCTGCCGCGCGTCGTGCGCGCGCCCGGCAAGCACATGGTCCACCCAGGCGGAAGCGGCGGTGCTGCGGATCTGCCGTATCGGCACGCAGAGGTGCAGGTCGGGCAACAGGGCCAGGTTCCGCAGGCCGCCCAGACGCTGGCGCGGGTCGGACAGCGTGAGCAGGTCGGGCGGGGCACACGCACGCCAGCCGGGCCGCTCGCGCAAGGCGGCGCCCCACTCGGCCAGGCCGCCTTCGCCGTCGTGGATTTCCTGGCCGCTGCCGACCAGGCAGATCATCGCGGAAAAACCGGGGTGGCGCGACATGATGTCGAGCAGCAGCGCGGGCTCGCTGTCGGTCAGCCGCACCGGGCGGTCGCGCGACTTTGCGACCGCGTGGGCGCGCGACCAGCAGCGCTGCGCCTCGTCCACCACCACGACCTGCTCGGCCGGGATCTCGCCGTTGGCCAGATGGTGGTCGCGAAACCGCGGCAGTGCCTGGATGGCGCCCTCCATCTGCTGGCGGGCGGTGCGCCGGTTCTGGCCCTGGTCGATCGCGTCGCGGGCCAGCGCCTCGCGCAGCACGTGCACCAGGGTCGGGTTGCCGGTCAGGAAGGTGGCGCGCGCATCCTCGCCGAAGCAGGCGTTCAAGGCGCACAGGGTCTTGCCCGCACCCGGGATGCCGGTCACGAACAGGGCGATCTTTGCGTTGTCCGCACGGGCCTTGGCGACGGCGGCGAGGATCGCGTCCGTGGTACGGGTCAGGTTGGTGGCGTCCGCGCGGGCGGCGGCGATGTCGGCCACGCCATGGCGCGCATACAGCATGCAGGCGGCTTCGACGATGCTTGGAACCGGGCGATAGGGGGCGGCCAGCCACGCCGTCGGGTCCAGCATGGTGTTCGGCGCGGGCGTGGCTTCGGCGATCGCCCGAATGGCCCCGGCGAGCGTGTCGGCGCTGGCGTCGATCACGGGGGCCACGCAGTCCAGCAGCAGGGGCAGCGCCGTCTGACGCGGGACGGCTTGTGTCGCGACCAGGATAGGAACGATCGGATGCCGACGGCTGCCGGCGTGGAAGTCGCGCAGGTCGAGCGCGAAATCCTCGGCCTGCTCGCGGCCTGCCGGGTCGCAGGTCTTGGCACCCACCTTGAACTCCAGCACCAGGATGGCGGCGCCTGTCAGCACGATGGCGTCGGCGCGGCGGCCCAGGCGCAACATCGGATACTCCAGCAGCACGTGCCAGTCCGGGTGGGGAAGGAGCGCGGTCCGCAGCAGGGCGATGCCGTCGGCCCAGGCGCGGAGCTGCTGCATTTCGCTGGTGCGGTAGTGGCGCAGCTGCGCCTCGGCAAGCGTGCCGGTGATGGTGGCAAGCGGTGTGTCGATCAACGCGCGGACGGAGCCGGACCAGAAGGGATGCAGGGCGGGCGTCCGATGTTGGCGACGAGCACGGAATGAACACGGGTTGCGGCCGGCGTGCAACCGTGATGTGTGGCTGCCTCGCCTGGGCCGAAGAAGCCCGGCAGCCGACAAGGAAACGCCGATGCAGCCGATCGAGACCGACATCCCTGCGCGGCTGGACCGCCTGCCCTGGAGCCGGTTTCACCTGCTGATCGTGGTCGCACTCGGCATCACCTGGGTGCTGGACGGGCTTGAAGTCACCATCGTCGGCTCGATCGGGCCGATGCTGCAGGACCACCGCACGCTCGGTCTCTCGGCGCAGCAGATCGGCACCATGGCCTCGGCCTACGTGGCCGGCGCCGTGGCGGGCGCGCTGTTCTTCGGCTGGCTGACCGATCGCTACGGCCGGCGGCTGGTGTTCAACATCACGCTCGGGCTGTACGTAGCGGGCGTGCTGGCGTCGGCCTGTGCGTGGAGCTTCTGGAGCCTGGCGCTGTTCCGGGTTGTCACGGGCCTTGGCATCGGCGGCGAGTACGCGGCGATCAACTCGGCCATCGACGAGCTGATCCCGGCCAAGCTGCGCGGCCGCATCGACCTGATCGTCAACGGCAGCTACTGGGGCGGCGCGGCGCTGGGCGCGGCCGCCTCGCTGCTGCTGCTCGGCGGTGGCGTGGTCTCGCCGCAACTGGGCTGGCGGCTGGGGTTCGGTGTCGGCGGCGTGCTGGGCCTGGGCGTGCTGATGCTGCGACGCTTCGTGCCGGAGAGCCCGCGCTGGCTGGTCACCCATGGCCGCCAGGAGGAGGCCGAGCGCACGGTGGCCGAGGTGGAGCGGCGCGTGCAGGAGACCCTTGTGCATAAGGGGGGCGGGGGGACGCTGCCGCCGGTGGAAGGCAAGCTCACCATCCACCCGCAGACCTCGTTCGGCTTCGGGCTGATCTTCTCGGCGATGTTCGGCGCCTACAAATGGCGCAGCCTGTTGGCGTTCACGCTGATGGCGGCGCAGGCGTTCCTGTTCAACGCGGTGTTCTTCACCTACGGCCTGGTGCTGACCGACGCCTATCACGTGCCGGCGCAGAACATCGGCGTCTACGTGCTGCCGCTGGCGCTGGGCAACCTGACGGGCCCGCTGCTGCTGGGCGGGTTGTTCGACACGGTGGGGCGGCGGCGGATGATCGCCGGCACGTACGGCCTGTCGGGGCTGCTGATGGCGGCGACCGGATGGCTGTTCCATGCTGGCCTGCTGGATGCCTGGACCCAGACCGCGTGCTGGGTCGGCGTGTTCTTCGTGGCCTCGGCGGCGGCCAGCTCGGCCTATCTGACGGCCAGCGAGATCTTCCCGCTGGAGACGCGTGCGCTGGCGATCGCGATGTTCTACGCGCTCGGCACGCTGGTGGGCGGCGTGGGCGCGCCCTGGCTGTTCGGCCGGCTGATCGAGGCCGGCGTGCCCTACGTGGCTTGGGGCTACGAGGGGGCGGCCGTGCTGATGATCGTCGCGGCCGTGGTCGAAATCCGGCTCGGCATCGACGCGGAGGGCAAGTCGCTCGAAAGCATCGCGCTGCCGTTGTCAGGCCAAGAAGCCTGAGGCCGTCAATCATCAGCGTTCACCGGACCCAACAACGTCTCGACAAATACGAGTGTATATACAACAGGATGGCAACTGGAGATTGAACACTTGAGTTTTTGTTTCGTGTAGATTACGAAGCGCGACCCTGTTACAGGCCGTAACACAAGGCGGGGAGCAATCGGATGACGTCGGTTTCGTGAAAGAACAACGCTGACGGCATTTGGGGTGCGGGAGCCAACTGGAGCACGGGCAGCGCCCCGGGCATTGCCGACGACGTGACCATCAGCGTGTCCTCAGCGCACACGATCACGCACGCGTCCGGCAACGACACGATCGCCTCGTTGTACACCAACAGCCTTGCGACGCTGGCCTTGACCGGCGGCATGCTGGGCGTGCACGGCAACGCCACGCTTTACGGCGCGGTGTCACAATCTTCCGGCACGTTCACCGTGGGGCCGGGCAGCTATATCGGCGGCACGTACAGCCAGAGCGCTGGGGTCTTGAAGATCGCCGCCGGCACGCTGCGTCTCGATGGCACGGGCAACAGCTTTTCCGGGACGTTGAGCGGGGCCGGAGTGAACTTCGAATCCGGCACGGACCTGCTGGCGGCCGGTTCGGTCGTGTCCGTCGGGCACATGCAGGTCTCCGGCGCCGTGCTCACCTTCGGGCAGAACCAGACCATAGCGGGCGGCTTCGAGATTACCAGCGGCACGTTGGCGCTCGGCGGCAACACGGTGACGCTGACCGGGTCCACCGGCCTCGATGGCGGGGCGACCAGCGGTGCGGGCACGCTGTCCACCGCGGGCGCCGGTTCGGTTTCGGCTTTCTACCTGACCGGCAGCACGGTGCTGGCCAATACCGGGGTGTTGACCGTCAGTTCCTACCTCTACGTCGGCTATTACGGGACCGACACCGTGCAGCTGCAGAACAAGGCCGGCGGCACCGTCAAGCTGCTCGCCAACAGCACGGTCTATGGCGCGCTCAACTCAAGCCTCGTCAACGGGGGTACCCTGGCCAAGGCGGGCGGCAGCGGTCTGTCGAACATCAACGTGACCACAGCCAGCACTGGCACGATCAGCATCGCTTCCGGAACGCTCGCCTTCAACGGTGCCAACAGCAGCTTCGCGGGCAGCATCTCGGGCGGCGGCTCCATCGCGTTCAACGCCGGCAGCGACATGCTGGCCAATGGCCTGTCGCTCGCCTCCGGCGGCGTGCAGCTCGGCGGCGCCGCCGTCACGCTGGGCGGCAGTCTTGCCTATGGCGGCAGCTGGACAC
Source organism: uncultured Acetobacteraceae bacterium (assembly GCA_964244615.1). GTDB lineage: Bacteria > Pseudomonadota > Alphaproteobacteria > Acetobacterales > Acetobacteraceae > BOG-908. The sequence continues at coordinate 23,899 of CAXTJP010000013.1, forward strand.
AGAACGCGGGAACGCTGTCGCTGGGCGGCTACACGCTCACGCAGAGCGGCAACGTGGTGCTCGATGGCGGCTACGTGCTCGGCGCCGGGACCATGACGCTGACCGGCACAAGCGAGCTTGCCGGCAGCTACCTGTCCGGCTCGGCACGCCGCCGGTGCTGTCCTTCAACGCCGGAGCCGAAAAGCTGACCATCACGGAGGGCTCGGCCAGCTTCGTGCTGGTCTTCAGCGGAGCGCACGCCGCGGGCGACTTCGCGGCCATCGACGATCACGGGGTGATCGGCATCATTCACACCTGACGCCCCGGTCCCAAGACGCGCAGCCCGGGCGGTCGGGGTTCGGGGGTACCGCGGATACGGGTCGTTCCGGCGCCTAGATCCGGTGGACGGTGTACGAGCCCGCCAGCGACTGCTCTATCTCCAGCGCGTGGGTGGGGTCGCGCGCCTCGACCATCACCTCCAGTTGCGCGGACTGCACGCTGGGGGAGGCGAAAAGGCGCTGGTGCGAGACCTCGATGATGTTGCCGCCGCAGACGCCGATCCTGGTGGAGATGTCGGCCAGGACGCCGGGCCGGTCGGGTATTTCCATGCGCAGGCGCAGCAGCCGTCCGTCGCGCAGCAGGCCGCGCAGCAGCACGTTGGCCATGATCCGCACGTCGATGTTGCCGCCGCAGATCGGCATGCCGACGCGCAGGCCCTCGAAGCGGTCGCGATGCGCGAGCAGGCCGGCCAGCGCCGCAGCACCGGCACCTTCGGCCACCACCTTGGCGCCTTCGGCCAGCATGGAGATCGCGTCCTCGACCATCCGTTCGGGCGCCACCAGGATCTCGCTCACGTGGCTGGCGATGACCTTGCGGGTTTCGAACCCCACGTCGCGCACCGCGATGCCCTCGGCGATGGTGGCGCCACCAAGCGGGTGTGCCGCCGCACCCATGCGCTGGGCGAGCGCGGAGTAGGGCGCCACCTGCACGCCGATCACCCGGGTGGCGGGGCTCAGCGCCGCCATGGCCACGGCGCAGCCGGAGATCAGGCCGCCGCCGCCGACCGGGACCAGCAGCACGTCGAGCGCCGGGCCGTCCTCGACCATCTCCAGGGCCAGCGTGCCCTGGCCGGCCATGACCGCGTAGTCGTCATAGGGGCTGATGAACACCATGCCCTCATGCTCGGCCAGATGCGCCGCGTGGGCCGCCGATTCCGCCAGCGTGGCGCCGTGCAGCACGACGCGGGCGCCCCAGGCCGCCGTGCCGCTGATCTTGGCCAGCGGCGTGAAGGACGGCATGACGATGGTGGACGCGATCCCGAGCAGCGTCGCGTGGCGCGCCACACCCTGGGCATGGTTGCCGGCCGACATGGCGACCACGCCGCGTGACCGCTCCTCGGGCGTCAGCAGAGCCAGGCGGTTTGCGGCACCGCGTTCCTTGAAGGAGCCGACCGCCTGCAGGTTGTCAAGCTTTAAGGTGATCTCCGCGCCGGTCAGGCGCGAGAGGATGGCGGCCGGCACCGTGGGCGTACGCAGGATGCGGCCGGCGATGCGCGCGGCGGCGGCGCGCACGTCATCAATCGTCAGGCTGGGGGAGAAGGCGTCCATGCCGGGCTCCTCGGGGCGGGATACCCCACCCTGCGGTCAGGCGAACTTGAAGTTCAGGATCTCGTAGCTGCGGTCGCCGCCGGGGGCGGGGACCGAGATGGTGTCGCCCTTCTTCTTGCCGATCAGGCTCTTGGCCAGCGGCGAGGAGATGGACAGGCGCTTGAGCTTGATGTCGGCCTCGTAGACGCCGACGATCTGGTAGGTCGCCTCCTTTTCCGTCTCCTCGTCCAGCAGCGTCACCTCGGCGCCGAACTTGATGCTGTCGCCGGACAGCGAGGCGGGATCGATCACCTCGGCCGCCCCCACGACCTCCTCCAATTCCTGGATGCGGCCCTCGATGAAGCTCTGGCGTTCCCGTGCGGCGTGGTACTCGGCGTTCTCCGACAGGTCGCCATGGCTGCGCGCCTCGGCAATGGCCAGGATGATGGCCGGCCGCTCCACGCTCTTCAGGTTCCGGAGCTCGTCTTCCAGTCGCTGCAGGCCTGGTGCGGTCATCGGGAATTTTTGCAAAGGGCCGTATCCTAGAACACTGATTGCGCCGGAGCGCCAGGCGCCGGGTTTCGGGTTTATGAAGGCACGGCGGGGCCTTGCCCGGGGCCTGCCGTGTCGAAGCGGCGGATACCTTACGGGGTCCGGGCGGGCTTGCAAGCCGGGCCGGGCCGCGCCCGGGTCAATACGATCCGCGAAAGTACGACTGCAGCGGGGCGACTTCAAGGGTCCCGGCTTTCAGCGCGCCGATGGCATGGGCGGCGGCCCGGGCGCCGGCCAGCGTGGTGTAGTGCGGCACGCCGAAGGTGAGCGCGGTCCGGCGTATCGCAAAACTGTCGGCGGTGGATTGCGCGCCCTGGCTGGTGTTGACCACCATCTGTATCTCGCCCGAGCGGATCGCGTCCACGCAATGCGGGCGGCCCTCCAGCACCTTGTTAATGACGCGCACCGGCAGCCCGGCCTCGCGTATGCGTGCCGCGGTGCCGCGTGTGGCCATGATGGAAAACCCCATCTCCGTCAGGCGGCGGGCGAGGCCGGGCAGGCCGCCCTTGTCGCTGTCGCGCACCGAGAGGAACACGCAGCCCGATTGCGGCAGGACGATGCCGGCGCCGAGCTGGGCCTTGGCAAAGGCACGCTCGAAGCTGTGGTCCAGGCCCATCACCTCGCCGGTCGATTTCATCTCCGGGCCGAGGATGGTGTCCACGCCCGGGAAACGGGCGAAGGGGAACACCGCCTCCTTGACCGCCACGTGCGGGGCGATGGCGGTGTCGTCCAGCCGGAAGGATGCGAGCTTGGCGCCGGCCATGACCAGCGCGCCGATCTTGGCCACCGGCACGCCGGTGGCCTTGGCCACGAACGGCACCGTGCGGCTGGCGCGCGGGTTGACCTCCAGCACGTAGATCGCGTCGTCCTTGATGGCGTACTGCACGTTCATCAGGCCGACCACGCCCAGTGCCCTGGCGATCGCCTCGGTCTGGTCGCGCAGCTCGTGGATGGTGGAGGGCGACAGGCTGTAGGGCGGCAGCGAGCAGGCGCTGTCACCGGAATGGATGCCGGCCTCCTCGATATGTTCCATGACGCCGGCGACGTAGACGGTGGTGCCGTCGGCGATGCAGTCCACGTCCACCTCGATCGCGTCGTTCAAGTAACGGTCGATCAGCACGGGGCTGTCGCCGGAGACGCGCACCGCCTCGCGCATGTAGCGGTGCAGCTGCGCGCGGTCGAACACGATCTCCATCGCGCGGCCGCCGAGCACGTAGCTGGGGCGGATGACCACCGGGTAGCCGATGCGTTCGGCGATCGCCTCGGCCTGTTCCGGCGCGCGTGCCAGGCCGTTTTCCGGCTGGCGCAGGCCGAGCCTGTGCAGCAGCTGCTGGAAGCGTTCGCGATCCTCGGCGATGTCGATCGCGTCGGCCGTGGTGCCGAGCACCGGGATGCCGGCGGCCGGCAGCGCCTGGCTGAGTTTGAGCGGCGTCTGGCCGCCGTACTGCACGATGCAGCCCAGCACCCGGCCGCGCTGCTGTTCGCGACGCACGAGCGCCACCACGTCCTCGGCGGTCAGCGGCTCGAAATACAGCCGGTCGGACGTGTCGTAATCGGTGCTGACGGTCTCGGGGTTGCAGTTGACCATGATGGTCTCGTAGCCGGCCTCGCGCAGCGCGTAGGCGGCGTGCACGCAGCAATAGTCGAACTCGATGCCCTGGCCGATGCGGTTGGGGCCGCCGCCGAGGATGACGATCTTGTCGCGGTCGGTCGGGTCGGCCTCGCAGGCGGGCTGGCCCCAGCCGCCCTCGTAGGTCGAGTACATGTAGGGCGTGGCCGACGCGAACTCGCCGGCACAGGTGTCGATGCGCTTGTAGACCGGGTACACGCCGAGTTTTTCCCGCGCGGCGGCGATCTCGGGCTCCGGGCGCCTGGTCAGCTGTGCCAGGCGCCTGTCGGAGAAGCCCATCGCCTTGACGCGCCGCAATGCGGCGGCGTCGCGCGGCAGGCCGTTCGCGGCGATGTTGCGTTCCGCCAGCACGATGCGTTCCAGTTCGCGCAAAAACCACGGGTCGAAGCGGCAGGCGGCGTGGATATCCTCCAGCGAGAGGCCGGCGCGTATGGCTTGCGCCGCCATCAGGATGCGGTCGGGCTTGGGCGCCGACAGCGCCGCGCGGAACGCGTCCGGTCCGCCATCGCCCGGCGGGCCGACCTCGTCCAGGCCGGAGAACCCCGTCTCCATGCTGCGCAAACCCTTTTGCAGCGCCTCGGCGAAACTGCGGCCGATGGACATGGCCTCGCCCACCGACTTCATGCTGGTGGAGAGCAGCGCCGGCGTGCCCGGAAACTTCTCGAACGTGAAGCGCGGGATCTTGACGACGACGTAGTCGATGGTGGGCTCGAAGCTCGCCGGGGTAGTGCGGGTAATGTCGTTGCTCAGCTCGTCGAGCGTGTAGCCGACGGCGAGCTTGGCTGCGATCTTGGCGATCGGAAAGCCGGTGGCCTTCGACGCGAGTGCCGAGCTGCGGGAGACGCGCGGGTTCATCTCGATGACGAGCATGCGGCCGTCCGCCGGGTTGAGCGCGAACTGCACGTTGGAGCCGCCGGTATCCACGCCGATCTTGCGCAGGCAGGCGATGGAGGCATCGCGCATGCGCTGGTATTCGCGGTCGGTCAGCGTCAGCGCGGGTGCCACGGTGATGCTGTCGCCGGTGTGTATGCCCATCGGGTCCACGTTCTCGATGGCGCAGACGATGATGCAGTTGTCCGCGCTGTCGCGCACCACCTCCATCTCGTACTCCTTCCAGCCCAGCACGGATTCCTCGATCAGCACCTCGGTGGTGGGCGATGCGGCGAGGCCGCTGGCGGAGATGGCCTCGAACTCCTCGCGGTTGTAGGCGATGCCGCCGCCGGTGCCGCCGAGCGTGAAGCTCGGGCGGATGACGGCGGGCAGGCCGATCTTGCCCAGCGCCTCGCGCGCTTCCTCGGCCGAGTGGGCGATGAAGCTGCGCGGCGATTGCACGCCGATCTCGCTCATCGCGTCGCGGAACTTGAGCCGGTCTTCGGCACGGTCGATCACGTCGGCGCGCGCACCGATCAGCTCGACGTCGTATTTCGCCAGCACGCCGTTCGCCGCGAGCTGCATGGCGACGTTCAGCGCCGTCTGGCCGCCCATGGTGGGCAGCAGCGCGTCCGGCCGCTCGCGGGCGATGATCTTCTCGACCACCTCCGGCGTGATCGGCTCGATGTAGGTGGCATCCGCCAGGCCGGGGTCGGTCATGATGGTGGCGGGGTTGGAGTTGACCAGCACCACGCGATACCCCTCGGCCCGCAGCGCCTTGCAGGCCTGCGCGCCGGAGTAGTCGAACTCGCAGGCCTGCCCGATGACGATCGGGCCGGCGCCGATGATCAGGATGGTGTGGAGGTCGGTGCGTTTGGGCATGATCGGCTGATCCTGTCGGCGTGCTGGACGCGGGACGTCTGGCACACGAGGCGTTCATCAAACGGCGGTCTGGAGATCGTCAGCGATCGTGACGAGCAAACTTTCGCACTGAGCTTCATGCGTTGCGCGTTGCCCTGTAGCGACCTGAAACGTCAGGCTCGACCCGAGGGAACGGCCTACCGATCGGGGTCGTGTGAGCTAGATCGGCCGATGCCTTACGCGATCTTCAAGCGACGCTCCAATCGATCTTCATCTCTGCCACGTCGGCGCGGATCGCACGAAGGTGCTCCAAAACCACACTTTCGCTCATCGGGCCGCCGCCTCTCCGGGTTCACGGCGCATCATACCACAGAACCGTCCGAACAGATGGGCGCTGTCGCTTGGGCCAGGGCTCGCTTCGGGATGATACTGCACCGAGAACGCGCGCCGCTCGTCGCAGGCGATCCCCTCGTTGCTGCCGTCGAACAGGCTGACATGGGTGATGCGTACGCCCGGCGGTAGCGACGCGTCGTCCACGGCGAAGCCGTGGTTCTGCGAGGTGATCTCCACCCGGCCTGTCGCCAGGTCGCGCACCGGCTGGTTGGCGCCGCGATGCCCGCGGTCCAGCTTGTAGGTGCGCGCCCCCAAGGCCAAGGCCAGCAATTGGTGGCCGAGACAGATGCCGAACACCGGCACGCGGGCGTCAAGCACGCCCTGTATGGCGGGGACGGCGTACACGCCGGTGGCGGCCGGGTCGCCGGGACCGTTGGAGAGGAACACGCCGTCCGGTCGGTGCCGGAGGATCTCCTCCGCGGTGCTGGCGGCGGGCACCACCGTCACCCGGCAGCCTGAGGCGGCGAGATTGCGAAAAATGTTGCGTTTGGCGCCGTAATCGACGGCCACCACGTGGTGCGCGGGGGTGGCCTGTCGGGCAAACCCGTCGGGCCAGGACCAGATCGTCTCGTCCCAGGCGTAGGTCTGCGTGCAGCTCACGTCGCGGGCCAGGTCCATGCCCTCCAGCCCGGGCCAGGCGCGTGCGGCCTGGTGCAGCGCGGCGGTGTCGAACCGTCCATCGGGCGGGAAGCACAGCACGCCGTGCGGCGGGCCGCCGTCGCGGATCCTCATGGTCAGCGCGCGCGTGTCCACGCCGGACAGGCCGGTGATGCGCTGCGCGCGCAGCCAGGATTCGAGCGGCTGGGTGGCGCGCCAGTTGGAGGGCTCGGTCAGATCCTCGCGCACGATCAGGCCGCGCGCGGCGATGGTCGCGGCCTCGGCATCCTCCGGGTTGGTGCCGACGTTGCCGATATGGGGGAAGGTGAAGGTGATGATCTGCCCGGCATAGGAGGGATCGGTCAGCGTCTCCTGGTAGCCGGTCATGCCGGTGTTGAAGCAGACTTCGCCGACGGGCAGCGTGGCACTCGTCGGCGCCCCGAAGCCGCGGCCCCAGATGATCTGGCCGTCCGCGAGCACCAGGCACGCGGTCGCCCCCGGCGGCGGGCCGCCCTCCGGCGGCAGGTCCGCCTGAAGCTCGGCCACGGAAAGCCCGGTCGCGGCGATGATCGCGCTCCAGTGCCTGGGCGGGATCGACCGTGACTGACGCCACTTCCGCACGGCTTCCAGGCCCACACCGGTCAAGCGGGCGGCGGGCTCTGCGCCACCGAGCCGATCGATGATCTCGTCCACGGACAGGGTCATAGCCCGACAATATGGGAAGAGACTTCCCATCTCAAGCTTTTAGACGGTATCGCCGGAAGCATCTTCCCCGCCTGCTCAGCTTGACGGGTTCATCACCCCCCGCCACTTGTCGGAGCGGGATCGGGCAGTCCGCTCCAGCCGAGGCCAGGGATGTCCACCCGCATCGAGATCGACCACGCCATCGGCGGCGCCCTTGCCCTGCGGCACCCGGAGAAGGTGTCGCGGCCGGACAACCCGATCCAGCGCAAGCCGGACTGGATACGGGTTCGCGCACCCAGCCACCCGGTCTACCACCAGACACGCGCGCTGATGCGGGAAGCCCGCCTGGTCACCGTCTGCGAGGAGGCGGCCTGTCCCAACATCGGCGAGTGCTGGAGCCAGCGCCACGCCACCATGATGATCATGGGCGACACCTGCACGCGCGCCTGTGCGTTCTGCAACGTTCGCACCGGCCTGCCGCTGCCGCTCGACGACGATGAGCCGGGGCGGGTGGCCGCGGCCGTGGCGACCCTGGGTCTGCGCCACGTGGTCGTCACCTCGGTCGACCGCGACGATCTCGACGATGGCGGCGCAGCCCATTTTGCCGCGGTCATCGTCGCGATCCGGGCCGCTTCGCCGGCGACCACCATCGAAATTCTGACCCCCGACTTCCTGCGCAAGCCCGCTGCGCTGGAAATCGTGGTGCGGGCCCGGCCGGACGTGTTCAACCACAACCTGGAGACGGTGCCGCGCCTCTACCCGTCCATCCGCCCGGGCGCGCGTTACTTCCAGTCACTGCGGCTGCTGAACGACGTGAAGACGCTCGACCCGTCGATCTTCACCAAATCCGGCATGATGCTGGGCCTGGGCGAACAGCGGGCGGAGGTCGGGCAGGTCATGGACGATCTGCGGGTGGCCGACGTCGATTTCCTCACGCTGGGTCAATATCTGCAGCCGACCGTGAAACACGCCGCGATCGACCGTTTCGTGACACCGGACGAGTTCCGGGAATTCGGCTCGATGGCGCGCGCCAAAGGGTTCCTGATGGTGGCGGCCACGCCGCTGACGCGCAGCTCGTATCACGCAGACGCGGATTTCGCCGCCATGCGGGACGCCCGCGCCGCCCGGGCGGGCTGAGCATGCCGACCTATGCCGACCGCAAGCTGGTGGGCTACGCGCCTGAACAGTTGTTCGACCTGGTGGCCGATGTCGAGAAATACCCGCAATTCCTGCCCTGGTGCGTGGGCGCGCGGATACGCAGCCGGACCGAGACCGAACTGGTTGCCGACCTCACCATCGGGTTCGGTCCGTTCCGCGAGAGCTTCACGTCCCGCGTCACGCTGGAACGGGCGCACAAGATACAGGTGCGCTACGAAAACGGGCCGTTCCGCTACTTGAACAACCAATGGGTGTTCATTCCCGATCCGCACGGTGTGCAGGTGGATTTCTGGGTCGATTTCGAGTTCCGCAGCAAGCTGCTGCAGCGCGCGATCGGCGTGGTGTTCAACGAGGCGGTGCGCCGCATGGTCGGTGCGTTCCTCAAGCGGGCGCGCGACGTGTACGGGGCACCGAACGCGGCCGTGCCGTCGCCCCGCTAGGGCGCGCCGCAAGCCGTTGCAACGAAGGGTAAGCCCCGCTCGGTTTTCACGGCCGACCGTCTATATGGCTGCAAGAGCGCCGGATCGTGCCGGCCGAGCCGAGGAGTGTTCCATGCGTCTGATCCCGAGCCTGGCAGGATTGCTGCTGATGACGAGTGTGGCGGCAGCCCAGCCCACGCCGTCGCCCGACGAGCCCGGCCAGATGGCGCCGATGCAGGCCCAGCCCCAGCCCCAGTCCCACCCACGATTCGCCGACCGCTTCAACGCGGCCAACACCACGCATGACGGGCGTTTGACACGCGAGCAGGCGCAAGCCGGTCGCATGGGCAACATCGCGAAGAACTTCGACGTGATCGACGTGGACCACAAGGGCTACCTGACCGAGCAGGACATCAAAGCCTGGCACCGCGCCAAGCGCCAGGCCAACGCCGCACAGCCCGCTTCACAGCCAGGTTTTGCGCCGCAGTAGACGCAGACGCTGGCCGGATGCCGCATCCAGCTACTTATTTCAGGGTGAAACCGAGCGGGATCACTGCTATTCCAGGGGGATCCATCAGGCGGGCGAGGCCGGCTTTCTCCAGAACCGCCTGATGGCCTGGCTTTCGAAGGTCATGGCCCATGTCAAGGTTATGCCCACTGCTGTCGACAAGTTGTTGCCAATCCTCTTTTTGTTCGTCCTCGCTGCAAGCTGCCGTGTCGAAGCTGCAGACGTAGTCCAGTAGGATAAAAGCCTGACCTGATCTGGATGTGACACAGCTCCAGCCTACCAGCAGAACGTCCTTGTCGTGAGAGATCTCAACCATGACGGGATCGGGATGCGTGTTGACCGAAACCTTGGCCGGCTCGATTGCCAGATCCTGTTTGCGGCATTGCAGTGTTCCGGATCGGGCGCATGTGCTCGCGATTACGGCCGTTATGCTTCCGCACGCCAGCGTGTCCCTGCTTGTCCGGTAGCTGTTGTCGGGAGAAGTCTGCCCAGCCGCCATGAGAAGGATGCTCAGGCTGGCTACTGTGGCGACTTTACTTCTCTCCAAACTCATCGCCTGCCAAGTGGCTGTGAAACCGAGACAGCGCTTCTGCCTGGTTGATCTTCGGGTGACTGCCCCCGGGAAGACTAAGCCACTCCTGATTAGGTTTGCGGCAGTTTGAAAAAGGCGCGTTCGTCCCGGTCCGCCTGAAGCTCGGCCACTGTCAACCTCCCGGCTTGGGATGTTGCACGTGCCGCAATCGCGAGTGGCGGTAACCGTAGGCCGCGTACACCAAGCCACCCAGAACCAGCCAGATCGCCAGCCGAACCCAGGTGTCGCCCGATAGCGAGTACATCAGCGCCATGCAGGCGAGCACCGCCAGGATCGGCGTGAACGGCATGAACGGCGTCCGGAACGCCCGCGGCATGTCCGGCATCGTGCGGCGCAGGATCAGCACGCCGGCGGACACCACGGCAAAGGCGAGCAGCGTGCCGATCGAGACGAGGTCGCCCAGCAGGTCGAGCGGGAACAGGCCGGCAAACAGCGCGGCGCCCACGCCGGTGACGATGCTGCCTATGTAGGGCGTGCTGTAGCGCGGGTGGATCCGGGCGAAGGCGGGCGGCAGCAGCCCGTCGCGGCCCATGGCGTAGAAGATGCGCACCTGCCCGAGCAGCGTGACCAGCAGCACCGACACCAGGCCGAAGATCGCGACCACGCTGACGCACCAGCGCGCCCAGGCGAGTTTCGGCCCCTGGGCGCGCATGGCCTCGGCGATCGGGTCGGCCACGTTCAGCGTGCGGTAGTCGGCGATGCCGGTCATCACCAGCGCCACGCCGACATAAAGCAGCACGCACACCGCAAGCGAGATCATCAGCGCCAGCGGGATGGTGCGCTGCGGGTTGCGGGTCTCCTGCCCGAGGGTGGAGATGGAGTCGAAGCCCACATAGGCGAAGAACAGAATGCCCGCGGCGCGCATCACGCCGGAGACGCCGAAACTGCCGGAAACGCCGGTGTTGGGCGGCACGAACGGCACCCAGTTGTGCAAATGGATGAAGGGGGCCGCACCGGCGATGACGGCCATGATGGCCAGCACCTTCAGCGTCACCACCACGTCGTTCACGCGGGCGGACAGGCGCGTGCCGCGCATGATGAGGAAGGCGGTGAACAGGGTGATCAGCACCGCCGGCAGATCCACCACCCGGCCGCTGCGCACGACGTGGCCGCTCACCACGGCCAGCGGCGCCCCGGTGATGGCGTCCGGCAAAATGACGCCGAAGCTGTGCAGCGTGGCGGTGGCGTAGCCGGACCAGCCGATGGCGACCAGGGAGCCGCTCATCAGGTATTCGAGCAGCAGGCACCAGCCGATCAGCCAGGCGACACCCTCGCCCATCGTGGCGTAGGCGTAGGAATAGGCGCTGCCCGCGACCGGCACGAGACCCGCGAACTCCGCGTAGCACAGTGCCGCGAGCAGGCAGGCGAAGCTTGCGAGCACGAAAGAGAGGGCGACGGCTGGGCCGGCGTGCAGGGCGGCTTCCGGGCCGGTCTGCACGAACAGCGAGACGCCGACGGCGGAGCCCACGCCGAAGCCCACCAGGTTGCGCAGGCCTAACGTTCTTTTCAGGTGCGTGCCGCCGTGCGGGTCCTCGTCGGCCTCGCAGTCGGCCAGCATCGTGGCGACGGGTTTCAGGGCGAACAGGCCGGGGGCGCTGCCCCTCAACCCCGCCGGGGCCGGGGGCCCGAGACTCCTGTTCGAAAACGGCGCAACGGCTAGGGGTTTTTCAGGCGTCGCCATGCAGTTCCTTTAGCCGAACGCGCCCACGTGGTGCGTCACCGCCGTTCCGATCTCCCGCAGCAGCGAGAACACCTGGGCCAGCGGCCCGAAGATGCCCTCATGCTCGCGCTGGTAGGACGCCGCCGAACGCGCCCCGCGCGGCTCGCCGAACGCCCGCTCGATGGCCGGATCCGCCGCTGCCGGAAACACCTCGCCGAGAATGACGAGCGCTGCCGGCACGTCAAGCCGCAACAATCGCGCGGCCAGCGCCTCCCGCGTCACCCCGTGCCTTGGCGAGAACTCCGGGATCGCGGTCGCCAGCAGCCAGACCCGGCCGATCAGCGCGATGCGCAGCGCGTGCAGCAGCATCTCCGCCGTCTGCATCGTCGGCGCGCCGGGCCAGGCCTCGCGCAGGCGCACGTGATCGGCCTGGATGCGGCGGAACATCGCCTGCGCCGGCGCCCACAGATCGAGCTGCTCGAGCGCGCGCGCCACCTCGGTCAACGCCCGCACCCGGCCCGGCCGGCCGGCATGGGCCGCGCGGTCCAGCCATGAGCCCGGGTCGATCATGGCGATCACCGCCCGCAGCACGTCGAGGTCCGAGTGGCGCAGCGCATGCTCGGCGAACTGCATGGCGCGGCGGAAGCGCGGGCTCTGCTCCATCATGTCGGCAAATTGCTCGGGCGCGCGGGCGGCGGCCGTGCCGACGCCTTGGAGGGTGTTCGCGCACCAGCCGAGCTGCTGCAGGATGGCGTTGTTCGGGATCGCGCGCAGCTCACGCGGGTGGCGTATTACCGTGGGGCCGCCGGAATCGGTTTGCCGCGCGGACGGGCGCGAGCCCGAAGGGTCCAGCAGCGCCGGCCCGAACGCGCCGAGCAGGCTGGCGTACCCCGGGTCCTCCACCAGGCCCTGCATGGAAATGCCGATGCCGGTGAAGAAATCCGCCGCGAAATCCGGCTCCTGGTAGATCGGGTCGGCGGATTTCGGAACGGCGGCAAAGGCGTGCCGGGCAATCCGGCCGATCGTCGCCAGCGCCAGATCCTTCGTGCCGAACAGCAGGTAGCCGTCGCCGCCCTGGAACGCCGTCTCGTCGCGCGTGGCGATGCCGGCATTGGCAAAAGCCTGGCGCGCGACGCTGGGCGAGAGGTAGCGCAGGCGGTCGAGCAGCGAGCCGGGATGGGCGCCGCGGCCGATGCTCTCGCCATGCGTGTCGAACAGCAGCAGCTCCACACCGGTCAGGCCGTGTCGCACCAGCAGCTCGGCCACCTTCAGCCGCAGCCGCTCGATCAGGTAGCTGGCCGCGAGCTGGCCCACATAGCGGCCGGAATCGGAGTAGCCGAACTGCAGCGCCATCCGCCCGGTCTGCCTGAGGTAGGCGCGGTAATGCGGGCTGCGCAGCGCCTCTTCCAGGATGCGGGCGCCGTGCTCCAGCGCGTCGGGGGTCTCGAACAGCGGGCTGATCTCGATATGGCCGTCCACGCCGAACAGGCGTGCGAGCCAGAGCGCGCCGAGCAGGGTGTAGCCGCTCTCGGTCTCGGCGATCAGGAAGCGCACGGGCGAGGCACCGTCGATGTGCTTGACGATCTGCGCCACCGTCATCAGCAGGCGGGCGGCCGAGGCCTGTTCGGCGAGGATCGCGCCGAAATCGACGGCGACCGGCGTCACGCTGTCCAGCGCGGCGTTGATGGCCGCCAGTCCGGTCCGCCTGTGGGCACGATCCTCCGGCGTGCTGTCCAGGCCGAGGCGCAGGCGGACCGCGTTGTGTATCTGCGAGGCGTTCAGCCGCACATGGGTGTGGGCCAGCGACAGGCCGTGCGCCGAGAGGCCCGCACGGGCCACGGCGATGTCGAGCCGCTCCGCCTCGTTCGCCTCCCGAAGGGCCGCCTCGAACAGCGGCGCCAGCGTGGCGGGCGAGGTCAGCGCGCCCGGGTTGTCCACCAGCACCGCGGCGAAGCGTTCGGTCTGGGTCGCGTCCGCCCGCTCGGGGCAGGCGGCCAGCTGGGCGTCGGTCGCTTCGAGCGCGCGGTCCAGCACCGAGCGCAGCGCCGCGTTGGCCTCGGCCTGCGGCAGCTGCCCGTGCACGCGGGCCAGCTGCAGGCGCTTCATCGTCAGCCGCAGCCGCAGCGTGTCCCACCAGCCGATGTCGTTGCGGCCATCCGTGTCGTAGCCGACCCAGCTTGCCAGGATGACGGGGCAGGGGATGATCGCCGTCCAGCGGTCGGGCCAGCAGGCGCGGGCGGCAACCAGCAGCGCGCGCGTCAGCTCGTCGAGCGCGTCGCGCCCATGTTCGATGGCGCGGCGGGCGGCCTCGAACTCTTCGGTCAGGGTCGGGCGGTCCGGCCGGTGGCTGACGAAGCAGGTGTCGGGCGCATGGCCGCAGGCGGCTTGGGCCAGGGCTGCGAACACCGCGGGCGGCACGGCGAAGGTGGGGTGGGCGGTGAACACGGCCGAAAAGCGCGGGCGTTCGACGCCGGCGCGAAAATCGCGCAGCGGCACCGGGCTGTCGTCCGGGTCCGGGCGCACGAGCCTGGTGGCGAGTGCTGCGAACTCGGCCCGCGTGGCCGCGGGGTCGATGCCGCCGACATAGGCGGCCAGGCGGTGCGCACGGCCGGCAAAGGCCTCGTCGCGCAAATGGCGGATCAGGGCCGCCAGACGGGCGTGGGTCAGCTCGCCCTCGTCCATCAGCCGGGTGATGGCAAGCGCTATCGCCAGCACCGGGTTGCCGAAGGGATCCTCCTCGGCCCGCGCCCGTGCCCGCTCGGTCAGCGCCAGCAGTTCGTCGGCGAGTGAGGGATCGACGGCTGAGTCGTTCGGCATGCCGAAGATCTAGCAGCTTGCGTGCCAGAAACGCCTATAGGCCGGCGGGTTCAGGCCGCCATGGCGCGGACCATGTCGAGCGCCATGGCGACGGCCTGCGCGCGGACCGCGCCACGGTCGCCGGCGAACAGCGCCGATTGCGCGACCGTGTCGCGGCCACGCCTGGCGCAGGCAAACCAGACCAGGCCGACCGGCTTGCCTGGCGTGGCGCCGCCAGGGCCCGCGACGCCGGTCACGGCCACGGCGATGTCGGCCTGCGACCGGGCCAACGCCCCCTCCGCCATGGCGCGCGCCACGGACCGGCTGACGGCGCCATGGTCGGCGATCAGAAGTTCCGGCACGCCGAGCATCCCCGTCTTCGCCGCGTTCGAGTAGGTGACGAAGCCGCACTCCACCACGTCCGAGGAGCCCGGAATTTCGGTCAGCGCGGCGGCGATCAGGCCGCCGGTGCAGCTCTCCGCCGTGGCCATGCGCAGCCCCGCGAGACGCAGCGTGGCCAGCAGGGCGGCGGCTTGGTCGAGCGTACAGGCGGGCAGCATGACCTATCCTCCGAGGTTGAACAGCGTTCTTGCGGCCAGCAGCACCAGCGCCGCCGCACCCCCCGCCAGCAGGTCGTCACCCATGATGCCGAGGCTGCCGCCCTGCCGGTCGGCCCAGCCGATCGGGCCGGGCTTGGCGATGTCGAACAGGCGGAACAGGCCGAAGGCGGCCAGCAGGCCAGGCCAGGCGACCCTGGGCAGCGCCAGCAGGGCCAGCATCTGGCCGGCAACCTCGTCGATGACGATCCAGCCGGGGTCGTCATGCGCCGTCTTGGTGCCTCGCCAGGGCTGGCCGGTGGCGACGCGTATCGCCCACAGGCCGATGAACGTGGCCAGCAGCGTGCCGGCACCGAGCGCCACGGTCGAGCGATGCAGCAGCCAGGCCCCCAGCAAGAGGCCCACGACCGAGCCAGCCGTGCCGGGAGCCTTTGGCGAGAGGCCGGCGCCGAAGCCCAGCGCCACGAGACGGGCCGCCTTCAGGAAGAAAGAAGCAGAGACTTCCCGGTCGTCGGGGCGGCTCATCCGGCGCCCCGAGGGCGGGCCTGGTAGATCGTCTGATTCTCCAGCACGCGCTGGACGTAGTTCCGGGTCTCGGCGAAGGGGATCAGCTCGATCCAGTCGATCATCGCCTCGGGGTCCGTGCCGGGATCGCTATGGGCGGTCATCCAGTCCCGCACGCGGCGGGTGCCGGCGTTGTAGGCCGCGACCGCGCAGGGCTGCTGTCCGCCGAACTGGACGAGCAGCATGCCCAGGTATGCCGTGCCCAGCCGTATGTTGAGGTCGGGATCGACCAGCGGGCCGGACGGGGCGTGCAGCGCGCGTGCCGTCTGCGCGGCGGTGGCCGGCATCAGCTGCATCAGCCCGCGCGCACCGGCGGCGCTGGTCGCGGTGGCGTCGAAACTGCTCTCCTGCCGCATCACGCCCAGCACCAACGCGGGCGGGACTGGCCCATCGGGCGGCTGGATTGGCGCCGGCCACCCGGACCCGGCCAGGATCACGCCGTCCCGACCCGCCAGCCTGGCCGCCTGCACGGCCATGTCGGGCAGGTTCAGCCGCCGCGCCAGCCCGGCGGCCAGCGCACGGTCCGTGTCGGTGGCGGGCGGCTGCACCTGCTGGCGCAGGAAATCGGCGGCGCGGCGCGGGTCGGCCCAGGAAACCAGGATGGCGGCGGCGCGCGCCAGTTCCGTGCGGGCAAACTGGTCCGCCTGGCCCTGCGTCGTCGCAGGGTCGCGCAGTGCCGCGATCCGGGCCTGCAACGCCTCGTCGGTCTCGCCCGCGGCGCGCGCCGCCAGCTGGCCGTAATAGGTGGTGGGCCAGGCACTCGCCCGCGCCAGAAACCGCGCCTGCTCGGCGCCGGTCCGGCTGCGCGCCAGCCAGTAGAACGCACGGGCCTGGGTGATGGCGGCGTGCGCGCCGTTGGCCAGTGCCTGGAAATGCACCCCGGCCAGAACCGGATCGTGCAGCCGGCGCAACGCGATCCAGCCCGCGAGGAACGCCGCGTCCAGCGTCTGCTCGGGCGGCAGCCCGTGCGCGTCTGCCAGAAAATAGGCACCGTCCGCGTCGCCGCCGTCCAGCAGGTCGCGCGCGAGCGCGTCCCGCTCGGCCCAGAACGCTGGCCGGCGATCGGGCGGGGTGGCCCGCTCCGCCTCCGGCAGGGCGGTGCGCCACAAGGCGAGCGCCGCAGAATCGGCACCGGAACGCCGCAGGTAGCGCGCCTCGGCCAGCAACAGCGCGGGGTCGGCGCGCAAGGCGGGCGGCACCGCCGTCAACGTGGCCAGCGCGTCCGGGTCGCGACGGTGGAAGGCGAGCCGGGCGCTGTCCAGCATCCGGACTGGCGGGTCGAGGCGGGCCAGCTGCCGTCCTGCCCCGGCCGGGTCGACCGGTTCCAGCCGATCGTAGCGCTCGCGTTGGTCGGCCTGGGTCAGCGTTCCGCCCCAGCGCGCCAGCACGTCGTCCTCCAGCGACGGGCTGCCCGGCAGGCCGATCCAGGCCTGCCTGGCCAGGTGGCCCGCCCGCCCGGCATCGCCCGCCAGCGCCCAGGCTTCGGCGCAGCGCAACTGGGCCGGTGCGGCACCGGGCGCATGCCGCTCGCAGAGCGACGCCACCAGGCGCCCGTCCGGCTCGTTGGCCAGGGCCTCGGCGTAGCGCCGTTCCAGGGTGTCCTGATCCGGCCAGCCCGGGTTCGCGGCCATGAAGCGCTGCAACTCGGCAGCACTCGCCTGGCCGGGGTTGAGCAGCCGGATGAACGTGACGAGCTTGACCGCCAGCGGATCGGGCTCAGCGGCCGCCAGAGCCTCCGCCACCCTCCAGGCCTGCTGGCGCAGTGCCAGCAGCACGGGGGTGGGCGCGGGGGGCGAAAGCTGGGCGTGGGCGTGCCCGCACAGCAGGACCAGCAGGGGCGGAAGGCGACGCATGGCGCCATCCTTACACCCATAGTGCGGCGCGTGCATGGCGCCGGGCGGCGTGTAAATCTGCGGCATGACGGTCGAGTCGCGCCTGCTCTGGCTGATGGGGGCGTTCGGGTTTCTCAGCGGCCTGCCGCTCTCGCTCACCGCCTTCACCCTGCAGCTCTGGTTCACGAGCTACGGCATTTCGGTGCAGGCGATCGGGCTGACGGCCTGGTTCGGCCTGCCCTACACGCTGAAATTCCTGTGGTCGGCGTTCTTCGACCGGTCGCCGCCGCGGCTCCTGGGCCGGCTCGGCCGCCGGCGCGGCTGGCTGATGCTGGTGCAGCCGCTGCTGGCCTGCGCCTGCGCGGCCATGGCGCTCAGCGACCCCGGGCACCATGCGGGGTTCACCGCCGGTGCCGCGCTGCTGCTGGCGTTCTTCTCGGCCAGCCAGGACATCCTGATCGACGCCTGGCGCATCGAGACCTTCCCGGAGAAGCTGCAGGGCGCGGCGCTGGCCGTCTATGTCTGGGGGTATCGCGGCGCCATGCTGACCTCGACATCGGGGGCGCTGTGGCTGTCCGACCTGGTGGGCTGGCGCATGGCGCTGCTGTCGATGGCCGGCCTGCTGGCGGCGGGGCTCGGCGTCACGCTGCTCGCACCCCGTCCGGCGGCGCACGCCGCCTCGGTGCGGCTGCCCGGCTGGCGCGCCGGGGTGGAGGCGGCGTTCCTGGCGCCGCTGCGCGACTTCCTGGGCCGGCCGCAGGCCCTCACGGTGCTGGCCTTCGTCATCCTGTTCCGGCTCGGCAAGGTGTTCGCCGACGGCACCGCGGCCGCCTACTACCGCTACGGCCTGGGCTTCAGCCAGGCGGCGATACGGGACGCCAACTTCTACGGCTGGGCGGGCACGCTGGCCGGGGCGGCGGCCGGCGCCTGGCTGGTGCTTCGGCTCGGCACGCTGCGGGCGCTGCTGGTGGCTGGCCTGGCACAGGCGCTCTCGCTCGGCCTCTACCTGGCGCTGCTCGCCACCGGCCCGAACGAGCCGATGCTGACGGCCAAGATGGTGCTGGAGAACTTTGCCGGCTCGACGGCCGACATGGCGTTCCTGACCTACGTGTCGGCGCTGTGCTCCTCAGCCTACACGGCAACGCAGTACGCGCTGCTGTCGTCGCTGGCGGCGCTCGCCTTCCACACGCTGGGCGGGCTGTCAGGGTACGCGGCCCACGCGCTCGGCTATCGTCTGTTTTATGCTGCTACTGTGCTGGCCAGCCTGCCCGCGCTGCTCATCCTGTTGCAGCTGCGCCGCAGGCCCGACGCCCTACCCGGCTAGACATGGGCGGACGGGCCGGGTCAAGCCGACCGGCACCGGGCGGTCTCGGACCCGATCGGCGGAAGCCCGGTTTTCGTAGGTGATATCACGTTATTGCGAGCGCCTGCCGAAGCGGCGGTTTGCGTGAAGACCGCCGGACATCGAGCAACAAGGATCGATCAGGAGGCAGGATCTGCGGCCTCTGTGGCCGTCCTGCCGCATCCCTGCGGCATTTATGCATTGAGGCTGCAAGCACAGATAAATCGTTACAAAATCGAATAGTGATGGCGCGGAAGCGAATATCGGTTCGGCGACTTTGTTCACCAAGTGTGCACGCATTGTGCCAGGCCGGATCAGACAGGAACTACGCTCGGCAAAGTTTCTGCTTGCCAACTCAGCAGGCCGTAGTCTCAATGCGGAGAACACATCACAGGCTCGCGACTGGAACATGGCGTTCCCGCAGGCGGCCTGGAGGACGGGAGCCTGCATGCGTTCCACCGCAACGCGCCTGCTGTTTGGTCTGGCTTTAGGGGCCGGTTCGCTGTGCAGCCGGCCGGTGCTGGCCGCCCAGGACCCACGGCCCGGCGCTGCGGCCTACACCGAGAGCGGGGAGGCCAGCTGGTACGGACCGCGGCACGAGGGGCAGCGGACCACCAGCGGCGAGCGTTTCGACAGCACGAAGCTCACGGCGGCGCATCCCAGCCTTCCGATGGGCAGCTTCGTCCGCGTGACGATGGAGCAGACCGGCCGGTCCATCGTGGTTCGCGTCAACGATCGCGAGCCGTCGCACGGGGTTCGCTGCATCGACCTCTCGCGGGCGGCCGCCTCACAGCTCGGCTTCGTGGGGCGCGGCGTGGCGGACGTGACGCTGGCCCAGGTCAGCCCGCAGGAGGCTCTGGAAGTGGCCGAGGCGCCCGAGGATGCCGTGGCCGACGACACCGGCCCGGCGCTGCGCCACAGCCAGGCTACTGCGCGACATGGTCGGCGACATAGGCACCCCTTGCACCGATAGGCTTCTCCGCCCCCGTCGTGCTGTCGCGCACCGTCTGCAGTTCCAGCTCGGCGTTCAATTCGGCCCCGACCAGGACCGCCAGTGCGCTGACGTAGAACCACATCATCACGCCCACCACGGCGCCGAGCGGCCCATAGGTGGCGTCGTAGCTGGCCAGGTGCTGCACGTAGAACGAGAACAGGGCCGAGGCGAGCAGCCACAGCAAGGTTGCGACCGCCGAGCCGGGCGTGACCCAGCGCCACGCGGCCCGGTGGCGTGACGGGCCGAAGCGGTAGAGCAGCGACAGCGCCAGCAGCACGAACAACACGAGGGCTGCGAGGCTGCTGACACGCGCGATCAGCGCGGCGTAGGCCGACACGCCGAAGAAGCCGACCAGGGCCGGCAGCAGCACCAGCGCCGCCAGCCCGATCACCGCGGCGAGGATCGCCCCCAGCGTCATGCCGAGCGCCGTGAGCTGGAACCGCACGAAGCTGCGCGTCTCGCGCTCCTCGTACGCGAGGTTGAGCGCGCCCAGGATGGATTTGGTGCCGGTGGCGGCCGACCAAAGCGCCACCATGATGCTGATGGCCAGGCTGAAGGTGAGGGTGCCGGCGGGCTTGCTGACCAGCATCTGCACGCGATCGGCGATCAGCTGGAAGGCGCTGGGCGGCAGCAGGTCGCGCAGCACCGCCATCTGCGGGCCGACCGTTGCCGGGTCGAAAGCCAGGCCATAGATCGACACCAGCATGGAGATGGCCGGGAACAAAGCCAGCGTCGCGTAGAAGGCGCAGCCGGCGGCGCTGAGCGAGATGCGGTCGGTGATCACCTCGCGGGCGGTGCGCACGATCACCTGCTTCCAGCCCGACCAGGGGATGTCCATGGGCGCACGCGCCAGCCGGCCGAGCCGGGCCGCATCCGGACGCCGCTCGACGGCCTCGGCGCTCAGCATGTCGCCGCGTGCCCGCTGGGTTGCGGGCAATGCCGCCGGGGCTGCCTCCTGGTCCATCTGCGCTCCTCGATAACGGAAGGGTAACGGTATCGGCTGTTTGCTGGTTTCAGTGCGGGGCACCTGCGCACGCGGCCTTGGTTGCCAGTGCCGGGTACGCCCCCTAATCAAGCGGCCCTGGGCCGGAAAGGTTTGCCGATGACGCCGAAAATCGCGCAGTTCCTGCGCGCCGAACAGCCGGCGACGCCGTGCCTGGTGCTGGATCTGGATCGGGTCGAGGAAAACTTCGCCGCCATGCGCGCGGCGTTGCCGGATGCCCGTATCTACTACGCGGTGAAGGCCAACCCCGCGCTCCCGGTGCTGCGACGCCTGGTGGCGCTGGGCAGCCGCTTCGACGCCGCGAGCTGGGAGGAGATCGAGATGTGCCTGGCGGCGGGTGCCACGCCCGACCGTATCTCGTTCGGCAACACCATCAAGAAAGCCAGCGCCATACGGCAGGCGGCGGCGGCCGGCATCGACCTGTTCGTCTTCGACTGCGAGCCGGAACTGGAGAAGATCGCCCGCAACGCGCCCGGCGCACGGGTGTTCTGCCGCCTCGCGGTGGGCACGGTCGGCTCGGTGTTCCCGCTGGCCAGGAAGTTCGGCGCCGGCATGGAACTGGCCAGCGCGCTGATGCTGCGGGCGCGCGACCTCGGCCTCGACCCGTATGGCCTGTCGTTTCACGCCGGCAGCCAGCAGACCAACGCCGAGGCGCACGAGGCGGCGATCGGCCAGGTGGCTATGCTGTTCGACGAGCTGGAGCAGGGCGGGGTGAAGCTGCGCATGGTCAACCTCGGCGGCGGCTTCCCGACACGCTACCAGGAGGAGATCCCGGCGGTGACGGCCTTCGCCCATGGCATCCACCGCGCAATGCAGTTCCATTTCGGCAACGAGCCGCCGGAGGTGCTGGTGGAACCCGGGCGCTACATGGTGGGCGATGCCGGCGTGGTCGTCACCGAGGTGGTGCTGGTGAGCCAGCGTGCGCTGCCCGATCCGCTGCGCTGGGTATACCTCGACATCGGCAAGTTCGGCGGGCTGTCCGAGACCGAGGGCGAGCTGACGCGCTACGCGTTCAGCACCCCGCATGACGGCGGCCCGGACGGCCCGGTGATCATCGCCGGCCCGACCTGCGACAGCGCCGACATCCTGTACGAGAAATCCGACTACCGGCTGCCGCTGGCGCTGCGCGACGGCGACCGGATCGAGCTGCTGGCGGCCGGCGCGTACGTGACGACCTACGCCAGCACCGGCTTCAACGGGTTCCGGCCGTTGGCCGAGCATTACATATAAGCGTATCGATCGCCGCCGCATACGCGGTGCCGAGCAGGGCGCCGGCGAGGCAGTCGGCCAGGAAGTGGAAGTCCGAGCCGAGCAGCCCCACCACCACGAGCACTGGCAGCAGCGCCCAGAGCGGGCGCAGACGCGGCGCATGCCGCCACATCACCGCGCAGGCGGCGGTGATCACCGTGGTGTGCCCGGACGGAAACGAGGCCCAGCCCGCGCCGCCGTGGAACGGGGTGAAGCCGGAGACGTGGTTGGTGATCCAGGACGGGTTGTTGACCCAGGTCTCGGGCCAGGTGCGGCCGAAGCCGAGCTTGAGCAGGTCCTTGGCCGCGTCCGCGGTAAGGGTGGCGATGCAGACCGCGAGCAGGACGCGGCCTGTGGCGTCCGGCCGCCAGCCGCAGAGCCAGGCCATGCCTGCCGCCAGCAGGCCGAGCAGGGCGGCGGGCGCCGGCACGTCGGCGAGCCAGGTCAGCCACACGCACCAGGCGGGCCGGTGCAGCGTGTGCGCGAGATCGGCGAGCGGCCGATCGAGGAACAGTATGGAAACCAGGACAGCCGCCAGGCCGGCGGCGGTCCAGGTTGCCGCAAGCCGACGGGTCGAGACGAGACTGGTCGACGCCACGCGCCACCTCCGTGCTGTGCCGTACCCGGTCTAGCCAAGCCCGCGCCGGCTGGACAGGGAGGCGGCTCGGCGGCACTGTTGCCCTATCGAACAGAGGGGGGACGCATGCGTGTGTTCGGGTTGCGGTCCTGCGCCGCCGTCATCGCCCTGTGCTGTGCCAGGCCGGTGGTGGCCGAGCCGGAGCAGGACAGCGGCGGATCGACGTTCGACGTCCGCATCCTCGCCGATGCCAGCCGCTCGGCCTATCACGGCCGCTACACCGAGGCGATCGCGCTTGCCAGCCAGGCTACGGCCGCCAGCCCGCATTTTGCCGGCGCCTACCTGGCCCGGGCATGGCTCACCATGCAAGCCGGCCGCTACGACGAGTCGCTGGCCGATCTCGACCGGGTCGGCCGCATGCACCCTGACACTGCATCGGTGTTCGTGCTGCGGGCGGTGGTCGCGTTGCGGCAGCGTCAGGCGGACCGCGCCCTGGCTGAGCTGGCGCATGCCGCCTCGGCACCCACCGCATCGTTGTGGAAGCAGTCGTACGAGGCCGGGCAAAACAACCCGGGCGGCGGCTACGGCCTGTATCGGATCGTCGGCGTGCATGCCGCCTCGGACATGTACGCCTATACCAGCATCGCCCAGGAGTTGCAGGGCCATGACGATGCGGCGCTGGACAGCCTGGAGGCAGCGCTGAAGAACGAGACGGAGCACCCCTGGTACGTGCTCGGCAGGCATTGCTACACCGCCGCCATCGCAGGCCTGCTCGGCATGGCGGAGCTTACCTGCACCGAGGCGATCGCCCGTCAGGGCCACGACACCGGCGATTACGACAGCCTGGGGCTCGTGCATCTCAAGATGCACCAATGGGCCAAGGCGATCGCTGATTACGACCGGGCGCTGGAGCGGCGGCCCGACCTGACCCTGTCGCTCTACGGACGGGGGATCGCGAAGCACGCGCAAGGCGACCGGCCCGGCGGCGACGCCGACATCGCAGCCGCCCGCCGGGGCGAGCCGGACATCGCCGGCATCATGACGCGGCTGGGCGTCCCACCGAGCTGAAGGACGCGGTCCGTCTTTCCAGGCGTGCGCTGCTGGCCGCCCTCGCCGCATCGGCCACGCAGGCGGCCAGGGCGGCACCGCCCAGCCGCTGGCGAGAGGTGCTGGCCGGGCGCTGTGCTGCGCTGCACGGGCCGGGCCTGCTGCAAAGCTACGACGTGTCCGGCACCGACGCGTTCGACCGCACCCAGGCCGGCTGCGCCTACGTCTACGACAACGCGGTCGCCGGCCTCGCCTTGCGGGCGGCGGGCGAGGCGGCCGGCGCCCGACGCCTCGCGGACGCGCTGGTGCACGCGCAGGGGCACGACCGTTTCTGGCACGATGGCCGGCTGCGCAACGCCTATCGTGCCGGGCCGATACCGGCGCAGGCGGCCTATCCCTTGCCGGGCTGGTGGGATGCGGCCGCCGCGCGCTGGGTCGAGGATGGCTACCAGGCGGGCACCGCGACCGGGGTGGTCGCCTGGGCGATGCTGCTGTGGGCCGGGCTCGGCGCCGACTACCGGGTGGCCGCCAACCGCGCGGCGGATTGGGTGGAGGGTGCGGTCCGGGGGCCGCGCGGCTACCAGGGCGGGTTTCTGGGGTTCGAGCCGTCGCCGCAGCGCCTGACCTGGGTCAGCACGGAGCACAACATCGACCTTGCCGCCGCCTTCGCGGCGCTCGGCCGGCCGGAAGCGGCCGCGCACGCCGCTGCCTTCGTCGCCTCGATGTGGCTCCCCGCGGAAGGGCGCTTCGCCTCGGGGCTGCGGCCGGACGGCAGCGTCAACGACCACTCCGCGGTCGATGCCAACCTCTGGCCGCTGCTGGCGCCGGGCGCGCGGCCGGACTGGCGCGCGGCGCTGCACTGGGTGCTGTCGCGGCACGGCCTGCCGGCGGACGGGCCCGAGGCGGAGATGCGCGGCGTCGATTTCAACAACGACCGCGACGGCGTCTGGCTCGAAGGCACCGCCATCACCGCGCTCACCGCGCGGCTGCTCGGGCAGCCGGCCGTCGCGGCACGGCTGCTCGACACAATGCGGGCGCAGACCTCCGCGGGCGGGCTGGTCTGGGCCACCACCACGCCCACGCTGACCACCGGGCTCAGCACCGGGCTCGACACGCATGCGCCCGACTTCCTGTATTTCCGCCGGCCGCACGTGGCCCCCACCGCCTGGGCGCTGCTGGCCGAGCTCGGCGCCAACCCGTTCCGCGTCTGACCCCAGAGGACACGAGAGGAGGACCCGAGCGCTTGCGCATTCTCTACAGCCACCGCATCCAGTCGCATGACGGCCAGGGCGTGCATGTCGAGGAGCTGGTCCGGGCGCTGCGGGCCGACGGTCACGAGGTGATGGTGATCGGACCCGGCTTCTACGAGCAGGCCGGGTTCGGCGGCGAGAGCCGGCTGGTTGCCAGGGTGCGAAGGCTGCTGCCCGGTCACCTGGGGGAGCTGGCGGAGCTCGCCTACAACGTGCCGGCCTATCGTCGGCTGAAGGCGGCCTGGTCGTCGTTCCGGCCGGATTTCGTCTACGAGCGCTGCAACCTGTATTTCCTGGCGGGCAGCCGGCTGGCGCGACGGCACGGGGCGCGGCTGTTCCTGGAAGTGAACTCGCCGCTGGCCGAGGAGCGCGAGACGCATGGCGGGTTGCGCCTGGCGGGGCTCGCGCGCCGGCTCGAGCGCTGGACCTGGCGGAGCGCCGAACGCGTGCTGCCGGTGACGCAGGTGCTGGCCGACATCCTGGCAACGAACGGCGTGGACCGCGCGCGCCTGGCGGTGATCCCGAACGGCATCGACCTCGGCCGCTTTCCGCCCCGCTTGCCGGCCGCCGAGGACGGTCCGGTGACGCTGGGCTTCGTGGGTTTCGTGCGCGCCTGGCACGGGCTGGACGGGGTGATCGCGGGCATGGCCGAGGGGCCGGCCACCACCTGCCTGGTGGTGGTGGGCGACGGGCCGGTGGTGGCGGAGCTGACGGCGCTCGCGTCGCGGCTGGGCATCGGCGAGCGCGTCCGCTTCACCGGGCTGGTGCAGCCCGAAGCGGTGCCCGCGATCGTGGCCAGTTTCGACGTGGCGCTGCAACCGAGCGCCACGCCCTACGCGTCTCCGCTGAAGATCTTCGACTACATGGCGGCCGGTTGCGCGATCGTGGCGCCGGACCAGCCCAACATCCGCGAGGTGCTGACCAACGAGGGGACGGCGCTGCTGTTCGCGCCGGGGGCGATGTGGCAGGCGGTGCAGCGCCTGGTCCAAGATCCTGAGCTGCGGCGCAGGTTGGGGGCTGCGTCGCGTGCCGAGCTGGAGGTTCGGGACTACACCTGGGCGGGAAACGCCCGTCGTGTCGTGGCGCTGGCTGAGGCTGGGCTCCTCACTTCCGGGGCTTCTTGACGACCGGCTTCGTGGCCTTCGCGGCCGGCTTCAGCCCGGCCACGCTCCGCGCCGCCCAGGCGCCAAGCGTCGCGGGATCCGACAGCATCGCGTCCGGCACCACGACGTAGCTCTTGCTGGCCGGCTGGTTCGGTGCGTAGCGCAAGGGGGCCGCGCCAGCCTTGGCGCTGAGTGCCGCGTGGTCCGCACCTGCAAGCTTGAACGCCAGCCCGACATCGGACAGGGAGGCGAACGCGCGTCCGCCGGCATAGGCCATGATGCCGCCGAACATGGACCGGAACGATAATTCCAGTTCAGGCGAAGCAGCCTGCAGCAGGGTCGTTCGCAAGGTTTGCGGGTCGTGCGGCATGTCGCTGTCCTGAAGCAAGGCAAACATTTGTTTCATGAGTCGCACATTGCAGAACTCTTCGCGACAGCCGAACCATAGGTTTTTTTGCTGCTTTTTTTAAAAAAGCAGCCCTCACCCTTCTTCCAACGCACGCAACGCCAAAGCCCGGGCATAAACGCGCTTGCGCGGCGCGCCGGTCGCCTCCGCCACCGCCGCCGCTGCCTCGCGCACGCTCAGGGTGCGGAGCGAGGCCGCCAGCAGCCCATCCACCTCGTCCGCACTCGCCGCCTCCTCGGGGGCGGGGCCCACCACCAGCGTGATCTCGCCGCGCGCAGTCTCGGCCGTGTAATGCGCGGCGAGTTCGGGCAGCGTCGCGCGTCGCACCTCCTCGAAGCGCTTGGTCAGCTCGCGCGCCACCGCGGCCGGGCGGTCGCCGAAGGCCAGGGCCGCATCGGCCAGCGTCTCCGCCAGCCGGTGCGGTGCCTCGTAGAACACCAGGGTCGCCGACAGGCCGGCGCGTTCGGCTGCGCGCAGCCTGGCGAAGCCGGCCCGGCGGGCCGCCTCGCGGGGGTTGGGGAAGCCCAGGAACAGGAACGGGTGCGGCGGCAGGCCGGACAGGGTCAGTGCCATCGTCGCAGCGTTGGCCCCGGGCATCGCCTCGACACGATGCCCCTCCGCGATCGCCGCCCGCACGAGACGAAAACCGGGGTCGGAGACCAGCGGGGTGCCGGCGTCCGACACCAGCGCGAGCCGGTCCCCGCGCGCCAGGCGCGCCAGGATCGCGTCCACCCGTGCATCCTCGTTGTGCTCGTGCAGGGGCTCGGTGCGGGTGTCGATGCCGTGATGGGTCAGCAGCCGGGCGGTCAGGCGGGTGTCCTCGCACAGGATCAGGCTCGCGGATGCGAGCGCCTCGAGGCCGCGCAGGGTGATGTCGCCGAGGTTGCCGATGGGGGTGGAAACCAGCACAAGACAGCCCGCTGACGCGCCCGTCTCCGCGGCCCCGGCGCCGGCCTCACCGGGTTTAGGGAAGGAATGACGCATATGCTTCGTCAGGCAATGGGGCTTCTCGCTTCCGGGCTGCTGCTGCTCACGGGCTGTGGCCAGATGATGCAGGAGGGCGCCCCGCCTGGGACACAGTCCACCGTCGCACCGCCCATGACGGCACCGCAAGGTCCGCGCGCCTTGGCGCTGCTGCTGCCGCTGAGCGGGCCGAATGCCGGGGTGGCGGTGGCCATGCAGCAGGCGGCGCAGCTCGCGGCCGCGGCACCCGGCTCGCCGCCGCTCGACATACGCGACACTGGCGGCGACCCGGCGCGCGC
>CAXTJP010000014.1:0-31710 GCA_964244615.1 uncultured Acetobacteraceae bacterium
TCCTGGCCCTGTCGCGCAACATCCCCCGCGCCAACGACAGCCTCAAGGCCGGCACCGTGGTGCTCAGCAGCGACCGCGACGTGCGCGCGCTCAACGCCCTGCATCGCGGCCGCAACAAGCCAACCAACGTGCTGACCTTCGAAGGCGCCCGCGTCGCCCACACGCACGCCGGCTTCCTCGGCGGCGACATCGTCCTGGCCCTCGGCACCGTCCGGCGCGAGGCCGCCGCCGCCCACCGCTCCGCCGCCCACCACCTCGCCCACCTCGTCGTGCACGGCGCCCTGCACCTGCGCGGCCACGACCACGTCAGCGTGGGCGACGCACGACGCATGGAGATGGCCGAGGCCCGCGCCCTGCACCGCATCGGCATCCCCAACCCCTGGCGCCAGACCCCCGGCACGCCATGAGCGACGCGTCAGGCGCCACCCTGCTCGACCGCATCGGCAGCCTGCTCGGCAACCGCACACGCAGGCGGGGCCAGGATGTGCGCCACTCCATCGCCGAGCTGGTCCAGGAAGCCGCCGACGCCGGCGACAGCGAGGGCGAAACCCCCGAGCTCGACCGCCAGGAACGCGCGCTGATCGCCAACGTCCTGCGCCTGCGCGGCAAGACCGCCGACGACGTGATGGTGCCGCGCGCCGACATCGTCGCCATGCCCGCCGACCTCACCTGGGAACAGGCCGTCGAGCTGATCCGCCGCGAAGGCCACTCCCGCATGCCGGTCTACCGCGAACAGCTCGACGACATCGCCGGCATGATCCACATCAAGGACGTCTTCGCCCATTCCGGCCAGCCCGAAACGTTCCAGCTCGAAACCATCCTGCGCAAACCCCTGATGGTTGCCCCGCAGATGCCGGTGCTCGACCTGCTGCTGCAGATGCGCACCGCCCGCATCCACCTCGCCCTCGTCGTGGACGAGTACGGCGGCATCGACGGCCTGCTCACCATCGAGGACCTCGTCGAGACCATCACCGGCGACATCGCCGACGAACACGACGAACCCGACCTCCCCCACATCACCGAACGCCCCGACGGCACCTTCGACCTCGACGCCCGCCTTCCCGTCGAAGCCTACGAGGAACGCTTCGGCCCAGTCCTGACCGAAGAAGAACGGGACTCCGACATCGACACGATCGGCGGCCTCGTGTTCACCCTCGCCGGCCGCGTCCCCGCCCGCGGCGAAGTCATCACCCACCCGAACGGCACCGCCTTCCGCGTGCTGGAGGCCGATGCGCGTCGGATACGGCGCCTGCGGGCGAAGCTGCCGGTCGCCGCTGCTGTTTAGTGAGGAAGAAAAGAAGGCCTTCTTTCTTGAAAGAAAGAAGCAAAGAACTTCTGTTCTTTTCATACTCAACTGGGGTGTTCGTCAACTCGGCGTGGAGTTGGCCCACGCCGCCGGCCCGAGTTTTCGCAACTTCGACGAACACCCCCATCGCACCTTGCCCGAACCGCAGGGCCGCACCGCCGGTGTGGCGCCCGGCCGCCATCGACAAGCGGGCGCCGGCCACGATATCTCCGACCAGGCCGGCAGACATTACGACGGCCGCCGAGTCCGCAACAGGGTGGCCCATGGATCACAGAACGGCGCCGGCGCTGCACGCCCCGGTCGAAGCGCGTTGAATGCACGTCGCGCTGTTCATCACCTGCTTCAACGACGCGCTGTTCCCGCAGACCGGCCAGGCCGCCGTCCGCGTGCTCGAACGCCTCGGCCACATCGTCACCTTCGACCCGCACCAGACCTGCTGCGGCCAGATGCACAGCAACGCCGGCTACCCGGCCGAGGCGCTCACCCTGGTGCGCCGCTTCGTGGACGTGTTCCGCGACGCCGAACAGGTGGTCGTACCCTCCACCTCCTGCACCACCACCATACGCATCCAGTACCCGCGTCTCGCCGCCGACGACCCGGCCCTGCTGCGCGAGGTCGAGGCGCTGATCCCACGCGTATCCGAGTTCACCGAGTTCCTGACCCCCGAACAGATCGAGGCGCTGGGCGCCTACTACCCGCACCGCGTCACCTACCACGCCTCCTGCAACGCGCTCCGCGGCCTCAGGCTCGGCACCGCCCCGGTGGCCCTGCTGCGCGCCGTGCGCGGCCTCGACCTCGTGGACCTGCCGGCACTGGAAGAATGCTGCGGCTTCGGCGGCACCTTCGCGGTCAAGAACGGCGAAGTCTCCACCGCCATGCTGACCGACAAGATGCGCGCCGTGCTCGCCACCGGCGCCGAAGTGGTCACCGCCGGCGACAACTCCTGCCTCATGCACATCGCCGGCGGCCTCTCGCGCCTGCGCGCCGGCGTGCGCGCCATGCACATCGCCGAAATCCTAGCCTGCACATGAAGGACACCTCGTTCCCGGCACTCGCCCACGCCGAGCTGCGCAACACCCAGCTCCGACGCAACATCCGCCGCGCCACCACCACCATCCGCGCCCGCACCGCGCGCGTCACCGCCGAGCTGCCGGATTGGGAGGCGCTCCGCAGCGCCGGCCAGGCGATCAAGGCGGCCACGCTGCACGATCTGGACACGCATTTGCTGCTGCTCGAGGAACGCGTCACCGAGGCCGGCGGCACCGTGCACTGGGCGCGCGACGCCGAGGAAGCGCGCGAGATCATCGTCAACATCGCCCGCCGCCACGGCGCGCAGCGCGTGGTCAAGATCAAGTCGATGACCACCGACGAGATCGACCTGAACCCGGCCATGCAGGCCGCCGGGATCGACCCGATCGAGACCGACCTCGCCGACATGATCGTGCAGCTCGCGCACGACACGCCGAGCCACATCCTGGTCCCCGCCATCCACCGCAACCGCGCCGAGATCCAGGCCCTGTTCGAGGACTCCTTCGACCAGGGCAAGCTGAACGACAAGCCGACCGACCTCACCGCGGCGGCAAGGCGCTACCTGCGCGAGAAATTCCTCAACACCGAGGTCGCCATCTCCGGCGCCAACTTCGCCATCGCCGAGACCGGCACCGTCGGCGTGGTCGAAAGCGAGGGCAACGGCCGCATGTGCCTGACCCTGCCGCGCGTGCTCGTCTCGCTGATGGGCATCGAAAAGGTGCTGCCGCGTTTCGCCGACCTCGAGGTGTTCCTGCAGCTGCTGCCGCGCGCCGCCACCGGCGAACGGATGAACCCCTACACGTCGCTGTGGACCGGCCTGCGCGAGGGCGACGGCCCGCAGGAGTTCCACCTGGTGCTGCTGGATAACGGCCGCACCAGGATCCTGGCCGACCAGGCCGCGCGCGAGACGCTGCACTGCATACGCTGCTCGCGCTGCCTCAACGTCTGCCCGGTCTACGAACGCACCGGCGGCCACGCCTACAACTCGATGTATCAGGGCCCGATCGGCGCCATCCTCACGCCGCAGCTGCGCGGCTTCGACGCGGCCGGCTCCCTCCCCTTCGCCTCCACCCTGTGCGGCGCGTGCCTCGAAGTCTGCCCCGTCAAGATCGACATCCCGCGCATCCTCGTGCACCTGCGCGCCGGCGCGGTCGCCCAGCGCCGCGCCACCCACACGCTCGATGCGGAGACGCTGGCCATGCAGGCCGTGCTGTGGCTGTTCGGCGGCCAGAACCGCATGCGCCTAGCCCGGCATCTGGGCCGCATCGCGCAACGCCTCGTGGCGCATGACGGCGTGATCTCCCGCATGCCGGGGCCGCTGGCCGCCTGGACCGACGCACGCGACTTCCCGCAATTGCCCGAGCGCAGCTTCCGCGACTGGTGGAAGACACGACCATGAGCGCGCGTGACGAGATCATCGCCCGCATTCGCGCCGCCCGCGGCGTCGCGCCCGCGCCGCACATCCCCGCCTACCGGCACCGTTGGGAGGCGACGCGGCCCGAGATCGTCGCCCGCTTCGTCGAACGCCTGGCCGACTACCATGTGACCGTGCTGCGCGCCCGCGGCGACGCCGACATCGCCTCCGTCGCCGCGTCGCAGCTGGCCGCGCGCGGCATCGCCTCCCTGGTCATCCCCGCCGACATGCCCGCGTCGTGGCGTCCACACGCCCCGGCCCCGCGCGAGGATGTCGGGCTCAGCTTCGCCGACCTCGACGCGGCAGAGGGTGCGATGACCGGCAGCCTGCTGGGCGTGGCCGAGACCGGCACGGTGGTGCTCGATGCCGGCCAGGGCCAGGGCCGCCGCGCCCTGACGCTGCTGCCGGACTATCACCTCTGCGTCGTGCGCGAACTCAGCGTCGTCGGCATCATGCCCGAGGCGATCGCGGCGCTGCACGCACGCGTGGCGCACGGCGCGCCGATCACCTTCTTCAGCGGCCCCTCCGCCACCGCGGACATCGAGCTCGACCGGGTCGAGGGCGTGCACGGCCCACGCACGCTCGACGTGATCCTGGTCGCTTGAAGATGCGATCCAGGCTTGCTCTGGCAACAACGATGGCGCTGGCGGCCTGCTCCCCCGCCAAGCTGCTGAACGCCACCATCTCGCGCGCCGGCCTGACCATCACCCACGACGTCGCCTACGGCCCGAACCCGCGCGAAAGGCTCGACATCTACCGGCCGTCGGCCGCCGGCCCCGCCCCGGTGATCGTGTTCCTCTACGGCGGCGCCTGGAACAGCGGCAGCAAGGCCACCTACCCCTTCGTCGCGGCCACACTGGCCCGACGCGGCAACGTGGTGGTGGTGCCGGACTACCGGCTGTACCCGGCGGTGCGCTACCCGGCCTTCCTGCAGGACTGTGCACAGGCCGTCGCCTGGGCGTCGGCCCACATGGCGCAGCTCGGCGGCGATCCGGCCCGGCTGTTCCTGATGGGCCACTCCGCCGGCGCCTACAACGCCGTCATGCTCGGGCTGGACGCCGGCCTGCTGCAAGCCGCCGGCACCTCGCGCGACCGGCTGGCCGGCGTGATCGGCCTCGCCGGCCCCTACGACTTCCTGCCGATGACCGGCGCCGACACCCGCGCCGTGTTCGGCCCCGCCGCCAACGACCCGCGAACCCAGCCAATCACCCACGTGGACGGCCACGCGCCGCCACTGCTGCTGCTCGCCGGCAGCGCCGACGAGACGGTCCGCCCGCGCAACACCCTCTCGCTCGCCGCCCGCGTGCGCGCGTCGGGCGGCGCGGTGCAAAGCCGCATCTACCCCGGCGTCGGCCATGTCGGCCTGGTCATCGCCATCGCCCCGTTGTTCCAGGGCAAGGCGCCGGTTCTCGACGACGTCGAAGCCTTCGTGCAGGCGTCCGGCCACTGACGCCCAGGGTGTCCTGGCCGGGATGTTCGGGTATCAGGGCGGCCACATTGAAGGCCGCCCCATGACCATCGCCGGCGCCGTGCGCGCCATCCTGCCGCGCCTCGTCCATCTCTGCAGCTGCCGGCGCTTTGCCACCATGGCCGGCGCACTGCTGCTGGCCGCACTCAGCCTCTACGCCGCCGCCCACCGCCTCGGCGTCACCACCGACACCAGCCGCATGTTCGCGGCCTCGCTCCCCTGGAAGCAGAACAGCGACGCCCTGACCGCCGCCTTTCCGCAGAACGACGGCCTGCTGGTGGCCGTGGTCGACGGCCGCATCCCCGAGGAGGCCGAAGCCACCGCCGCGGCACTGGCCGCCTCGTTGCGCGCGCAGCCGAAGCTGTTCCACGCCGTCATCCAGCCGGACAGCTCGGACTACCTGCAGCGCAACGCCTTTCTGCTGATCGACACGAAGTCGCTGACCGACCTGCTGGACCGCACGGTCGATGCGCAGCCTTTCCTCGGCCAGCTCGTGGCGGACCCGAGCTTGCGCGGCCTGTTCGCCGCCCTCACGCTGGTGGCCGAAGGGGCCGAGCGCGGCCTTGGCGCCGCCGGCCTCGCACCCGCGATGGCGCAGTTCCACGCCGCCCTGTCGCAGGCGGCGGACGGCCATGCCGCGCCGCTGTCGTGGGAGAACCTGCTGGCCGGGCCGCTCGCCGCGCAGGCCGGACGCTACCGCTTCGTCACCGTCAAGCCGACGCTGGATTACGGTGCGCTGCAGCCGGGCGGTGCCGCCGGCGCCGCCATGCGCGCCGCCGCCGCACGCCTGCCCTACGTGCAATCCGGCCAGGCGCGGGTACGCATCACCGGCTCGGTGGCGCTCGACGACGAGGAGTTCTCCTCCGTCGCCCAGGGTGCCGCCATCGGCCTCGGCGGCAGCTTCCTGCTCGTCATCGTCTGGCTGTTCGCCGCGGTCCGCTCCTGGCGGCTGGTCATCGCCATCGCCTCCACGCTCATCCTCGGCCTGGTGCTCACAACCGGCTTTGCGGCGGTCGCGGTCGGCACGCTGAACCTGATCTCTGTCGCCTTCGCCATCCTGTTCGTGGGCATCGCGGTCGACTTCGCCATCCAGTTCACCGTCCGGTTCCGCGAACGCCGGCACAACCACCCCGAGCTGATCGAGGCGCTGGCCGAGACCGGCCGCGGCTCAGGCGCGCAGGTCCTGGTGGCGGCGCTCGCCACCGCCAGCGGCTTCCTCGCTTTCACCCCCACCAACTTCGTGGGCGTGGCCCAGCTCGGCGTGATCGCCGGCGGCGGCATGCTGATCGCGTTCCTCTGCACGCTCACCATCCTGCCCGCACTTCTGGTGCAGGTCCGTCCGCGGCGCGAAAAGAAGGAGGTGGGCGTGATGGCGCTTCGCCGCCTGGAGCCGATCGTCAAGCGGCTGCACTGGCCGATCCTGGCCGGGTTCGGCCTGCTGGCGCTGGCCGGCGCCGCCCTGACCCCGCGCATCCCGTTCGACGGCGACCCGCTGCACACCAAGAACCAGCACACCGAGGCGGTCACCACGCTGGACGACCTGATGGACGAGCCGCTGACCAACCCCTACACGGCCGAGGCACTGCTGCCCTCGCTGGACGCGGTGCGCGCCATCACCCCCAAGCTGCAGGCGCTGCACAGCGTCCAGGACGTGCTCTCGCTGAACAGCTTTTTGCCGGACGACCAGGCGGCCAAGCTGGCCGCCATCGCGGACGCGTCGTCCGTACTGGCCCCCACGCTCACCCCGCCCACCTCGCCGCCACCGGCGACACCGGCCGATTTGCGGCGCGCGACCCGGGCGCTGGACGCCAGGCTGCACCAGGTCGCGCCCAAGCTCGCCGCGGCCGACCCGCTGCGCGCCATCACCGCCGACCTCGACCGCCTGCAGGACGCACCCGACACCACCCTCGCGGCAGCGGGCGACGCTCTGGTCCGGTTCCTGCCGGTGCAGCTCGAACGCCTGCGCACGGCGCTGGCCGCCCGTCCCGTCATCGAGGCGGAGATACCCGCCGAGCTGCGTCGCGACTGGATGCTGCCGGACGGCCGCGCGCGCATACAGGTCCTGCCGAAGCGCGGGGTCAACAGCAGCAAATCCATCCGCCATTTCGTGGCCGAGGTGCAGCCGGTGATGCCGCAGGCTACCGGCTCGGCAGTCTGGATCGTGCAGAGCGCACGCACCATCGTCGGTGCGTTCCGCATCGCCGCTGCCAGCGCCTTGCTGGCCATCGCCTTGATCCTGGCGGTGGCATTGCGTCGGGTGCTGGACGTGGTGCTGGTGATGACCCCGCTGCTCGTCTCCGCCCTGCTGACCGTGCTGGTCCTGATGGCAGCGCATATCAGCCTGAACTTTGCCAACATCATCGCGCTGCCGCTGCTGCTCGGCGTCGGCGTGTCCTTCAACATCTACTTCGTGATGAACTGGCGCGCCGGCATCACGCGCTTCCTGGGGTCGGCCACGGCGCGCGCGGTGATCTTCTCGGCGCTCACCACAGGCACGGCGTTCGGCTCGCTGGCGCTCTCGGCCCATCCGGGCACAGCCAGCATGGGGACGCTGCTGCTGATCAGCCTCGGCTGCACGGTGGCGACCACGCTGCTGTTCGTGCCGGCGCTGCTCGCGGTGGTGCCACGCCCGCACGTCGTCTTGGGAGGCACCGGTTGAGGCGCACAGGGCTGGCCGCGTTGACAGCCGCGCTGCTGGTGACGACACGGGTTCCGGCCCGCGCCGACCCGCCAGGCCCGGGAGCGGCACCGGCAGCAGAGGATCTGATCAACCCGGACCGCCCCGGGATCGCCGATGGCAGCACCACCATCGGCCCCGACCACGTTCAGGCGGAGATCGGCTTCCAATACGAATACCATCGCGACGGCCAGGGCCATCTGCAGCTGTTCTTCGTGCCGACCCTGCTGCGGTTCGGCCTGTCGAAGGCCTGGGAGATACGGGTGGAGGGCAACGGCTACACCTGGCAGCGGACGAGCGCGGACGGACAGGCCACGGCGACCGACGGGTTTTCTCCCGCCTCGGTCGGGGTCAAATACCATTTCCTCGACGATGGCGGCCTGGCGCGGCCCTCGGTCGGCGCCATCCTGCGCGTCTTTCCGCCCTCCGGCACGGGAGCGTTCCACAACAGGCGCACCACCGGCGACCTACGCCTGGTGGCCGACTGGAACTTCGCATCCGAGTGGTCGCTGAACCCCAACATCGGCGTTGCCCGCTACGAGGACGTGAACCAGCGTCCGGTAACACCTGGCCTGTTCGCAATGACGCTGAACTACAATCCGAGCCCGGCACTGAACCTGTTTGCCGACACCGGCATGCAGTCTGCCGAGACACATCGCGGCCGCGCCTCGGTCATCGTCGATGCCGGTACCGCCTATATCCTGGGTCGCGACGTGCAGCTCGATGCCAGCGTCGGCTGGGGTGCCGCCGGCACCACCCCACCGCGCCCGTTCGTGGCGGTCGGCATCAGCAGGCGCTTCTGACGGTGTTCAAGTGCGCTTGGACGACGACTTGGTCGAATGGCGGCTCCTGTGCGACGTGGCTTCGGCCGGCGGGGTGCCCGAGCAGGTCTGGAAGGCGATAGGCTGGGCGATCA
The DNA here is from genome assembly GCA_964244615.1 of uncultured Acetobacteraceae bacterium. Classification (GTDB taxonomy): domain Bacteria; phylum Pseudomonadota; class Alphaproteobacteria; order Acetobacterales; family Acetobacteraceae; genus BOG-908. Next base: position 8,811 of record CAXTJP010000014.1, read on the forward strand.
GCTTGCTGTTGACGTAATCGTGCAGTTCCGAGGAATCGTGCAGGCTCAGCACCTCGTCGAACATCGCAGGCAGGTTGTCGCACAGCGCGGTACCGGCCTTCAGCCCATCCTGTTCCTGTATGTCGGCCAGGTTGGTGATGTACTCGTCATAGGCCTTCTGCGAGCCCCGGCCGTAGGAGCGCTTGAAATACTGGCCGAGGTTCTGCTCCTCGCGCGCCACGTCCGGCTGGTAGCGGGACATGAAGGCGTTGTATTTGTCCTGCTGCTTGCAGGCCAGGGCGGTCACCATCAGCTGGCTCTTCAGCCCCTCGATCTCGAACGCCTTGCGGTCGGCAGGGTATTCGCAGGCAGGAGCCGCCATCGGCACGACACGCGCGTGGCTGGGCCGCTTGCTGGCGGCATGCAGGCTTGGCGCTGCGAGGAGCCCGGCGGCGAGCAGGGCGGTGGTGGCGATGCGCATGAACGAACTCCGGCTGGGAAGTTTCTGTTCATGCAGGTAAATCGTCTATCGTCGACCGCTGCAACCACTATTCACGATTGGCCACAGATGTCTCGAACGGTGATGCAGCGGCGCCATATGACAGGCCCGTCACGCGCGGCCCCTGGTCCGATGCGCATGGGCACGCTATGCGCAGTCCCCCACAGCCCCGGCGATGCTGGGGCACGCCGCCCAGAACCCCGGAGTACGCCCGTGCTGCGTTTGCTGGCCTTCGTTCCCGTCCCGCTCGCCATGGCCGCCCTGCTCGCCGGCTGCGCCAAGCCGCCCATACCGGTGGCCGAGGCGCCCGGCCGGCTGCCACCCCATCTCGGGCCGCCTCCTGCCGCGCTGTGCACGGTGGCGCCGTTCCATGTGGTCGACGGGGGCACCGCCTCGGTCGCCATGGTGATCAGCAACGATGGCGGCTTCTGCGCGGCCTCGCTCACCTCGGGCAGCGGCCAGCCTTTCGACGCGCCCCTGGTGGCTGTCAGGCCGCCGCACGGGGACGAAACCGTGGTCAAGTACAACGGCCGCACCAGCATCGAGTATGCCGCCACGCGCGGCTATGTCGGGCATGACAGCTTCACCGTCCGCCTGATCCTGAAAGGCCAGCCCGGCTACACCACATTGAACGTCGGCGTGGACGTGCAGCCGGTTGGGGCTCTCGCCAAGACGTCCTGAAAGGGTCCGCGGCAAGCTTTGCGTATCGTGGTCGCCATGTCGGGAGGCGTGGACAGCAGTGTCGTTGCCGGGATGCTGTCCGAGGCGGGGCACGACGTTGTCGGCGTGACTCTGCAGCTGTACGATCACGGGTCGGCCAGCGCGCGGCGTGGCTCCTGCTGTGCCGGCCAGGACATCCACGACGCGCGCGACGTGGCCGACCGGCTCGGCATACCGCACTACGTGATCGACGCCGAGGCGCGTTTCCGCGCGGCGGTGATAGACGACTTCGCGGCCTCCTACGCGGCCGGCGAGACGCCGGTGCCCTGCGTGCGCTGCAACCAGGGCCCGAAATTCACCGACCTGCTCGGCATGGCGCGCGAACTCGGTGCCGGCGCGCTGGCGACCGGCCACTACGTGCGTCGGATCGAAGGGGTGGACGGCCCGGAGCTGCACCAGGCCGCCGACCCGCAGCGCGACCAGAGCTGGTTCCTGTTCGCCACCACGCGGGCGCAGCTGGCGTTCTGCCGCTTTCCGCTCGGCGACATGCCGGACAAGGCGGCGACCCGGGCGGTCGCCGCCCGGCTAGGGCTGGCGGTCGCCGACAAGCCCGACAGCCAGGATATCTGCTTCGTGCCAGACGGCAGCTACGCCGCCCTGGTGGGCAGGATCAGGCCCGACGCGGCCGTGCCCGGCGACATCGTGAGCCGCGACGGCCGCGTGCTGGGCCGCCATGGCGGCATCGGCGGCTACACGGTCGGCCAGGGCAAGCGGCTCGGCACCGCGTCCAGCGACGGCGGGGCCGCCCAGATCGTGCTGGCCGTGGACGCGCCCGCCCGGCGCATCGTGGTCGGCCCGCGCGGCACCGGCACCACCCGCCTGCGATTGCGTGACATGAACTGGCTCGTCGATGCGCCTGCGGACGGCGTGCGCTGCACCGTCAAGCTGCGCGCGCGAGACGCTCAGCGACCGGCACGTGTGGTGCCCTCGGGCACCGGTGCCGAAGTGGAACTGGACGAGCCGGCCCTGCCCGCCCCCGGCCAGGGTTGCGTCCTCCATGACGGGTCCCGCGTGCTCGGCGGCGGCTTTATCCTGCGCTGAGCTGGCCCGCTGCGAGAGTGGCGGCGATCAGGAACTCGCGGTTGCCCTCGGGTCCGGTAATCGGGCTCTCCACTAGGCCCAAAACGGACCACCCTGGCAGGGCCGACCACCATTCCCGCACGGCTGCGCATACCGACGCATGCACGGCCGGATCGCGTACCACGCCGCGAACGCCGACCTGTGCGGGCCCTGCCTCGAATTGCGGCTTGATCAGCGCCACCGCCCAGGCGCCCGGCGCGCACAGAAGCAGCGGCGCCGGCAGGATGGTGCGCAGCCCGATGAAGCTCGCATCGCAGACCAGCGCACCCACGTTCTCTCCGATGACCGACGCGTCGAGGCGACGGGCATTCACCCGCTCGTGCACCGCTACCCTGGGGTCTGATCGCAGCTTCCAGGCCAGCTGCCCGTGTCCCACATCCACCGCATGCACCCGCTCGGCCCCGTGTGTCAGCAGCACGTCGGTGAACCCGCCGGTGGAGGCGCCGATATCGAGGCACACTCGGCCGGCAGGAGAGAGGTCGAACAGGCGCAGCGCGTGATCGAGCTTCAGCCCGCCCCGCGACACCCAGGGGTGGTCCGATCCGCGCACCTCCAAGGCCGACTCGGTCGGCAGCAGATCCCCCGCCTTGGCGACGCGACGACCGGCGGCAAACACCCGGCCGGCCAGGATGAGAGCCTGCGCCCTGGTGCGGCTTTCGGCCAATCCGCGCTCGGCCAACATCACATCGGCCCGCTGTCTTGCCGGCATCTTCACCTCTTCGCCCGGCCTTGGAGATGTGTCCTGCAAGCCGCATGGCGTTGATTTGTCCACCATACCCGACGCCCCGGTTGCCCAGGCGCAACGCAATGCGAGACGAAACGCTAGTCAGGGTGGCATGTTGTGCAGCGCAGCCCAATGTCCCGCGCTGTTGGGCGACCCGCCCAGGCGTAGTAAGCGAGGGTTCGTCCCGTCTTCTCCCGTCATGGGGACGAATAGCGGGGCGTGTAGGAGAACGTGGATTGTCGGTTCCATTGAAACAGGTGCTGCGTGTCGGCGCCTACGTGGTCAAGCAGCATCTGGCCGGTCGCAAGCGCTATCCGTTGGTGCTGATGCTGGAGCCGCTGTTCCGTTGCAACCTGGCCTGCGGCGGCTGCGGCAAGATCGACTACCCGGCGCCGATATTGAACCAGCGCCTGTCGGTGCAGGAATGCATGGACGCGGCCGACGAGTGCGGAGCGCCGGTGGTTTCCATCGCCGGCGGCGAGCCGCTGCTGCACAAGGAGATGCCGGAGATCGTCGAGAAGCTGCTCGCGCGCGGCAAGTTCGTCTATCTCTGCACCAACGCGCTGCTGCTGGAGAAGAAACTCGACCAGTTCAAGCCGCATCCGTCCCTGACCCTGGACATCCACCTGGACGGCGACCGCGAGATGCACGACCGCGCGGTCAGCCAAGGCGGCACCTACGACCGTGCCGTGTCGGCGATGAAGGAGGCCAAGAAGCGCGGTTTCCGCCTGTCGATCAACTGCACCCTGTTCGATGGCGCCGATCCCGAGCGGGTGGCCAAGTTCTTCGACGATGTCACGGCCATGGGGGTCGACGGCATCATGACCTCGCCCGGCTACGCCTATGAGCGTGCGCCGGACCAGAAGCATTTTCTAGGCCGTCAGAAAACCAAGCAGCTGTTCCGCGACATCCTGAAGCATGGCCGCGGCCATGGCTGGAAGTTCGGCCAGAGCCCCTTGTTCATCGATTTCCTGGCCGGCAACCAGGAATACCGCTGCACCCCGTGGGGCAACCCGACCCGCAACGTGTTCGGCTGGCAACGCCCGTGCTACCTGCTCGGGGAGGGCTACGCCAAGACGTTCACGGAGCTGATGGAAACCACGGACTGGGACAAGTACGGCACCGGCAACTACGAGAAATGCGCCGACTGCATGGTGCATTCCGGCTATGAGGCGAGCGCCGTCGTCGACTCGGTCAGGAACCCGCTCAAGATCGCCCGCGTGCTGCTGCGCGGACCGAAGCTGGACGGTCCGATGGCCCCGGAGATCCCGCTCGAGAATCAGCGCCCCGCCGAATACGTGTTCAGCCGGCATGTGGAAGATGCCATGCGGCGCACCGCGCACACAAAGCCGGGCGCGTTGGCCGACGCTGCAGACTGATCCACGCGCCCGGCCTGCCGCGGCATGACCACTCGATACGACCGCCGCCCGGCGGTGCCATGACGGGCCAGCCGCGACCATGAAGCAGACGGTCGCGGCAACCCCGCTCTCGCGCGTCATTCTCGCGGCGTCTGCGGGCAACGCGCTGGAATGGTACGATTTCAGCGTCTTCGGCTACTTCGCCTCCCAGATCGCCGGTGCGTTCTTCCCGAAATCGGATCCGACCACCGCGCTTCTGCTGACGTTCGGCACCTACGGCGTGTCGTTCCTGGCCCGGCCGGTCGGTGCCGCCGTGCTGGGCGGCTACGCGGACCGAAGCGGCCGACGCGCGGCGCTCACCGCCTCCATCCTGCTGATGACGTTCGGCACGGCCATGATGGCCATCATGCCGGGCTACGCCACCATCGGACGATGGGCGGGCATCGGCATTCTTGCGGCCAGGCTGATCCAGGGGTTCTCTGCCGGCGGCGAGTTCGGCGGGGCCACGGCCTTCATGATCGAGCATGCGGGACGCCGCGCCGGGTTTTTCGGCAGCTTCCAGTATACCAGCCAGGCCATTTCGGCAATCTTCGGCTCCGGGGTCGCCTGGGCGCTGTCGGGCGTGCTGTCGCCCGACGCTCTCGATGGCTGGGGGTTTCGTGTGCCGTTCCTGCTGGGCCTGCTGATCGGGCCTGTGGGGCTATACGTCCGGCGGCACGTGGCCGAATCGCCCGCCTTCGAGGCCGACAGCACGGCGAGCGCCCCAGTTGCCGAGTTGCTGCGCCGGCATGGCGGCCGTGTCGTGCTGACCGCCTGCGTCATCGCCGCCGGGACGGCGGGAACCTACCTTAACATTTATCTGCCGACCTACGCGCACCGCCACCTGCACATGACGCAGTCCCGCAGCTTCGCCGTCACTTTCCTGGCTTCGCTGGCACCGCTCGCCGTGACGCCGATCACCGCACATCTGTCAGATCGCCTGGGTCGGATACGGGTGATGCTGATCCCGGCCTGCCTGCTCTGCGTCGGCTCCTATCCGGCCTTCCTGGCCGTCGTTGCGTACCCGACGCAGACGATCCTGACGGCCGTGCTGGTAGGGATCAGTGTCTTGCGAGCCGCCTACACCGGACCCTCGGCGGCGCTGTTCGCCGAGATGTTCCCGGTGCGCGTGCGGGCCGGCGGCATGTCGCTCGGCTACACGCTCGGCGTGGTCGCCTTTGGCGGCTTCGCGCAACTCGGCCTGGAGTGGCTGATCGAGACGACCGGGAGCCTTACCATCCCGGGGCTCTACATCGCCGGGACGTCGCTGATCACGGTTTCAGCCCTGGTGATCATCAGCCGGCGTGTGGCGCTGCACCTGTAGCGGCCGGCAGCCGGGCCTGGGCCGTGGCCTCCGCCGCCCAACGCTGCATCGTTCTGGCTTCACCGCACAAGCCCGTCAGCCTTGCTTCGACATCGCCCAGGCTGTCCTGGTAGCTTCCGAGTGCCTGTCCCAATCCCGCAACGCCTATGCCCAGTTCCGTCATCGCGAAGCGCCAGCCGCTGAGCGCCCGCTTCTGCTCGCCCAAGGCAGCCTGCAAATCTTCCAGGGCGCGCCGTAGCCGCTCCTGTTCCCCGCCCCGCTTCGTCCGGCTGTTCGTTGTGCCGGGAAAGGGGACGATAACTGCCTGTGACATGAGAACTCCGCTTAGATACTAAACCCTTAAATCATAAAATCTTCTCAGAATAAAGACAAAATTCATAGAAGAACGTGTGCTCCGGTCAAGCGCACAACCAGAACTGTCGTCAGCAGGGCCGCGACCAGCACCGACATGACCCAGCGTAACGCCATGTAGCCGCCTGGGACGAGGTTGCGCTTATGGGCGCGTGACTCGACGATGACGGTTGCGATGAAGCCGGCCACCAGTATCGCCAGGCTGAGCACTGGGCGGGAGATGACGGTCACGCTGCACAGGATTGCCGCCCAGCCGACAAGCGAGGGCAAGACGCCGAGGGCCAGGCGCGCCGTCGTGGCACGGCCGTCCCCCTGTTCCTCCAGCGCGAACCCCCAATGCACACCGCCGAGGAACGCCAGGATCACCGCGCCGTAGCCAACCAGGCCGCGAACGGCGGACAGGGACGAATCGGGGCTGCCACCGACCGATATCACGCCAAGCAAGGCGAACGGGATGAGCCCGGCAGCGCCGAGGGCGATCGCGATCGGAGGCAATGCCCGAAACATCGCGGCACTCCTACTTCAGGATGATCTCCACACGGCGGTTCTGCGGCTCTCGCACGCCCTTGGCGGTCTGCACCAGCGGGTTGCTCTCGCCGTAGCCGTGGATGGTGATCTCGGCGCGCGCCACACCGTCGCGCACCAGCTCGGCTTCCACGCTCTGGGCCCGGCGGACGGACAGGCGCTGGTTGTAGGCGGCCGTGCCGGAGAGGTCGGTGAAGCCGTTGACCTCGATGCGCGTCGTCTGCACATGCGTGCTGGCTTGTGCTGCCTCCGACACGATCTGGCGGGCGCGGCCGGTCAGGTCGGCACGATCCCAGTCGAAGAAGACCAGGTAGGTGCGCGCGGGCTCAGGCGCCGGAGCAGCGACAGGCGCGGGTGCCGATTGTACCGGCATCGGCGGCGCCGGCGCGAACAGAGCGTAGCGCAGACCGAGCAGGGCGGAATGATTGTAGTCGCTGGTGATGTCTGCGTTGCCCCGCGCGATGCTCAGGGGTTTCGGCCCGAACGACCCCTGCTCACCGATCGAACTTCCGTGGAAACGCCCGTTCCCGACGATGCCCATGAACCGATACTCTGCCGTCAGCGACAGCCCCGGCACGAAGCTGATCGGGAAAGACAGGCCGAAAATGCCCTGATAGGCCGGGTTGCCATGCGTTCCGCTGGCGCTGAAGTCGTACGCGGTGCTGGTCCCCGCGACCTGCACATGATCCCAGCGCGTGAAGCTGTAGCCGCCGCCCACGCCCAGATACGGGTAGATCCAGCCCGCACTCACGTCGAGGTCGAACAGCGCGTTGACCATGCCGCCGTAGTTCTGCTGCTCGCCGCCGGCGTGCGTGGGAAACGGAGTTCCCAGGAACTGGCGCAGGCCGTTGTAGCGCCAGTCGCCTTCGAGCTCGACGCGAAAACCGTTGCCGAAACCGTAACCGACCGCGCCCAGCGCCACCGCACCGCCGGTGTCGAAACGCAGCTTGCCCGCCGGAAAGCTGGGGTTGAGCCGCAGCGTCTCGTCCTGGACCAGGTTACCGCCACCCCCGAGGCTGACGTACGGGCCGGTCACCGGCTGCGCCCGCGCCGGCACCGCCATGAGGGCGAGCCCGACCGCACCGAGCGCCGAGGTGAGGAGTCGTGAGGTTCGGCTTGTCATTCGGTTCTCCGGAGCAGCGACGAGGAGCAAGGAGACGTTACGCCAAAGCACCATGGCTTCAAGCTGTCAGGCTCTGGGCGACGCCTGGGTCGGACCACGAAAAAGGGGAGAGCCATCCTGCCCTCCCCCCGTTTCGCACGCTTCAGAAATCGGCCTTACTTCAGGATGATTTCCACCCGGCGGTTCTGCGGCTCGCGCACACCCTTGGCCGTCTGCACCAGCGGGTTGCTCTCGCCGTAGCCGTGGATGCTGATCTCGCCGCGGTTCACGCCGTCACGCACCAGTTCGGCTTCCACGCTCTGCGCGCGGCGGACGGACAGGCGCTGGTTGTAGGCGGCGGTGCCCGACAGGTCGGTGTAGCCGTTGACCTCGATGCGCGTGGTCTGCACGTGCGTGCTGGCCTGCGCCGCTTCGGACACGATCTGGCGCGCGCGGGCCGTCAGGTCTGCGCGATCCCAATCAAAGAACACAAGGTAGGTACGGGCCGGCTCGGGCGCCGGAGCCGCAACCTGAGCCGGCGGAGGAGCCGGCGGCGGCGGGGGAGCAGGCTGGAACAGCGCGTAACGCAGGCCGACGATGCCGGCGTAGTTGATCGTGTTGTCCGTGCGGAAGTTGATACGCGTGGCAACACCCGGCGCGAAGAACTGGCCGTGGTAGGTCTGGCCTTCCGGAATGGCGGAAACACGGCCCTCGGCCGTGAGCGCCAGGCCCGGCAAGGCATCGATGTTGTAGGCGACGCCGAGAATGCCCTGGGCCGCGAAGTTGCCCTGGGTGTTGGTCTCGCGGATGAAGATCGGCTGGTCGCCGGACGCGCCGACGGCGTGGCCGTTCTCGAACTTCACCTGGTCGTAGCCGGCACCGACACCGATATACGGGGCCAGCGGCAGGCCGAACGGGGCAAGGTCGAAATCATACAGAACGTTGACGTAGCCTTCATACTGTTCCTCGTGTCCGCCGCCGTTGAGGCTGCTGAACCCCGTCAGCGTGTTGCGTCGATAGTCGCCCTGCAACTCGATGCGCACGCCATTGCCAAGGCCGTAACCGACGGCGCCGGATCCGATGACGTTGCCGTCGACCCGCAGATGGCCGTTATTGTTGACGCCGTAGCTGTTCGCACCAAGAGCCGGAACGTTCAGGTTCGTAATGTTCTGGTCCTGGATATACGTGCCGCCTGCGCCCAGGCTGATATACGGGCCGGTGACGGGCTGTGCCAAAGCAGCAGCAGGGGCGGCCAGCGTCGTCGCGACCAGAAGCGCATTCCTGAGCTTCATTGTTGATTACTCCTATAAGATAAGATCCCGGTCCCGCACCCATCGCGGCGGTGTGCAGCTTCCGGCATCGACAACGCTGCATCTATGACGAGGGATCGCGAGACGCGAGACGGCGACGTCGGTGAGTGTCGGCACTGTTGCTAGTTGGACACAGCAGATTAAGCTAGCCCGGGAAGCCCCAGCCCTATCTCACATGACCGTGATGACGGCATTGCAGCAAAATCGCGTCTGCAACGATGTGCGGGGCCGTCCGCATACTCTGGTGATCGTCCTTGGCCCATAAGGGTTTTTCGGCGCAGCATCGATGGATCACGCACATGGCGAAACCTGAGTTCACGCTGCTGGCGACGATGGAGCTGCCTTCGGCGGTCGCCGAGAGGGCGCGGAACACGTTCGATGTGCGCATGCCTGGGCAGCTTCGCTTGCGCGACTGGTTGCCCCGGGCCTCGGTGGGCGCCGACGCGATCCTGTGCCTCCCGGGGTTTGCCCTGGACGCCTCGATTATCCGGGACCTCGGCGCTTCGGTCAGGGTCATCGGCACCTTCAGCGTCGGCCACGAGCATATCGACGTGGCCGCGGCCCGAGCTCGCGGCATTGCCGTCGTGAACACGCCGGGGGTGCTGTCGCAATCCACGGCCGAGTTCACCATGCTCCTGATCCTGGCCGCGGCACGGCGCGTTGGCGAGGCCGAGCGGCTGGTGAGGGCGGGCGCCTGGCACGGTTGGGCGCCGGGCGACTTCCTAGGCCTGGAGGTCTCCGGCAAGCGGCTGGGCATCTTCGGCATGGGCAGGATCGGGCAGGCCCTTGCGCGGATCGCTCGCCACGGCTTCGGAATGCAGGTCCACTACCACAACCGCGTGCGCTTGCCGGCGGCGCTGGAGGACGGCGCCACCTACCACGCCGACGACGCGTCCCTGCTCGCGGCGAGCCAGGTGCTGTGCCTTCTGGCGCCCGGTGGGGCAGCCACTCGAGGCTGGCTGAACGCCCGTCGCCTGGCTGCCTTGCCGCGTCGGGCCGTGGTGGTGAACACCGCCCGCGGCACGCTAGTGGACGACGAGGCACTCGTCGCGGCGCTACGGTCCGGCCATGTGGCGGCGGCCGGGCTGGACGTGTTCCCGCGCGAGCCCTCCGTTCCTGACGCTTACCGAGGCCTCGAGACCGTCGTGCTCACGCCGCACATCGCGACTGCTACGGAGGAGACGCGCGACGCAATGGGGCGCCTCGTGCTGGACGGCATCGAAGCCGTGCTCGCGGGCCGTGTGCCGGTCAACCTGGTCAGCTGACCGGACAATCAGGCCTGGACTGGGTCGGGCATCGCAAACCCCGCCCTGCCCACCGGTTCGAGCTTCACGGGCCGGCGGAACCTGAACGGCGGCTGGCCCGCCTCGCTCTCCGACACCGCGGCCTGCATGACATCGTGATGCGGCGAGAGCTCGCAGGCCGGATCGGTCGCGTGCGTGTCGCCCAGCAGGGCGAAGGCCTGGCAGCGACAGCCACCCCAATCGACCTCGCGCCGGTCGCAGCTTCGGCAGGGTTCAGGCATCCAGGCGGTGCCGCGAAACCGCAGGAAAGCCTCGGACCGGTTCCAGATCTCGAACAGCGAGGTGTCGCGCACCGACGGGAAGGTGAAGCCCGGCAGCGTCTCCGCCGCGTGGCACGGCATGGCGCGGCCGGACGGCGAGATGTTGATGAAGCGCTGCGCCCAGCCGCCCATGCACGCCTTCGGGCGGGCGGCGTGATAGTCCGGCACCACGTAGTCGATCACCATCCGACCGGCCAGACGCAGGCGCGCCGCCTCCACGGCCTCGGTCGCGGCCTCGAGCTGGGCGCGGCTGGGCAGCAGGGCGGCGCGATTGACCAGGCCCCAGCCGTAATACTGCACGTGGGCGATCTCGGTGCGGTCCGCCTGCAGCGTCTCGGCCATGGCGATCATCTGCGGAATGCGGGCGGCGTTGCTGCGGTGAACCACGAAGTTCAGCGTCAGCGGCAGGCCGGCCTGGCGGATACGGGCGGCAGCGGCCTGCTTCTTGGCGAACGCTCCGGGACTGGCGCCGAAGCGATCGTTGGCGGTGGGATCCACGTCCTGAAAGCTCAGCTGGATGTGGTCCACGCCCGAATCCATCAGCGCCGCCATCATACGGTCGTCCAGGGTGACGCCGGAGGTGATGATGTTGGTGTAGAGGCCACGCCCGGTGGCATGGCGGACCAGCGTTGCAAGATCGCGCCTGGCCATCGGCTCGCCACCGGTGAAATGCACCTGCAACACGCCGATCTCGGCCGCCTGGTCCAGCACCGAGAGCCACCCTGCGGTGTCGAGCTCGGTGGCGGCGCGTTCCAGGTCAAGCGGGTTGGAGCAGTAGGGACAGGAGAGCGGGCAGCGATGCGTCAGTTCGGCGATCAGGCCGAGCGGCGGCGGAAACACGCTCATAAACGGATCGCTCCACGGGAGGAAAGATCGGCCAGCATGGCATCCACATCGAGGCGTATGGCGTCCACCGGCGCGTCGTAGCGGGCCGCGAGGTCGGTCACGATGACGTCCACCGTGCGCACGCCGTCCACCAGCTTCAGAACTTCCACGGCGTGCTCGTCGGGCAGGAACAGGCGTTCCGGGCCCAGCAACACCCAGGCGTCTCGCACCTGGTCGAAGCGCAACCTGTGACCGCGGCTGAATTGCGGCGTCATCGCACCCGCCTCAACCACGGTCGGGCACGAAGGCGCCGGGCGGCGGCGTGGCTGGGTGTACGTAGGCGTGGTGCAGCGCGTCGAGCTGCGCCCAGAGGACGTCGCATTTGAAGCGAAGCGCATCGAGCACCGCCTTTTGCTCGGCCGGGCTGCGCGCATGCTGCTGCACGTAGGCGAGAGCGAAGTCGGAATCCTGCGGCGCCTGGGTCAGGCGCGGGGTGAAATACGCGAGTGTGTCACGGGTGATCCAGTCGTAATGCGCCAGCATGCCGGACACGCGCTCCGCGATGATCTTCGGCGAGAACAATTCCGTCAGCGACGAGGCGACGGCTTCCAGCACGCTGCGGTCGCGCACGAAGGCGACGTAGGCGTCAACCGCGAAGCGCGTTGCGGGCAGAATGCCGCACCCGGACTCGACAGCCTTCCGATCGAGTCCAACCCCTTCCGCCAGCTTGAGCCAGCGTGCGACACCGCCGGTGCCGGGAGCGTCCCCATCGTGATCCACAAGGCGCCGGCGCCACTCGCGCCGCAACTCGGCCGTCGGCAGACGGGCCAACAGGGTGGCGTCCTTCACCGGTATGCTGGCCTGGTAGTAGTAGCGGTTCAACGCCCAGGCCTGAACCTGCGCGCGGTTCAGCCGGCCATCGTGCAACAAACGATGAAATGGATGGAGGATATGGTAGCGCTCGGCGCCGATCGCACGGAGCGCCTCTGCCAAGCCTTCCGGCGAGAGCAGCGTGTCGGTGAGCAAGTGCCTGCCTTCCCTTTGGCGATGCCCAGGGGCGACGCTTCCCCTGGGCCTGCCTAAGCCGGAACAACCCGGCTTGTTCTTACTTCTTGGCTTCAGCGCAGGCGTAGCTGTTGATCTCGGCGCCCAGCGCCACCTCGATGATTCTCGGGGCTTTCCAGCTCATGCTCGTCTCTCCCAGGTTCGTTGATGCACGACACCCCGCCGCAACTATTCCGCCGCTATACGCCGGCTGAGGTCACTATGTAATTGGTACTCCTTCTGCCACTCGCTAGGCCCATTCGACGGGCTGACCTGAACGGCGGTCACCTTGTACTCGGGGCAGTTCGTCGCCCAGTCGGTGTGCTCCGTGGTAATGACGTTGGCCTGGGTCACCGGGTGGTGGAAGGTGGTATAGACGACACCCGGTGCCACACGGTCGGTAATGCTTACGCGCAGCGAGGTTTCGCCGGCCCGGCTGCGCAGCCGGACCCAGTCGTGCTCGCGCACGCCGCGCTGCTCGGCGTCGTGCGGGTGCATTTCCAGCACGTCCTCCTCGTGCCAGCGGCTGTTCTCGGTGCGTCGGGTCTGCGCGCCGACGTTGTACTGGCTCAGGATGCGCCCGGTGGTCAGCAGGAGCGGGAAGCGCGGCCCGGTCTTCTCCTCGGTGGGAACATACTCGGTGATCATGAAGCGGCCGTTGCCACGGACGAAACGGTCGATATGCATGACCGGGGTGCCGTCCGGCGCCTCGGCGTTGCAGGGCCATTGGATGGAGCCGAGCTCGTCCAGCCGTGCGTAGGACACGCCGGCGAAGCTCGGGGTCAGACGCGCCACCTCGTCCATGATCTCGCCCGGATGGGCGTAGGTGCCGATGTCCACGCCCAAAGCCGCGGCCAGGCGCAGCGTCACCTCCCAGTCGGCCAGGCCCGGCATCGGCTGGATCACCCGGCGAACCCGGTTGATGCGCCGCTCGGCATTGGTGAAGGTGCCGTCCTTTTCCAGGAAGGTGGTGCCGGGCAGGAATACGTGGGCGTAGTTGGCCGTCTCGTTGAGGAACAGATCCTGCACGATGACGCACTCCATCGCCTCCAGCCCGGCGATCACGTGCTTGGAATCGGGGTCGGACTGGGCGATGTCCTCGCCCTGGACGTAGAGGGCCTTGAACGTGCCTTCGACGGCGGCGTCCAGCATGTTGTTGATGCGCAGGCCGGGCTCGGGATCGAGCGTCACGCCCCATGCCTCGGCGAACATGTCGCGGGTCGCGTCACCACTGACATGGCGATAGCCCGGCAGCTCGTGCGGGAAGCTGCCCATGTCGCAGCTGCCCTGCACGTTGTTCTGGCCACGCAGCGGGTTCACGCCCACGCCCGGCCGGCCGATATTGCCCGTCGCCATGGCCAGGTTGGCGATCGCCATGACCGTGGTGGTACCCTGGCTGTGTTCGGTGACGCCAAGGCCATAGAAGATGGCGGCGTTGCCGCCGGTCGCGTAAAGGCGCGCGGCGCTGCGGATCAGCTCGGCGGGGACGCCGGAGACGCGCTCCACCGCCTCGGGCGCGTTTTGCGGCTCCAGCACGAACTCCGCCCAGGCATGGAATTCGTCCATGTCGCAACGCTCGCGCACGAAGGCCTCGTTCACCAAGCCTTCGGCCACGATCACATGCGCCAGCGCGGTCACGATCGCGACGTTGGTGCCGGGCTGCAGCTTGAGGTGCATCGCCGCCTCGACATGCGGGCTGCGCACCAGGTCGATCCGACGCGGGTCCACCACGATCAGGCGGGCGCCGGCCCGTAGCCGCTTCTTCATGCGCGAGGCGAACACCGGGTGCCCGTCGGTCGGGTTGGCGCCGATCACCAGCATTACGTCGGTCTGCTCGACGCTGTCGAAATCCTGGGTGCCGGCCGAGGTGCCGTAGGTCTGCGACAGGCCGAACCCGGTCGGCGAGTGGCACACCCGGGCGCACGTATCGACGTTGTTGTTGTGGAAGCCGGCGCGCACCAGCTTCTGAACCAGGTACGTCTCCTCGTTGGTGCAACGCGACGAGGTGATGCCGCCCACCGAGGACCGGCCATACTTGGCCTGGACGCGCTGGATTTCCGAGGCGGCATAGCTCAACGCCTCCTCCCAGCTCGTCTCGCGCCACGGGTCGGTGGTGCGGGCGCGTATCATCGGCTTGGTCATGCGCTCGCGGTGCGTGGCGTAGCCCCAGGCGAAGCGGCCCTTGACGCAGCTATGGCCGCGATTGGCCTTGCCGTCCTTGTAGGGCACCATGCGTACCAGTTCCGGGCCGCGCATCTCCGCCTTGAACTGGCAGCCGACCCCGCAGTAGGCGCAGGTCGTGACCACGGACCGGTCCGGCGTGCCGATCTCGACCACTTTCTTCTCGACCAGCGTCGCGGTCGGACAAGCCTGGACGCAGGCGCCGCAGGACACGCACTCGCTGGTCATGAACGGCTCGTTCTGGCCGGCGGCGACGCGGCTGTCGAAGCCGCGGCCGTCGATGGTCAACGCGAAGGTGCCCTGCACCTCTTCGCAGGCCCGCACGCAGCGGCTGCAGACGATGCATTTGGACGGGTCGTAGTCGAAATACGGGTTGGACTGGTCCTTCTTGGCGTGCAGGTGGTTCTCGCCGCTTCCGTAGCGGACGTCGCGCAGTCCGACCTCGCCGGCGGTGTCCTGCAGCTCGCAATCGCCGTTGGCGGCACAGGTCAGGCAGTCCAGCGGGTGGTCGGAAATGTAGAGCTCCATCACCCCGCGGCGCAGCTTGCGCAGGCGCTCGTTGCCGGTGATGACCGACATGCCGGGCGAGACGAGCGTGGTGCAGCTCGCCGGCGTGCCGGCGCGCCCCTCGATCTCGACGAGGCACATGCGGCAGGAGCCGTAGGCGTTCAGCGTGTCCGTGGCGCAGAGCTTGGGGATGCTGACGCCGATCGTGGCCGCGGCGCGCATCACCGAGGTGCCCTCGGGCACGGTCACGTCGAAACCGTCGATCTTGATGGTGACCTGCGCCGCCGCCTTGCTGGCGGGCGTGCCGAATTCCGATTCATGAACGAGCGCCATGTGTCTGCTCCTACTCCGCTGCCAACGCGTGGCGGGGCCGCGAGAAATCGTCCGGAAAATGCCTGACCGCGCTCATCACCGGGTAGGGCGTGAACCCGCCCAGCGCGCAGAGCGAGCCGAATTTCATCGTATCACACAAATCCTCCAGCAGGCCGAGCTGTCCGGCATCGCCGGCGATGATCCGGTCGAGCACCTCCACCCCGCGAGTGGAGCCGATGCGGCAGGGCGTGCATTTGCCGCAGGATTCCACCGCGCAGAACTCCATCGCGAACCGCGCCATGCGCGCCATGTCCACGGTATCGTCGAAAACCACGATGCCGCCATGGCCGATCAGGCCGTCTCGCGCGGTGAACGCCTCGTAGTCGAACGGCGTGTCGAATAGCGAGGGCGGGAAATAGGCCCCCAGCGGGCCGCCCACCTGCACCGCGCGCACCGGCCGGCCGGTGGCGGTGCCGCCGCCGATCTCCATGACCAGCTCGCCCAGGGTGATGCCGAACGGCACCTCGAACAGCCCGCCGCGGGCGATGTTGCCGGCCAGCTGTATCGGCATCGTGCCGCGCGAGCGGCCAAAGCCGAGCGCCTGGTAGGCGGCGGCCCCGCCCTCTCTCAGGATGTCGGGGATGGCGGCCAGCGAGAGCACGTTGTTCACCACCGTCGGGCGGCCGAACAGCCCCTCGATCGCCGGCAGCGGCGGCTTGGCGCGCACCTGCCCGCGCTTGCCTTCAAGGCTGTCGAGCAGGGAGGTCTCCTCGCCGCAGACATAGGCGCCGGCGCCGACCCGTACCTCCATGTCGAAACGCTTGTCGCTGTCGAGCACGCGGTCGCCCAGGACACCCTCGCGCCGGGCGATCTGGATCGCCTGGTTCATCACCCCGATCGCGTGCGGGTACTCGGACCGCAGATAGACGTAGCCGCGCGTGGCGCCCACGGCGAGGCCGGCGATCGCCATGCCCTCGATCAGCAGGAAGGGGTCGCCCTCCATCACCATGCGGTCGGCGAAGGTGCCGCTGTCGCCCTCGTCGGCGTTGCAGACGATGTATTTCTGCGGTGCCGGCGCGCCGAGCACCGTCTTCCACTTGATGCCAGTGGGGAAGCCCGCCCCGCCGCGGCCGCGCAGGCCCGATTTCAGAACGTTCTCGATGATCTCGGCCGGCGCCATGCCGAGCGCGCGCGTCAGGCCCTGCAGCCCGCGATGGGCGCGATAGTCGGCGAGCGACAACGGATCGGTCAGCCCGTTGCGGGCGAAGGTCACACGGGTCTGGCGTGCCAGGAACGGCACCTCTTCCGGACGGCCGATGCGCTTGGCATGGGCGCCGCCCTCCAGGAACCCGGACGACAGCAGGCCGTCCACGTCCTCCGGCCCGATCGGCCCGTAGCCGATGCGGCCCTGCGCCGTCTCCACCTCGACCAGCGGCTCCAGCCAGGCCATGCCGCGCGAGCCGTTGCGCACGATCACCGCGTCGGGGCACGCCGCCCTGAACGCGGACGCCACCTCGTCGGCGCCGAGGGACACCGACAGCGCGTCGCGCGGCACGTAGAGGCGGGTCACGACGCCAGCTCCAGCAAACCGTCCAGCCGCGCCTTGTCCAGGCGGGCCACTGTGCGGTCGTTGACCATGCCGCAGGGCGCCGCGGCACACAGGCCGAGGCAGAACACGGGCTCCAGCGTCACGGCCCCATCGGCGGTCGTCTCGTGCCAGCCGATGCCCAGCCTGGCGCTGGCGTAGGCGGCGACCTGCTCGGCGCCGCGCGCCTGGCACGCCTCGGCGCGGCAGAGCTTCAGCACGGTCCGCCCCGCCGGCTCGCGCCGGAAATCGTGGTAGAAGGACACCAGGCCATGCACCTCCGCCCGGGACAGGTTCAGCGCCTGCGCCACCACCGGCACGGCGGCTTCCGGCACGAAGCCGAACGCTGCCTGGATCGCGTGCAGCATCGGCATCCCGGGCCCTTCCAGGCCCAGGAACGGCGCGATGATCTCGGACGTGCGTGTGCCGATCTCGGTCATGGCGGGTATGGCTGGCATCAGGACCCTTGAGCGGTTTGGCGATAATGTGAACGCACCACGCGCGGACGCAAGGGGAGGCGGACAATGGTGCGGCGGATGCCCCTATCAACCAGGCTCGCCGCGGCAAAGCCAGGACGATCTTGCCGACTGTCGGTTAACAATCCCTGGCGGCGATGTCAGGCGCCGACCTGCCGCAGCCAGTCGGCCAGATTGTAGGTGTTGGTGACGCGGGCGATCAGGCCGTCCTGCACCTCGAAGAACGCCCCCGCCGGCAGCACGTAGCGCTGGCCGGTCGCTTCCGGCAGCCCGCTATCGGTGGCCTTGTAGACGCCGTGCACGGTGAACTCTGCCGCGGCCCGGGTGCCGGCCGCCCCG
Source organism: uncultured Acetobacteraceae bacterium (assembly GCA_964244615.1). GTDB lineage: Bacteria > Pseudomonadota > Alphaproteobacteria > Acetobacterales > Acetobacteraceae > BOG-908. Next base: position 26,655 of record CAXTJP010000014.1, read on the forward strand.
GTCATGACGACGATGTCCTCCAGCCGCTCGCTATAGGAGGCGTCCATGTGCGCCATGAAGGTGCGGAAGGCGGCACGGCCCGACTGGCGGCCGCCCTGGTTGATGTCGTGCGCCACCTCCTCGGTCAGCAACGCCACCATGCCGTCGAAATCGCCGGCGTTAAACGCGGCGTAGTAGGATCGGATCAGCTCTTCGGTGCTCATGTCTGCTCGCTCGGCTCGGGGACGGGGCCTGCCGGATAGTCCCGGTGGTTGAGCACCCCACCATCGGCACGCACCGCATCGATACAGGCAGAATCCAGATCGGCAAACACCCAGCCGGGCTGGTCGAGCCCGCCGCGTGCCAGCACGCCGTCCTCGGGGAAGCCGCGGTCGACCGGGCCGAACACCGCGGCATAGCCATGGTTTTCGTCGAGCGTGGCGAGGTTTGGGGCGAGCCCGACGGTGGGCGCCACCGCCACGAAACACTGGTTTTCCAGCGCGCGGGCGCGGGCGCTAAGACGCACCCTGTTGAAGCCGTGCAGGCTGTCGGTGCAACTGGGCGCCAGCACCAGCCAGGCGCCGGCGGCGACCTGCGCCCGCACCAAGGGCGGGAACTCCACGTCGTAGCAGATGGCGATGCCGACCCGCCCCCAGGGGGTGGCGAACACCGAAGGCGGGTCGCCGCCTTGCACGCCCCAGCGCTCGGCTTCGAACCGGGTCATCACGCTCTTGTCCTGGAACCGCATGGACCCGTCGGGCGCCACCAGCGGCGCGCGGTTGCGCACCCGGCCGTCTTCCGCCCAGGGCATGCTGCCGGGCAGCAGCCAGACGCCGTGCCGTCGTGCCAGGCCCGCGAACAGGTCCAGCAACGCGTCGCGCCGGGCACAGACGGCCCGCAGCTCGCGCGGGGCGTCGCCGGCGCCAGGGTATGCGGCCGCCAACTCCATGCAGGCATATTCCGGCATCACCAGCAGCGCGCCGCCGCCATCCGCGCCCTCGGCCACCAGACGGTCCATCTTGGCGGCGAACGCGTCGAAGCTGTCCGGCGCGGTCACGCCGTAGGCCAGCACGCCCAGCCGGAGCGCGCTCACGGCAGGGGCGTGCCGTCCAGGGATTTCAGCCAGAACACCATGCGATGGCTGGTCTCGTGCGCGTCGCCGGCCTCCTTCCAGGCCATCGTGCAGGCGAGGTCCGGGCGTCGGGTGAACCCGCGCCTGGTCCAGAAGCCATTCAGCGGAACGAAGCCGGAGGGCCGTGCCGGGTGGTCGTCGGGCCGGGCCACGCCGCAGAAACAGGCGAAGCTGCAGGACGAGACGGCTCGCGCATGGGCCTCGCGCTCGGCGAAGAAGGCGACGCCCACCCCCTGCCCGCGCAACTCGCGACGCAGCACGCTTTCGCCGAAGTAGAAGAAGTCTCCGGGGTCCCAGCCGCGGGCGAGAAACGGGGCCTGCACGTTGGCGGTCTCGTCGGCCAAAGGCAGGCAGGTCGCGGCGCCCACGATCCGGTCGCCCTGGCGGGCGACGATCACCGCGGCCTTGGGGCTGCGCAGGTAGGTGCGCAGGTAGGCCTCCTCGTAGGCGGGGTCGCCCTCGTACAGGTAGGGCCAGGCGCGGAACACCTCGACGCGGAGCGCTGCCAAAGCGGGGATGATCGCCGGCAACGCGTCCGTGTCGCAGCGCGCCACCGTCAAGGGTTCGGCCGGCGCCTGGTCCTCCGGCGTGCCGCTCAGGACACCCTTCCCGTCAGTCGAGGCGCGACGTTCCGCAGCCGCACGCGTCCCGGCTCAGCGGGGCACGCAGCTTCGAGCCCGCCTGGCCAGGCAGCCCGCGGCGTCCGAGCAGGGCACGAAGTTCGCGTATGGCGGGAAACACCTCCTGGTTCCAGTCGGCGCCCTGGGCGTCGTGCGCCTTCTGCTCCTCCTCGACGATCCAGCGGTCCTCGGTGAAGATCCGTTCGGTGAACCACACCAGGATCGGCCAGGCAGCGTCGAGCAGGAAAGACAGTTTCGCCGGCCGCTGTATGGCGAGCAGGCCGAAGGTCCGGTTGGTGCGCTGTTCGCGGTCGAGCGGCACGTAGACGATCCAGAGATTCATCACCGGCAGCTCGCCGTCGGTCCAGATGCGCAGGTTCTGGTAGGGATACTCGGTGCGGATCGTCATCAGATCCTTGTGGTTCTCGGCGGCCTTGCCGACGCCCTTGCCCAGGATCGCCGCCTCGCCCCAGGGCTGCTTTCCGCCGGTGCGGCCGAAGGTGTAGTCCACCTCCATCCAGTCCTCGCCGATGCGCATGCCGCGATGGCGCGGCTTGACCTGTCCCATCTGCTTTCGATGCAGGAACTGGTGGTTCATGTCGGTCAGGTTCTCGTGCATGAACGTGTAGTGGCAGGCGACCTCCCGCCCGAAACGGCGGGTGCGATAGCGCGGGTCGTCGGCAGCACCGAGTTGCGGAAACGGCACCGTCTCGGCCAGCGTGGGGTCGCCGGGGAACACGAAGACCAGGCCGGCCGCCTCGCGGCACGGATAGGCGCGGACGCCGTTCGGCAGCTTGTCGCGGCCGAGATACGGCACGTCGATGCACTTGCCGGTGCTGTCGTAGGTCCAGCCGTGATAGCCGCAGCGCAGCGCGCAGCCATCGACGACGCCGTCGCGCAGCGGCACCTGTCGGTGCGCGCAGCGATCCTCCAGCGCGAACACCGCGCCTTGTTTTGGACGGACAAGCACGATCGGCTCGCCGGCGAAACGGGCGCCCAGCGCCCGGCCGGGTTTGAGGTCACGGGACCAGGCGAGCGGATACCAGTGATCGGGGTGCGATCCGACACGCCGCAGGTCGGGCGTGGGGCGCTGGGTCGAGCCCGGGGCGAGGTCTGCGGAGGCGTCGGCCAATTCCGCGGCGTGCGTGTCCATGGGGCCGATTAAGGTTGGAATGCCCTCTCGTTGCAAGGCACAATCAGGTTGCGAAGCACAACTGACATCGCGGTTCTTGCCGTTCTGGTGCCCCGTACGGGATTCGAACCCGTGTAGCCAACGTGAAAGGCTGGTGTCCTAGGCCTCTAGACGAACGGGACGAGCGGTGCGCTGCGTAGCCAACAAGTGGGCAGGGGGTCAAGGCTCGGCCAGGGGACGGCGACCGGTAATCGCATCCGGAGCGCTCACGGTTCGGCGCAAGTCGGCGATCAGGCTGCCGCTCCGTCCACCGCGAACAGGCTGGCCGAGGTCGTGCCGTTCCAGGTTTCGGCGCGCAGGTGCGCGGCCAAGTGCAGGCGGCCGCCGCGCTGGTCGAGGGCCTGGCCGAGCGGGCCGTCGCCGGCGCGGAACAGCAGCGCCTTGACCCGGCCGCCCCCCTCGTCCTGCAAGAAGGCGCGCACGGTGTTGCCGTCGCCGAGCCGTTCGGTCTTCACCACGCGCAGGTCCGGGACCACGATCAGCGGCTCGTCGTTGGCGGTGCCGAAGGGTGCGAGGCGGCCGAGCTGCCGGGCCAGCTCCACCGTGGCGCCGGCGGCCGAGACGATCGCTTCGACGAGCAGATGCGGCCTGGCCGGGGCGTCGGGCGGGATGGGCAGGCGCTCGCACAGGAAAGCGTGGAAACGCGGCCGGTGGGCGGGGTCCAGCGAGAAGCCGGCCGCCATGGCGTGGCCGCCGCCGGTGGTCAGCAGGCCGGACTGGCGGGCCGCGATCACCGCGGCGCCGAGGTCGTGGCCGGGCACCGACCGGCCCGAGCCTTTCAACAGCCCGTCCGAGACGCCGCCCACGCAGGCGACGCGGTTGAAGCGTTCGCGCAGCCGTCCGGCAACGATGCCGACCACGCCGGGGTGCCAGCGTTCTCCGCAGACCAGCAGCACGCCGTGGCCGGCCTGCATCTGCCGGTCCGCCTCCTCCATCGCCGAGGCGAGCACGCCGGCCTCCACGGTCTGGCGCTGGCGGTTGACCGCGTCCAGGCGTTCGGCCAGCAGGCGGGCGTCCAGCGGGTCGTCGCAGAGCAGCAGGCGCAGGCCGAGATCGGCCTCGCTGATGCGGCCGCCGGCGTTGATGCGCGGGCCGAGGCCGAAGCCGCAGGTCATGGCGGTGGGCAGGCTGGGCACATCGGCGGTCTTGCCGGATACGTCCATCAGGGCGGCGAGTCCCGGCCGGGCGCGGCGGCCCATCACGCGCAGCCCCTGGGTGACCAGCGCCCGGTTCAGCCCGGTCAGCGGCATGACGTCGCAGATCGTGGCCAGTGCCACGAGGTCGAGCAGGCCCATTAGGTCGGGTTCCGGGCGGCCGGCGAGACCGCCCTCGCGGCGCAGCACGCGCAGGGTGGCGACGGCGGTCATGAAGGCGACGCCCGCGGCGCAGAGGTGGCGCAGGCCGGATCCGCAATCCAGCCGGTTGGGGTTCACGGTGGCCAGCACCGGCGGGGTCGGGCCCTCCGCCTTGTGGTGGTCCAGCACCACCACGTCGGCGCTGCCCTCCAGCACCGTGAGCGCCGCATGGGCCGAGGTGCCGCAATCGACGCAGACGACCAGGGAGGCGCCCTGCGCCGCCAGCCGCCGCAGCGCCGGGCCGTTGGGTCCGTAGCCTTCGGCCAGCCGGTCCGGGACGTAGGGCAGCACCGGGCAGCCGAAACCGCGCAGGAACAGGGTGAGGATGGCGGCGCCGCACGCCCCGTCCACGTCGTAGTCGCCGAACACCGCCACCGTTTCCTGGCGCCGTACCGCGTGGGCGAGCCGTGCGGCGGCCTGGTCCATGTCGATCATGGTGGCCGGGTCCGGCATCAGGGCGCGCAGGGTGGGGGCGAGGAAGTCGGCCGCGCCGTCCAGCGTCACGTCGCGTGCGGCCAGCACGCGGCCGACGACCTCCGGCACGCCCAGGCGCTCGGCGATGGCGAACCCGGTGCGGTCGCAGCCGGTGCGCCAGGTCCAGGCACGGCCGGTGAGGCTGCTGGCAACCGAGAGGACGGGGCCGCCGGTGAACGCCGAGTCGAGCATGGCCGCAAGCTACAGCGTGCGTGGGGCGGTGCGTAGAGCGGACAGATGGGTACGGACGCGGACCGGCTACAACGGGGCGCGTTGCCGCGCCACTCACAATGGGCGCGTTGCC